>NZ_JQSG02000001.1:0-300000 GCF_000754095.2 Acidihalobacter prosperus
TCGGGTATCCGGAAGATCGTGTTGATTTGAGATGGAGTTGAGATGACGCATCTTGGCGCCTAAACCGGAATATTGTGTGTATGTGTGTCGACACTGCCACACCCGGCATGAATAGGGTTTGATGCTTGATTGTGCGGATTTCAGCTACACGATTTATAACAATTCACCCAGAGTATGATCAGGCGTGTGAGTGCTCTGTATCAGAAAGTTGACTTAAAATAGGGCACGAGTCGCCTCCATCCGAGCAACACAAATGGCTAAGGCGTGTGAGTTCATCTTTGAATGCAGACAGACTGGAGATCTTGTGCTCTATTTCTGCAAGCTTTGCCTGAGTCAGCCCCAGGACCTGCCGACGCGCTTCATTGGGTGCTGAGCGCAACCGCAACAGAACACGGATGTCATCCAGGCTAAAGCCGGCACTTTTGGCTCGACGGATAAACATCAGCTGTTCGATATCGTGACCATCGTAGTCACGTCGCCCAGCGGCATCGCGCCCGACGGCATCCAGCAAGCCTATTTTGTCGTAGTAACGCAGTGTCTCGGGACTGAATCCCGAGCGCCTTGATGCCTCTCCAATTTTCATCCATACCTCCTTCGGCAAACCGGGGCGACTCAGCTATCACCTCTAGAATCGCCAATGACGCGAGATAACCCGTGAGGTCTTCACCAGTGCGAGATCTAGCGTTTGTCAGCTGAGTGTGTCTGGCAGCGAAATATCATGCCACAAAGCCTTGACTTGGAGTTAACTCCAAGCGTTATAAGTCACCAGGAGACTCGGGTAAAGAGGTATTCGACATGCAGTCGTTCGAACTACAAATCGGTGGCATGCACTGTCATGGCTGTGCGCTGAGGCTTGAACAGGTGTTAAAGAGGGTTTCCGGCGTCAGCGCGGTTAAGGTTTCCTATCAGGATGGTCAAGCTCGATTGATCATCGATCCCGATGCGACATCGCCGGAGAAGCTGGTGGCATTGGTGACCGACGCTGGATTTACGGCAACGACGACATCGGAGGGGCGGCGTCATGACGAACATCGCACTTGATCCTTCATCAGACTGGCACCCTTGGCGAGACGAGCCCACGCAAACACCGCCACTGCGTCGCGTCAGCGCCCATATCGGCGGTCTGCACTGCTCGCTTTGCACGGGAACGATCGAGCAATCACTTGGCAAACTGCCCGGTGTAAAGAAAGTCGCCGTGAGCCTGACCCACGAACAGGCCTTGGTCGAATACGATCCAGCGCTGACGGATCCGGCAGTCTTGATGGGAACGCTTGGCGATATCGGCTACGAACTACAGGATCCGAGGCGGGTCGAGCCGTTCGAAGTGCAGGAACGCCGTCTCGCCAATGAAGGTGCCCGATTCCTGCTGGCGCTTTCCGCCAGCCTGATCGCCGTGGCTTTGATGGCGCCGTCACAGGGCTGGCAACTCGTCCTTTCCGGGCTCGTCTATGCCACCCTGCTTCTTTTCTCATGGACGCTGCTCAAGCCGCGCGGATGGATACGCGCGCTCTCCGGGACGGCCACACTAGCGCTTCTCGGCTTGCTCATCTACGCATTGAAGTTGGATGGCCTATTACAGACCTGGGCGGCACCGTTGACCGCGGCCTTGGCGCTAGGCGTGTTTTTAGGCCCTGGCGGCAATTTTTTGAAGATTGCCTGGCAGTCCCTGCGGCGAGGCATTCTCAATCAGCATGTATTGGTCGAAATCGGCGCTGTAGCGGGCATCATCGGCGGGGCCCTCGGTTTTGTTCTACGGCTGCCCCATTACCCTACGGCGGCTTTTTTCGGGGTCTCGGTGATGGTGCTGACCTATCATCGCTTTTCCGAGTGGCTTTCATTGATCGTGAAGACGCGCAGCTCCCAAGCGGTGCGAAAACTGCTCGATTTGACGCCGCGTACGGCGAGACGAGTGGGAAAAAATGGACACGAAGAAACCGTGCCGGCGGAGACGCTTGCGATCGGTGATCGCATTCGTGTGCGCCCCGGTGAAAGGATCGGTGCCGATGGCCGGGTGCTGGAGGGGCATTCTTCGGTGGATGAATCGCTGTTGACCGGCGAGCCCCTTCCTGTTGAGAAAACGACCGGGACAAGTGTCGTCGGTGGTGCCATCAACGGGCCAGGCATGCTGCTCGTCGAAGTAAGCGCTGTAGGTGACGACAGTTTCCTGGCTCAAGTAGTCCGCAGCGTCGAGGAATCGCGCGCACTAAAGCCCGGTCTGCTGCATCTGGTGGACCGTACCCTACGCATTTACACGCCGCTTGTTCTGACCCTTGCCTTGCTGGCCCTGCTAGGGTGGCTGCTGGCAACCTGGCTGATGAGTGGCACACCGGATGTGGAGCGAGCGGTCTTCGCTGCGCTTTCCGTACTGGTCATGGGTTATCCCTGTGCGGTCGGGATTTCGGCACCTTTGTCGATCGTACGCGGGGCTGCCGATGCAGCAGAGGCTGGCGTGCTGATGCGTACGGGCGAGTCTTTCCAAGCGTTCCGCCAGACAACGCTCGTAGTGTTCGACAAGACCGGCACACTTACCGTCGGGCGTCCGCAGGTAGCCAAGCTCATGCCAGCCTCAGGAGTGGACGAGATGCATATGCTGAGCCTGGCGGCATCGGTCGAGATGGGCTCGGAGCATCCGCTTGGGCATGCGATCATAAATGAGGCACTGGAGCGCGGGGTCGCTTTGGGCGAGGCGTCGGATTTCAAGGCGATAGCCGGCTTGGGCATAACAGCCAAGCTCGGTGATACCCAGGTCCAGATTGGTAATGCCGAATGGTTGCGAACGCAACAGATCGCCATTCCTGATGATAAGGCCATCAAGAGCGCGCAAGCGCTGGGGCATACGGCCGTTGGCGTGGCGGCTGCGGGTCTTTTCCAAGGCTGGATCCTGCTGGGTGATGCCTTGCGCGAAGATGCCCGCGAGACGATCCAGGCACTGAATCGTCACGGCATCCGCGCTTTGATGTTGACGGGGGATCACCCGCATACAGCGGAAGCGGTCGCTAAGCAATTGGGCATAGAAGAAGTCTATGGGCGTGTCCTGCCTCAGGAGAAGGCCGAGCGCATCCGGCAATTTCAGGCGTCCGGTGCCCATGTCGCCATGGTAGGCGACGGCATCAATGATGCGCCTGCGCTGATGCAAGCCGACACGGGGGTTGCCATGGGGTCCGGCACGGATATCGCGATCGAATCGGCCGATATCGTCGTTCTCAACAACCGGCTCTCATCGATTCTGATCGCCTGGCAGATCAGTCGTCGGAGTTATGCGCGTATGGTCCGTAATGTTTTGCTGGCATTCGCATTCAATGGCCTTGGCATACCTGCGGCGGCGACAGGACTCGTGAACCCCGTGTGGGCCATGACGGCAATGGCAGTGAGTGTTACCGCGATTTTCGTCCACTCCTTATGGGGCAAACCTGCCATATTTTTTTCAGCCGTCGGCAGTGTCGGCACGAAATCTGCTGTGCTATCGCA
This sequence comes from Acidihalobacter prosperus, assembly GCF_000754095.2. Taxonomy (NCBI): domain Bacteria; kingdom Pseudomonadati; phylum Pseudomonadota; class Gammaproteobacteria; order Chromatiales; family Ectothiorhodospiraceae; genus Acidihalobacter; species Acidihalobacter prosperus. The sequence continues at coordinate 3,469 of NZ_JQSG02000001.1, forward strand.
AGATGCCATGAGTACTCCAAGATGAAAACAATTCGCTTTCGTCTTGATAACGATGCGGTGCGTATCGGCGTCACATTGATTGCACTGGCCCTGCTGTTCTTTGCGGGGGAATGGGTTTATCACACGGTTGGTTGGCTATTGTTTAAAGCCCAGGGAACGCCGGTCGTGCCCGCTCCGCTGATCCTGGCCATTGGGGTTCTTGGTGGTGCCGCCTCATTTTTTTCGCCTTGTAGTCTCGTGATTACACCCTCCTTCCTCATGTATTTCGTGGGCAATAGGGCTTCAATGTCTGTTGACATGAAACAACATGACCGCAGCCTGTTCATGGCGTCATTACTGATCGCATTAGGTATCATCGGTTTTTACGGCGTCGCCGCCGTGCTGGTCGGCATGATTGGCCCCGTAATCTATCGGTTCCTGATCTACTTGATTCCTGTAGTCGGCATACTTTTCGCAATCTTGGGCTTTGCGCTGTTGATCGGAGGTGCCGCCGCATTGAGTGGTGCAGCGCGGTTTTTACCGGGACGGCGCTACTATGATCGGTTGCTGGCGGGTGCGGCGCAGGGACGGCGGCGTGATCTTCTGGGTTTTGGCGTGGCCTACGGAGCGGCCGCACACACGTGCACCTTGCCCGTTTTTTTGGGGGTCATCATGCTACCGCTCGCCGCAGGTGTCTACTGGCTTGCCGCCTTGGCCGTGCTGCTCTATGGAACTGCCATGGCAGGCTTGATGCTCCTCATGCTTGCACTGGGTCAGCCCGCCGTATTGGCCGTGCGACGCCATATCGGTCTCTATTTGCAGCCGGCTACCGGCATTCTGTTTCTATTGACCAGTGCGTACTTATTTTATTATTTCCTGTTGAATTTCGGGCTTATATCGGGAATCTAAGGGGGGGAGAAATCATGCATCAATCAGTGCGCATCCGTCTCGCGCCGGCCGCCGCATCACTACTGGTGGTATTTGCTTTGCCAGCGATAGCGGCAGCATCCGCCCCATCTGGTACGACGCCGGTTTTTAAGTTGATAGAAGGTAAAGCCTGGTCGTCCTATCCCTACTCGCCTCCGGTTCTCCATATTCCGGCAGGCAAGACCGTCGCACTCGAACTCACCGACAACATCGGCGGCTGCGGTCTCGTGACCGTATTCCCGCATCTAGGTCCTCAGGGGAAAACGGTGTCCATCCGCGTGCCGGTCGGAGACACGAAAAGAATCTTGATACACGCTCCCAAGCCAGGGAAGTACGTTTATCACTGTTCTGAAAACATGTGGTATGGAGAGATCGTGGCCGAATGATTCGATGTGACTGACGAATCCATCAGCGACTGCCTCGTAGCCTAGCGAGGATGAACGTTATCGTGCCCGCGACCAGACACTGGAAGCTTTTGTAAGATTGGCGGCCTGGTGCACGCAGCAGCCACCGGGGCATGCTCGCACGGGATGGTCTAGCCCGAATGTTTCATAAACCCGCCAATTCTGCCCAGCATCTCACTTGCATGTCTGGCTTTTCAGCCTGCTGAGTCAGATCGGTACCGCAACGTTGCCCTGGAAAGTGTACGCGCTCGCCGGTCACGGAGCCTGCAGCCGGAATTTCAGCGTCGAGGCGTGCCGAGGCCCGCGGGGCTTGCCCGGATGGATGCGTTTCGCGGGTTACACACGGCGGTGTGTTTCAGGGTATGGCTGGAGGTCGGGCGAGATAAAGCAATTCGGTCACCCGGTGCAACAAGTCTTTTCACCGGGCAGCTGCTCGGCAGGTCCAACTTGATCCGATCCTTGTACTGCACGACGCGCACCGCCCGCTTGAACAGCTTCTGGATAAGGGTCATGGACTGCGCTTTCACCAGTTCAGTGTGGCACAAGGTGTTCTCACGCAGACTGTGGATCAGGGTGTAGGCGCACACAGGCGTAGAACAGGCGCATGTGATGGCCGAAGAAGGTGTGATTGGACGTTCGATCACTGGCCAGGTCGTTTTTGATGGCCTTGATGAAGTTCTCATCCTGGCCCCGGGCGTAGTATAAATCCCAGTACAGCGTCTCAGACGTCGGGTTGGTCAGCGACGTCTCGACGAAACGCGGGTTGTCTCCTAAGCCCATCACCTCGGCCTTGAACACCAACCGGTGGGCCTGAGCTCGCCGTTGCTCATGCAGGGCCCGCGCTTTCGCGAGCAAGGGCTTGGCCGCGGGCACAAGCGCCGGGTTGCCGGCCAGGCCGAAGAGGAAATCCATCTGCGCATCCTCTTCGCACAGGGCCATCAATTCCGGGTTGGAGAAATGTCCATCCCCGCGCAGGACGATGTGGGTGTCCGGCCAGGCTTGACGCAGCCGGCGCACGACCCGACCGATGATAGCCGCATTCTCACGCCCGGTGGGGCGCTTGCCGGGACGCAGCACCGCCGTGATGAGTGCGCCGGAGAGCCCCTCGAAGAGAAACAGCGGCCGGTAGCAGTGGCTGCCATAATAGGGGTTGTAGAAGGCCAGTTCCTGTTGCCTATGGGTGCGGTCGTCGGAATGGTCCATGTCCAGGACAATCACCGAAGGCGGGTCGGCGTAGCGAGCAATGAAGGCCTCAACCAGGGTCTTGGCCAGACGATAGATGTCCTTGCGGGTGAGCCCATTCTCCAGGCGCGAGAACGTGGGCCCGGAGGCCAGGTCGTTGTCGGTATCCAGCGGCGCGCGCCCGAGTGCGAGCTTGAAGGCCGGGTCTTGGCGCAGATCGTTGGCGTCGTTGCCATCGGCATAGCCGCAGGCGGTCTGGAAAATGCGCTGGCGCAGTAGATCGGCCAGGCAGTCGATCAATCCAGTTTGCCGATCGACACCGTGCAGCAGGAGTGCGCCGAAATCACTCGATACAGCACCTCCCTCGAAGTCGGCACGGACGGTGAAACCGGCCAGGGTGGGGAAACAGAGCTGAGTCGGGGCGACATCACTTATGGGCGGTCTCGGTTAGGCTTCGCCCGAAGCGTTATTATCGTAAATTTTTATTATATCAGTTAGTTAAGCGCCCGCCCTTCTATTTATGAAAAATGGGTATCCGGAAGATCGTGTTGATACGGGTCTAGAGATCGCCGTTTTCAATCAAGGATATCAATGTTGATATCTGAGCGCCGTAGTTGGTTTCTCGTTCGATGTCGATAATCCTTGAAAAGGTTTTGTACGCGAACATCGAGTCTTCCATCGTTGCTCTTCGCTTGGGATATTTGGGTTTCTTGACTGTATGTACCCCTTCGGTGAAAAGGATCTTTGCCCGAAGCGCCTCGAAGCTATAGCCGCGCCCAAGACGATTCATCACCCGAATCAGGTTGTTCAGACTTTCCGTATAGGCGTTGGTGATCGGGTGATCGAAGTAGTTGAAGATCTCCGTGTGCCAGTTACCGATGGCCGTGAGAATCGGCTTGAAGGCATCTCTCATCTCATCGGATAGACTCCCACACCAGATCTCATAAGCACTTTCCGCGTCAGGCCGGTTGTCCATATCCCAGATGCCATAAAAAGCTTCCTTAGCATCGTAGGCCGCCCCCAGCGATGGGTAGTTGACAGTCCAGCCCGAGAGCTTCAGGTAGTCTTCGTCGGAGATGTCACGGCGGCGTTTGAGCAGCACGAAACGATCGTGCATCAAGCCCCTGCGCTGTCGTGAGGTAAGTTCCACTCGCAAGTTCTTGCGTACAGTGTCCAGACACTGATTCGCCATCCGCACGACATGAAACTTGTCGATGACGATTCTGGCCTGTGGGAATACCGTGTTGACGGCGTCGCGATATGGATTCCACATATCCATTGCGACATACCGCACCTTTTCCTTATCGGGTAGCGTTTGCAGGCGCTTGATCACGGTCGGCTTGTTGCGGTTAGGCAGCACCTCGACGATGGTTTGATGCTCGATATTCGAGATCACGCAGCGCGGTTTCTTGACGATGTAGATCTCGTCGATGCCCATCCATCTCGGCGTCTCGAACCGGACTTCCTTCTCCAACCGGTTGACATAGGCGCGAAAAATGTTGCGGATGCTCTTTTCGTCGAAGCCTACGTCCTCGGCGATACTGGCAAAGGTGCGGCGTAGTGACTCACGCTCGATGTATTGCACCAGTCGTCGCGTCGCTTGCCGGCGATCATGCATCTCGGGCAGCGGTTCCATGAAAGTCTTGCCGCATTGTTTGCAGCGTAACCGTCTGCGGTCTACCCAAATACCTACCCGCTTGCCGCGCACGGGGGCGTCCATGAAGAGTTGGCGCTTGCGTCCGAAGCCCACGGTATGAGAAGAACCGCAGTCAAGACAATATTGGCTGGAGCCGTTGCTGGTTGCCTCAATGTGATAATCATGTTCGGATTCTTGAACCGAGTCCTGCTGTAAATACTTGAGATTCAACAAGTCCATCTAGAGCATCCCATGCGAGCAGGCATCGTCAGCCGCGGCATGCAGCCACGTGAAGGCTGCCATTTTCCCCAAACGAGCCTAATGTCTGGGTGCCAGCATGATAATGGCCACCCCCATTAGGGCGACGAGGTTGCCGATGACATCCCACAGACCGAGACGTATCCCTTCGCCCCTCATAGCCAACCGATAGTGACGGCAATGTATCCGCCGCCATACGCGGCGTAGGTACGCCCAGCCGCCGTAGGGTGAAGGGTCAATAACCAAGCGAAAACAGCGAGCGAGGCTGCCGCTGGCAATAGCAGCCAAGGATCTCGGCCACGGCCGTGTGGCCACGAACAGGACAGAATGCGTAACAAGTTGAGTTCACTGGCGAGCAACGGCAGGTCGTTTCCAGGTGCGGGCATGAACGTCCCCTGGCTGCGACCGAATACGCGGAAAACCTTCCTGAGGATTGAACCCGGATGATCCATATCGCGTGCCGCGAGAGGCATCGCCTCAGGCAGCCGGTTGTGCCGGACTCAGGCCGGGCAGGTGGCGGCGCAGGGGGCGCAGGGCCACAGCCGCGAGCAGAAAGGCGCAGCCCAGTTTCGCCCAGCCTGGCAGCAACTCAGCACTGGCCTGGATCTGGGCCGTGATATTGATGTTCAGGGCATGCACCAGGGCATCGGTCAACAGACCGAATCCAATAGCGCAGGCGCTGATGCCGCCGACGTAGATCAGCACGAAGCGCCAGCCGAATACCTTGCGCAAGGCGCCTACCGTGCCCAGATTGGTTGCCGGTCCCGCCAGCAGGAATACCAGCACCGCGCCGGGCGAGACCCCTGCCAGTAGCATAGCAGTGGCGATCGGCGTGGATTCGGTCGCGCAGACGTAGAAAGGCACACCGACCAACAGCATCAGCAGCATCGCCATCCAGCCACTGCCGTAAGCACCCAGTGCAGCCGGCGGCACCAATGTCATGGTTAAACCCGCCAGCGCGAGGCCGAGCGCCATCCATAGACTGAACTCATCCAGTAGGTCGGTGACCGCATAGCGAATCCCCGCCATGCTGCGCCACCCGAGCGAACCCGTGTTCGTATTCAAAGCGTGTGCGGTCGATTCGTAGCCGCAGGACGAATCGTTGCAGTCCGCTTGTGCAATCCTCGCCGGCTTGACTTCAGTACTGCACGCACTCGAACACGTTTGTGATCCGCAGGCGTCGATTCCGACCCGATCTGGGGCAGAACCCGGCACCCGCCTTGCCTCCGGTTCGGCGAGATTGCCCAGCAGGCCAGTCACGATGGCGCTCAGGATGGCGCTGATCGGACGAACGATGGCCATGAACGGCCCCAACAGCGCGAACGAAATGGCCACCGAGTCCACGCCTGTCTCCGGGGTGGCGATCAGAAATGACAGGGTCGAGCCTCGCGAAGCCCCGGCACGGCGCAAACCCAGCGCGACCGGTATCACACCGCAAGAACACAGCGGCAGTGGCGCGCCGATCAGCGCGGCTTTGGTGACCGGCCACAAACCGCGACCGCCCAACCAACGCCCCAGCCGGTCTTGCGGCACCCATGCCTTGATCAGGCCAGCGCATATCAGCCCGAGCACCACCCAAGGCGCGGCCTCCAGGTACAGCGTCCAAGTGTTCGCGATCCACTGTGCGAGGGTGTGAAGAGTGGTGTCAATCAGGTTCATCAGCGGTTTCCACACACATGCCGCGCACCGCCGCATTCAGGGCGGGCAACGGCGACTCGTCATTCCAGCGGTAATAGACCATCTTGCCCGCGCTGCGCATGCGCAGCCAGCCCTGGCCGCGCAGAATACGCAGTTGCTGTGAAGTCGCCGCTACGCTCAGGCCGAGCAGGTGAGCCAGATCGCAGACGCACAACTCCGCCTCGCGTAAAGCGCGCAGGATCATCAAACGCTTGGGATTACCCAGCATTTTGAACAATTCGGCGCTGGCCGCCAGCTGTTCCGCCTCGGTCGCCAGAGCAGCCTGAACCCGGGTCACGGTGCGCGGATGAAAGCATTCCAGGGCGCAGACGTCCGCTTCGGTTGCAGTAGGGGTAGAGGGTTTATGTTTCATGTTTTCGAATATAATTGAATGAGTCTTGGCACGCAAGCATGAACCGGACACTCAAAGCACCGCACGGCATACAGCCGGCAGCGGCTCGAATGGAAGGAATCGGGCGCTTGGGGCATCCATGATTGCATGATGGAGTCAACACGATGAAAGCAATCGGCTCCAGGCACTACCTGCCTCTGGACGTATGGCTCATGCCCCTAGCCTTGTCGCCAGCGGGCTTGGCCGTAGCTGCACCTGCGCCGCGCAATTACTTGAGAGGCGCTCTCGACCCTTATCTGCTCTGCGGATGCATGCGAACAACCCGTGGATTGGTATCCCTTGGGGGGGGCGGCGGCGCTGGAAAATGCTCGACGGGAAAACAAACCGATCTGTCTATCCATCGGTTATCTGGCCTGTTACTGGTGTCATGTGGCCGACCGCGAGTTGTTTTCCGATTCGGCTATCGCCCGCCTGATGAATCGCTGGCTCGTGAATATCTTGGTCAACCGAGAGAAGCGCCCGGACATCGACCGCGTCTGTCAACTCGCCGCAGTGGTCATGAACGGACAGGGTGGCTGGTCCAGTAACATTTTCCTCGCCTCTAATCTGAAACCGTTTTCCGCTGCCGTATATTTTCGCCGCATATCAGCGCATTCGGTCAGTCGGATTTCTCCAGGTGCCATGTCGCATCCTTCAACCACGTTCAGATTTACTGATAATCCTGAGGTATCTCTTAAGGTTAACCAATCATGGACCTCATCCTGCCTCAGGCAGCGGCCATTTGGTGTGACGAATCCCCTGCATGGGAATCCGGTATTCGGTCTGGAAATGGTCCACCTGGAGTGTCACATGATCGATATCAAAATGCTCAGCAAGCAGTTCACTCAGGCGTCGACGCACTGCATGGCACTCTCCGGAGCAAGGCTTATCGCCGGATATGAGGACGTGGGCGGATAGGGCAGTAAAGCCAGATGTTATCTCCCAGACATGCAGGTCATGCACCTCGAAGACACCAGGATCTGCAGCCAGTGTGTGACCGATTACATCCGGGTCCACTCCCTTGGGGGCGGCTTCGAGAAAGACGCGCCCCGATTCTCTGAGCAGACTTACCCCCGCACGCAGCATCAAGGTCGCCACCACTAAGGCAGCGAGAGCATCGAAACGGTAGAAATGTGTCCAGTAGATCAACGCGCCGGCAATCGCGGTGACAATGAAGGCGTACAGATCGGTGAGGATGTGCTGAAAGCTGCCTTCGACGTTGAGACTTTCCCGATTGGCCTTGCTCATTGACCACGTTGCCAACAGGTTAACGACAATACCCACCAGGGCGATCCAGGTCACGAGAAGTCCATCGACCGCAGGTGGCCAGATCAGGCGTCGCACCGCCTCAATCAGGAACCAACCAGCCAATGCTACCAATGTTAGGCCGTTGATCTGGGCACTGAAGATTTCAGAGCGTTTGAAGCCGAAGGTAAATCGCCCTCCTGCAGGCCGCTGTGCCAAACGCATTACAGTCAGCGACATCGCGATTGCGCCCGCATCGGTGAGCATGTGCCCTGCATCAGATATAAGTGCCAGCGAGGAGGCCATCAGACCCGCGACGACTTCGACTGCCATAAAGGCCAGCAGCAACGCTAGAGCGATCGTCAGATAGCGCTTGTCAGCATCCGGACCGATCGAATGGGTATGGTGGTCATGCGCATGCCCATGGTTATGGCGGTTAGAGTCATGTCCGTTCGCATCGTGTTCATGAGAATGGGTATGGGTATGCATCACGTTCGGCACCTCTCCGAGTAGCTCGCCCAGGGCGAGGCCGCGTGCTTGGGCACCGCACCTGGCATGAGTTGCGTTGATTTCTATTATTACCGTTCGTCTCCAGTTTCTTCAGCGACGTGGATCGTCATATCGCTAAGTACCCGACGCACGTGCTCATCGTTGACTGTGTAGAACACCTGTTTGCCACGTCGCTCGGCACGCATGAGGCGCGCCGCCTTCAGCAGACGCAAGTGGTGACTCACCAGAGAGGGGGTCAGGCTAAAACGATCGGCCAGATCCTGGACGCAGACCGCTTCCTCAAGGCAAGCACAAATCAGTCGCAGCCGATTGACGTCGCCCAACAGGTGGAACATGCCGGCTAATTCTTCGGCTTGCTCAAAAGTCGGTTCCATACTCATCGAATAGTTCCACGTCGAATCAAAGTAACGATTGAATAGTTGTTCATATATTAATGATGAAGCTCTATGATATCAACCGCCCCGACGGGAAACCCGACGCCGGGCATCTCTACATGGATGCTGGGGGAGCTGGTCTGGCCCTTCCGTGTACTGGCTTGTCACAAATCAGAAGGCGCTGCGGACTTACTGGTGAAACGGGAAGTTCGGTTGCGTCTTGGATAGTCGCCACACATACACACAATATTCCGGTTTAGGCGCCAAGATGCGCCATCTCAACTCCATCTCAAATCAACACGATCTTCCGGATACCCGTTTTTTCCAGGTCGGCCAGGTAGGCCGTTTCGGTCACTTCGAGTTTGAGGGCATGGCGCGACTCGGGATGGGCGTCCAGAGCCTCGTCGAGATCCTGCAGGAACTCCGGGGCGAGCAGGTGGCGGGCGCCGATGTTGATCGAGATGGTGGTGTCGAAACCGTCGTTGCGCCAGCTCGTCAGCTGGCTGAGCGCCTGTTCGAGCACGTATCGGCCGAGCGAACGAATCAGGCGCCCATCCGCCTCGACCAGCCCGATGAACTCGTTGGCCGGGCGATAGCCGCCATCGGCCAAGGGCCAGCGGATCAGTGCTTCGAATCCGGTCACGCGACAGGCGGCGACGTCCATCTTCGGCTGGTAATGCAGGACCAGATGGCAAGCGCGGATGCTTTCCAGGAACTCGCGCTGTACGCGATGCCGGCTGAGCATCTGTTCTTCGAGCTGCGGGCGAAAGAAGCGGTAGCTACTGCTTTCGTCGAGCTTGGCCTCGTGCAACGCCAGGTCGGCTCGACGCAGCAGCGATTCCGGGTGGCGGCCGTCGCCGGGACATTGCGCGAGGCCAATATGCGCCTGGATGTTGACGATTTCACCCTCGGGCAGGTTCAGCGGCGCGCCGAGAGCGGTCAGCAGTCGACTCAGGGTGGCATGCCAGTGGGGATCGCCGGCGCGCGGGTAGAGGATGAGCCCGAATTCATCGCCACTGAGTCGCGCGACCAGATCGTCGCCTTGGCGGAAGGCTTCCAGGCGGCGTGCGGCTTCGTCGACCACCCGGTCGCCGCTGTTGTGCCCCAGGCGATCGTTGATGGCCTTCAGTCCCATCAGATCGAGTATGCCGATCGCGAAGGGCGACGATTGACGGTGTACCAGTGCCTTGGCCCTCAGGTCGGTCAGGCGGCCCATGAACAGGGTTCGGTTGGGCAGATGGGTCATCGGGTCGTAGAGGGCGTGACGCTGCAGTTCCTGTTCATTGTCGTAGTCCTCGAGTGACAGGCCGATGCGCTCCGCCAGTTCGCCGAAAAGCTTCAGCTTGTCCTCGGAACAAACCTGTGGTCCGCGCGAAAAGACCGCGACGATCGCTTCGACGCGGTTTTGCAGCATGATGGGGGCCAGGGCCAGCGAATTGATCTCGTGTTTTTGCAGCAGCAGCCACCAGGCGCCCAGCGAAGGCTCCTTGAAGATGTCGGGCAGACACTGCACTTCGGCCGATAAAAGCAGTCTTTGGAAAATGTTCGATTCGGCGCTTGCATCCATGCGAATGCCGGCGATGGCCTGTTCGATGCGGGCACGCTCCTCGACGGGTTCTGGGCCGATCATTTCGCTGCGCAGTCGCAGGCGTTCCCAGTCGACCCGGGCGATCCAGATGAAATCGGGCCGCAGCGATTGCAGGATGATTTCGCCGGCGCGTCTGAACAGGGCGGACGGCGTCGGGCGTTCGGCGATGAAGCCGTTGAGCGCGCTGAGCGCGGCGTAGGTGTCGCGCAGGCGTTCGGCTTCGGTGCGTGCCTCGATCAGGCTGGTTTCTCGCCGGTGCACCTTGTCGCGCATGCGGTTGAAACTGACGGCCAGTTGGCCGATTTCATCGTGCGAGGCGATGGGCAGCGTGATGGCGTAGTCGCCTTTGCTCAGTCGACGGGTGGCTTCGACCAGCAGTCGTATGGGCTTGGCGACCCAGCTGTCCTGTATGAGCAGGCCAACGAACAGCATGACCAGCATGAGGCTGACGAGTATGGCCTCCGCCTGCAGGATGGTTGCCTGCTCGACGCGCGCGAGTTCGTGGTTGTCGACCGAAACCTGGAGATAGCCGATGCGCTTGTCGTCGGTGCCGGCGATCGGCAGGGTCAGATGAACGCTCTGGCGGTAGGCCAGTGCCTCGCCGACCCGGTGTATGTAATCGTGATGGCTGTCCTCGGTGCTTCGCAGACCGAACAGGGGGTAGAGCCTGATGCCGTCGGTGTTGCGCAGGGTCAACTCGATCCAGTGCGGGTGGCGCCGGTGAACCTGGCGCAGGGTTTCATCGATCAGGGCCAGATTGCCGTTTGCCAGCGGAGGTGCAATGGCGGCGGCGACCACCTGCATCTGCTTGAGTGTGTCGGCCTCGATCTGCGCGGTGGCCTTCTCGTCGACATCGGGCAGCCAGAAGTAATACAGGCCACCGACCGCGAGCAGCAGCGTGGCGCTGATTGCAATCAGGGGCAACTGGAGTTTGAGGCGGATGTTCACGGCGCTTCCGCCTTCGCGTACGCATCAAGGCCGAGCGACTCCAGCGGCTTGTAGCGGGAAAATTCGACCCGTCCCACCTGCCGGATCGGCACGGCGGCGAGCAGGGCCTGTCCCTCGGCCGAATTTGCCAGATCGAGCAGTGCCTGCGTGACGCGCCGGACGACGGGTTCTGGTACGTGGGGCGATACGGCAATGGGATGGGTCGGGGCGCCCGGTGTGCGGTAAAGCACGCGCAGCCTTTGCTGAACGGTTTCGGGCTGCAGCTGCAGGGTCGCGAGTACACCGCCTCCGGCCGGCGCCAGCCCGAGGGCCACATCAAGATAGACCGAGCTGTGATTGACCACGTACCAGGGGCGCACGGTGATGCCGAACCGGCGATGCAGCTGGGCGCGCACGAGCAGCGTGGCGGCGAAGGCGTGGGGGGCCGGAAAGGCCACGCGGCGGTCCGCGAGTGCTTCGATCGAATCGATGGGGCCGTTGCGGCGCACGACCACGATGCCATGCATCCGGCGGCTGATGTCTGCAACCAGCGGGCGATAGCCCTGCAGACGGTGCGCGACGATGAGGTGGTAGGGGTTCATGTAGGCGAAGTCGTAGGCGCCTGCATAAAGGTGGCGCTCGAACTCGGGGATGTTGCGCGGCACCTCCAGTCGCAGATGCACGCCGGAACGCTGCTCGACGGCGGCCAGCAAGGGCCGCCAGGTACGCTGGATGCGTTCGGGCGTGAATTGCGGCACCACGGCAAAGCTGTAGACCGGCGGTGCCGGACCGTCGGGCGGGTGTCCTTCGTCGGCGTGGGCCGGCGTCGTCCACAGGCCCGCGAGCGCGGCGAGCAGGAGCCATGGCCGCCAGCGCCGAAATGGCGAGGCCATGGGGCTGCGAACGGGGCCCTGCGGATGACGGTTATGACGTCTTGTTATAGTCATGTGTTGAGCATAGTCGTTGACTCGCAAACCGGCACGCCAGCCCCGAGATTGACAGCCCGTGGGTGCGGTAGTAGCGTGGCCGGCCAGCGCCGATTTGAGTCTTCAGCTTGCGGGCGCTTAATAAATCCGGCTAAAGCGAGAGGCCCAGTCGGCCCCGCTTCAAGCCCTGCGGGGTTCCTTATGTGGTTTCGCCATGTGCGGCCCCGTTTTGCGACCAGATCATGCCACAGCGGAGGCGGTTCATGAGCAGCGATTCAAATAAAGAATACGACGGATACGACTTCGAAACGCTGGCGGTGCGAGCCGGCCAGGTGCGCACCCACGAGGGCGAGCATTCGGAGGCGATCTTCACCACCTCGAGCTTCGCCTTCGCCAGCGCCGCCGAGGCGGCCGCCCGCTTCTCCGGCGACGTGCCCGGCAACATCTACTCCCGCTTCACCAACCCGACGGTAAGGACCTTTCAGGACCGTCTCGCGGCGCTGGAGGGCGGCGAGGCCTGCGTGGCCACATCCTCTGGCATGGCGGCCATCCTGGCGACCTGCATGGGCCTGCTGCAGCAGGGCGACCATGTGGTCAGTTCGCGCAGCGTGTTCGGCACCACGACGGTGCTTTTCGATCGCTACCTGAGGCGTTTCGGCATCGAGGTCGACTTCGTGCCGCAAACCGACCTGGAGGCCTGGCAGGCCGCCGTCAGGCCGAACACCCGCATGCTGTTCGTCGAGACGCCTTCGAATCCGCTGACGGAAATCGTGGACATCGCCGCGCTGGCCGACATCGCGCATCGGGGCGATGCGCTGCTGGTGGTGGATAACTGCTTCTGCACGCCGGCGCTGCAGCGTCCGCTCGCCCTGGGCGCGGATATCGTGGTGCACTCTGCGACCAAGTATCTGGACGGGCAGGGCCGGGCGGTCGGCGGTGCCGTCGTCGGCGATGCCGAACGGGTTGGCAAGGAGGTTTTCGGCGTGCTGCGTACCGCCGGACCGACCATGAGTCCGTTCAACGCCTGGATCTTCCTCAAGGGGCTGGAAACCTTGGGCCTGCGCATGCAGGCGCACAGCGCGCATGCGCAGAAACTGGCCGAATGGCTGGAGGCGCAGCCGTCCGTCGCGCGCGTGCATTACCCCGGGCTTGCTTCCCATCCCCAGCATGCGCTGGCCACGCGTCAGCAGCGCGGTTACGGCGGCATCGTCTCCTTCGAGGTCAAGGGCGGTCAGGCGGCGGCCTGGCGCGTGATCGATGCCACCCGCATGATCTCCATTACCGCGAATCTGGGTGATGCGAAGACCACCATCACCCATCCCGCCACGACCACGCATGGCCGCCTGAGCATCGAGCAGCGCGCCGAGACGGGTATCGCCGATGGCCTGCTGCGGGTGGCCGTGGGGCTGGAATCGGCCGACGACATCATCGCCGATCTGGCGCGCGGCCTTGGCTGATCCGACTCCGCGCGACACGCTGCTGGCCCTTTACCGGGCCGCGTTGACGCGGGTTGACGGCCGCCACGCCGTCAGGCGGTGGCTGGAAGACCACCCGCTGGAGGGCGGTTGCTGGCGCGTGGTCGCGCTGGGCAAGGCCGCCTCGGCGATGGCGCTGGGCGCGCATGAGGCCCTGGGCGACCGCCTGTCGGCCGGGCTGCTGGTCACCAAGACGGGGCATCTGGATGCCGCGGCGGAGGCCGACCCGCGATTCGGGATTTACGTTGCCGAACATCCCTGGCCGGGCGCGGGCAGCCTGCGGGCGGGGCGCGCGCTGATCGAGTTCATCGATGCGGGCGCCGCCGACGTGCCTTTGTTGTTCCTGGTCTCGGGCGGCGCTTCCAGTCTGGTCGAAGTGCCGGTTGCGGGCGTCGATCTGGGATTTCTGCGCCAGGCCAACGACTGGCTGCTGGCCAGCGGCCTTGCGATCGATGAAATCAATCGCGTGCGTCAACGCCTGTCGCAGATCAAGGGCGGCGGGTTGCGGCGTCGTTTGAATGGCCGGCCTGCGCTCGCGCTGGTGATTTCGGACGTGCCGGGCGACGATGCGCGTGCGATCGGCTCCGGCCCGCTCGCGGAGCCGTTGCCAGGCTCGCCGCCTCCGGTACCGGAATGGCTGTCCACGCGCCTGGCCACACCGCCGGTTCTAACGGACCTGCCTCCGGTTCCGCATCATCTGATCGCCTCCCTGGATCAGGCGCTGGCTGCCGTCGAAGCCGAGGCCGGAAGAATGGGGTTGCGTGTCGAGCGGATGCCGGCGCCGCTGTCCGGCGATGCGGGGGTGGCCGGTCGCCGCGTGGCGGAAGCCCTGTGCCAAGGACCCGTGGGCGTGTCGCTATGGGGCGGCGAAACCACGGTGACCTTGCCGGATCGCCCCGGTCGCGGCGGGCGCAATCAGCATCTGGCGCTGGCCGCCGCGGAAGTGCTTGCGGGACGGCGGGACTGCTGGCTGCTGTCTGCGGGCACGGACGGTACGGACGGCCCCACGGACGATGCCGGTGCCCTGGTGAGCGGCGGCACGCTGACCCGTGGTCGCAGGCAGGGTCTCGACCCGGAAACGGCTCTGAACAAGGCCGATGCCGGCAGCTTTCTGGAGGCGAGCGGCGATTTGATCCACACCGGACCGACGGGTACCAACGTGATGGATCTGGTGATCGGCCTGCGAACGGAACGGTAGCGAGAGGTTGATGCGGATGCAATGGGGTAACAGCTCGGGATGGAGGCTGCTGGCGGCTGTGTGGCTGTCACTCTTGCCTGTGGTCGTAGCGATGGCCGGGGAGGCGGGTAAGCGCGCGGTTTCCGATAAGGCCACGGTGCTTCAATATCGCGAATTCCCGCATGGGCGCACGCCCTATCTGAGCCGGCTCCTGGTGACGCGGGAGTATCTGCGTTTCGACGATGGCCATGCCGCCGACGACTACCTGCTGTATGACCGTCGCAATCGTACGATCTACAGTGTCGACCACGAGGATCGCACGGTGCTGGTGATTCCGCCCCGTCCGGTGACGGTCAAGCCGCCCATCCCGCTCAAGCTGGGGGAGCGTCAGTCGCCCATGGACGACGCGCCCGATGTGGGCGGGCATCGCGCGATCCATTACACCTTTTACGCCAACGGCAAACGCTGCGGGGACGTGATGGCTGTATCGGGATTGCTGAGTGACGTCCGCAAGGCGCTGATCGCCTATCGGCGAACCTTGGCGGGCCAGCAGGCCGCGGACATGGACAAGACGCCGCTGTCGATGCAGACGGCGTGTTCGCTCGCCGACCTGATATTCGCGCCGACACGCATGCTCGACCACGGCCTGCCGGTCATCGAATGGCGCCCGGATGGCGATCGCAAGGAGTTGCTGGATTACCGGCGGCACGTGTCGGTGCCGCCGACGCTGTTCCGTCTGCCGCCGGCGTACCGCTACTACGCCATCGGCCCGGACGGCATGGTGCCCGCGCATCCGCCTGCGCCGTAACGGCGTCTGGAACTATCGCCGGATGCCGGGGTCCATTGGGCTATCACAGCCTGTCTGGAGGTTTGACATGGACTACAGCTCAGCCGAACAACAGATTTCCCAGCTTCAGTCCCAGTCCCAGGAGGTCATGCAGCGCATGCAGGCGGTCGCGCAGAAGCTGCCGCAGGTGGCGCCCGACGTCACTACAGGGCGTGAGCTGGCGATGGATATGCGCGAGATCGCATTGGGTTTCAAGCAGCAGCAGCAACAGATGATGTTCGTGTTGCAGCAGATGGGGCAGCATATCCAGGAACTGGAAAACGCGATGAACTCGCATCCCAATCCACCCGTGCAGACGCGTGGTTGGAACATGGGCGGAGGACTGGGTGGTGGTTTTCTGGGCACTCTGACCACCGGGCTCGGTCTGGGCGCCGGCATGGCGGTCGGCGAGGATCTGGTCGACGACGTTTTCAACCTGTTCTGACGCGGACGTGTGCGCGGCGCAGGCGGCTAGGGCGCCAGGGTCTCCAGCGTCAGGCCCTTGTCGTCGGCGCGCAGCACGCTACCCTGATGATACCAGTCACCGAGTACCCAGCGGGTACGCGCGTGACCATCCACCTGCAGCTCGTGGCGGCCAGGGCGGTGCGTGTGGCCGTGGATGAGCAGCGGCACATCGTGTTCGCGGAAGCAGCCGGCCACCGCTTCGGCATTCACGTCCATGATGGCTTCGGCCTTTTCACGGGTCGCGCTCTGACTTTCGGCGCGCAGCGATTCGGCCTGTCGTCGCCGTTCGGCGATCGGCAGGGATAGAAACTGATGTTGCCAGTCCGGGTGTCGCAGCATCCCGCGTAGCTGCTGGTAGGCCAGATCGTCGGTGCACAAGGTGTCGCCGTGCAGCAGCAGGGCGGGCTGGCCCAGCAGTTCGATCCGATGGGCGTCGCCAAGCAGCGTGCAGCCCGTGGACTGCGCGAAGCGCTCGCCGACGAGGAAGTCGCGGTTGCCCGCCATGAAGTGGACCGGGACCCCGTGCGCGCTCAAGGCGCGCAGCCCATCGAGCACCGGCGCCAGCCCCGGGCGATCGTCGTCGTCGCCGATCCAGTACTCGAACAGGTCGCCGAGGATATACAGGGCGCCGGCTTCGGTCGCCCTATCCTGCAGGAAGGCGAGGAACAGCGCGATCACCTCCGGACGTTCGGGATCGAGGTGCAAGTCGGAGATGAACAGCTGTTCGCGCGCCATTGCGGTCAGGCCGCGCGCACCGCGGCGCGTTCGATCATGACGGTGTCCTTGGGGACGTCCTGATGCCCGGCGCGGTTGCCCGTGGCGACCTGTTCGATGGCGTGTACCACGTCCATGCCTTCGGTGACCTTGCCGAATACGCAATATCCCCAGCCCGACTGGGTCTTGGACTGGAAGTTCAGGAAGTCATTATCCTTGACGTTGATGAAGAACTGCGCGGTCGCCGAGTCGGGCACTGCGGTGCGCGCCATGGCGATAGTCCCGACCCCGTTCTTCAGGCCATTGTCCGCTTCGTTCTTGATCGGTGCACCGGTGGGCTTTTGCTGCATGTCCTCGGTCATCCCGCCACCCTGGATCATGAAGCGGGGGATGACGCGATGGAAGATGGTGCCGTCGTAGAAGCCGTCGTTCACGTAGGCGAGGAAATTCTCGACCGTGGCGGGCGCGGACTCGGGGTAGAGTTCGAGCACGATGGTGCCATGGCTGGTGGTGAATTCGACCTGCGGGTGGGTGTTGTCGGTCATGGGCTTGTCTCGTCCGGCTGATTGTCTGGCGGCCCCGGTGGGCCGGGTCAAAGGCGGGATGATACGGACTTGCCGCGTGCTGGGAAACCCGCCGGGCGCGAACCCGGTTTGTTTGCCGATGGCTTTCCGTTACCATCCGCGCCATGCCCGCACCCCCGACCAAGACCCGCTTCGCCCCCAGCCCGACCGGCAACCTGCACCTAGGCAACCTGCGTACGGCCCTCTTTTCGGCACTGCACACCTGGAGTGTCGGCGGGCGATTCCTGCTGCGCATCGAGGATACGGATGCGGAGCGCTCGCGTTCGGCATTCACCGAGGCCTTGCAGGATGACCTGCGCTGGCTTGGTCTTGACTGGCAGGAAGGTCCCGGCGCCGACGGCGGACACGGTCCGTATTTGCAGTCCGAACGCGGCAGTATCTATGAGGGCTTCTATACGCGATTGCTGGACGAAGGGCACGCCTATCCCTGTTTTTGCACGCAGGAACAACTCGCCGCCCAGCGTGCCGCCCAGCGTGCCTCCGGGCGGCCTCCACGCTATGCCGGCACCTGTGCGCACCTGGGGCATGCGGAGGCCGAGGCCAGGGTGCGTGCCGGTGAAGCGCACACGCTGCGTTTTCGGGTGCCGGAAGGGCGGACACTCGATTTCGAGGATCTGGTCCGCGGCCGGCAGGCGTTCGCGAGCGACGATATCGGCGATTTCGTGATTCGCCGCGCAGACGGGACGCCGGCCTTCTTTTTCTGCAATGCCGTTGACGATGCCCTGATGGAGGTCACGCACGTGTGGCGTGGCGAGGATCACATCAGCAACACGCCGCGCCAGCTCTTGATCATGCGCGCCCTCGGGCTGCGCGAGCCGAGTTATGGGCACCTCGCCCTGATCGTCGGCGCCGACGGCGCGCCCTTGTCCAAACGCCATGGCGCCCTGGGGTTGGGCGAACTGCGTCGACGCGGGTATCTGCCTGCCGCACTGAACAATTATCTGGCGCGACTGGGTCACAGCTACGCCGACGACGGTCTGCTCGATATGGTCGGGCTTGCCGCCGGATTCGATACGGCTCGCCTGGGTCGTGCCGCCGCCCGATTCGACATGGATCAGCTGAATCATTGGCAGCGTCTTGCCGTTGCCGCCGCTGACGATGCCGTTTTTCTGGAGTGGGCCGGGGCTGCGGTTGCCCCGGTTCCCCCCGCCAGTCGCGATGTATTCCTGGCGGCCATCCGGGATAATGTGCTCTTCCCAGACGATGTGGCGTTATGGGCCGAAGCCCTCTTCGCGGCGTCGCCGCCGCGTTCGGCCGAGGCAGAGACGGCCATGCGGGCCGCTCCGGCGTCGCTGTTCGAGGCCGGTCTGGAAGCGCTGGACCAGCATCCGCAGGATTTTCGCGCCTGGGCCAAGGCGGTGGGGGCTGCGACGGGTCTTAAGGGACGCGACCTGTTCATGCCGCTGCGCGCCGCTCTCACCGGGCAGGTGCACGGGCCTGAAATGACGCGGGTGTTTCCGCTGATGGATGAGGCGGGTGTCCGTGAACGGCTGCTGTCCGCGGCGCGTTTCGCCACCGAATGACGGTAATGGATGACATGCATGCTCAAGATCTATAACACCCTGACGCGCAGCAAGGATGATTTCGTGCCGATCGAGGAAGGTCGGGTGCGCATGTACGTCTGCGGGATGACCGTTTACGACTACTGCCACGTCGGGCACGGTCGTATGCTCGTGGTATTCGATACGGTAGTGCGCTATCTGCGTCGTCTGGGTTACGACGTGACCTACGTGCGCAACATCACGGATATCGACGACAAGATCATTCGCCGTGCGCACGAGAACGGCGAGTCCATCGGTGCGTTGACCGAGCGCTTCATCCAGGCGATGCACGAGGATCTCGGTGCGCTCGGCGTCCAGCCGCCCGATCTGGAGCCGCGCGCCACGGACTCGATCGACGAAATCATCGCGCTGATCGAAACGCTGATCGAGAAGGGGTATGCCTATCGCGCGGACAACGGCGACGTCTATTACGATGTCTCGCGTTTCGAGCATTACGGGCAGTTGTCGGGCAAGGATCCGCAGGATCTGCGTGCCGGCGCTCGCGTGGACGTCGTCGAGGCCAAGGACGACCCCCTCGATTTCGTGCTCTGGAAGGCGGCCAAGCCCGGCGAGCCGGCGTGGGCGTCGCCGTGGGGGGAGGGGCGGCCCGGCTGGCACATCGAGTGCTCCGCCATGTCGATCCGCGCGCTGGGTCCGCATTTCGACATCCATGGCGGTGGGCTCGACCTGCAGTTCCCGCATCACGAAAACGAGATCGCGCAAAGTGAGGCGGCGACCTGCCAGCATTTCGTCAACTACTGGATGCATAACGGTTTTGTACGCATCAATGAAGAAAAGATGTCCAAGTCGCTGGGCAATTTCTTCACCCTTCGTGAGGTGCTTGCGCGCTATCGCCCCGAGGCCGTGCGCTACTTCCTGCTGAGCAGTCACTATCGCAGTCCGCTCAACTACACGGACGAACAACTCGATGCGGCCGATGCCGCATTGACTCGTCTGTATACCGCCTTGCGCGGCATCGCGCCTGTCAACACTGATGTGCTGGCGGGGAAAGGCGATGATTATGAACAGCGTTTTTTGGCGGCCATGGACGACGATTTCAATACGCCGGTCGCGATAGCGGTGCTGTTCGACCTCGCGCATGCGGTCAACAAGGCACGTGACGCGGACCCGGCGCATGCGGCGGCGCTGTGCGGGCTGCTCAAGCGTCTCGGCGGAGTGCTCGGTTTGCTGCAGGGGGCGCCGGACGCTTATCTGCAGGGCGGCGGGGCATCCGCGCAGGGGTTATCCGACGACGCTATCGAGGCGCTGATCGAGGCGCGCCGCGCCGCGCGTGCCTCGCGCGATTTCGCGCGTGCCGATGCGATACGCGAGGAGCTGGCCGAAGCCGGCGTGGTGCTGGAGGATGGTGCCGCGGGAACGAGCTGGCGACGCGGGGTGCCCGCCCCCTGAGAGGCGGGGAGCGTGGTGGTTCAGGCGCCGGCGGTACGCGCCAAGTAGGCGCTCATGGTGTTGTGCAGCAGCATCGCGCGCGTCATCGGGCCGACGCCGCCAGGCACCGGCGTGATGTAAGCGGCTCGCTTGCGGGCTCCCTCGAAATCCACGTCGCCGATGAGGCGACCATCCGTCAGGCGGTTCATGCCGACGTCGACGACCGTCGAGCCGGGTTTGACCCAGTCGCCGAGGACCAGACCCGGTTTGCCGACCGCGACCACGAGGATGTCGGCGGCGGCGACGTGTGCCGCCAGACCGTGCGTGAAGCGGTGGCAGATAGTCACCGTGGCGCCCGCGAGCAGTAGTTCGAGCGCCATGGGGCGCCCTACGATATTGGAAGCGCCGACCACGGTGGCGTGCCTGCCCTTGTAGGTCTCGCCGATGCTGTCGAGCAGTTTGATGATGCCGAAGGGCGTGCACGGACGCAGGCTCGGCACGCGTAGCGCGAGACGGCCGACGTTGTATGGGTGAAAGCCATCCACGTCCTTGGTTGGATCGATGCGTTCGATCACGGTCTCCGGATCGATATGTCCGGGCAGCGGCAACTGCACCAGGATGCCGTCGATGCCGGTATCGTCGTTCAGACGGTCGATCAGGCCGAGCAGTTCGTTCTGCGTCGTTTCGCTCGGCAGCATGAACGCCTGGGAGGCGAAGCCTACGCGCTCGCAGTCCTCGCGCTTTTTGCGTACGTAAATTTGCGAGGCCGCATCCTCGCCGACGAGGATGACGGCGAGCCCTGGCGTGCGGCGAGCCTGGTTCGCGAGGGCGCCGGCTTGAGCCTTCAGTGCGCTGAGCACTTGGTCGGCGACGGCCTTGCCGTCAATCAGATGTGCGGGCATGCGGAGGGATTCTCACGGGGATCGAAACGAGCGGCATTTTGGCATGCGCCCCTTGAGGCGGCAAGGCGGTTCGCGGAAGGGTGTTGACGGCTTTGGCTCGTGTCTGTAGCATTCCCGGCCTGCGCAGCGCCAGAGGGCTACACGGGTCTGTGGGTTCCGCGGCGGGAGACTACGGGGTATAGCGCAGCCTGGTAGCGCGCCTGCTTTGGGAGCAGGATGTCGGGGGTTCAAATCCCTCTACCCCGACCATTTACAGGCCGCGCTGTTGCAAGAGGTAGGGATTACGTTGCGCCCGTAGCTCAGCTGGATAGAGCATTCGCCTTCTAAGCGAACGGTCGCAGGTTCGAGTCCTGCCGGGCGCGCCATTAGCAGTCGTCCGGCGATGCCCGGATTCGAAAGATTTATGGTGGGCGTAGCTCAGTTGGTAGAGCCCTGGATTGTGATTCCAGTCGTCGTGGGTTCGAGTCCCATCGTCCACCCCAGCTATGTCGCCAGGCACGCGGCGGCGATCGGTTAATGGGCCGTTAGCTCAATTGGTAGAGCAGTTGACTCTTAATCAATTGGTTGTAGGTTCGATTCCTACACGGCCCACCATTGTGAACGACGAAGCCCGCCCGAGCGCGGGCTTCGTCGTTTTTGCACGTGCATTCCCGGTATGTCGTGCCGGCGTGTTAAGATTGAACGTTTAGGTGGCCTGCGAAAGTGGCGGAATTGGTAGACGCGCTGGATTTAGGTTCCAGTGGGGAAACCCTTGAGAGTTCGAGTCTCTCCTTTCGCACCAAATGCACCGTCGCCGGCCGTGTTGGTAGCGGCCTGCTGGATACATATCTAGATATACATTAATGAGTCGAGAGGAATTGTCCATGCACGTTTCGGTTGAGTCGGCCGGGAATCTGGAGCGGAAAATGACGGTGCAGCTGCCTGCTGAGCGCATCGGCGATGAGGTCGAGAAGCGGTTGCGTGCCTTGGGCCGCCGGGTCAAGGTGCATGGTTTCAGGCCTGGCAAGGTGCCGTTCAAGGTGGTCAAGCAGCGTTTCGGCGGCGAGGTGTATCAGGAGGTGGTCGGCGAGCTGTTGCAGAGCAGTTTCCGTGAGGCCGCCTTGCAGGAAAAGTTGCAGCCCGCCGGCAGCCCGCAAATCGAACTGACCAGCGGCGAGCAGGACGGTCCGTTGGAATACGTGGCGACCTTCGAGGTTTATCCGGAGCTGACTCTGGCACCGGTGGCTGATCTCAAGGTTACCTGTCCTACGGCGGAGGTCGAGGAGTCGGATGTCGACAAAATGATCGAGACGCTGCGCAAGCAGCGGACGGAATGGCTGGACGTCGATCGGCCGGCTGCGGACGGCGATCGCGTGACCATCGATTTCAAGGGCTTTCTGGGCGACGAGCCCTTCGAGGGCGGTGAGGCGCAGGATCATGCCGTGGTTTTGGGCCAGGGGCGCATGATCGCGGATTTCGAGCGTCAGCTTGCGGGTGTGTCGGCGGGCGATGAAAAATCGCTGGACGTGGTTTTCCCCGAGGATTACCACGCCAAGGATCTGGCCGGCAAGACGACCCGTTTCGATATCAAGGTCAAGTCTGTCGCCGAGCCCCGCCTGCCTGAAATCGACCAGGCCTTCGTGTCCGCCTTCGGCATTGCCGGTGGCGACGAGGGAGCGCTGCGCAAGGAGGTGCGCGCCAATATGGAGCGCGAGCTGCGCCAGGCGCTCAAGGAGCGCTCCAAGACGCGTGTGATGGACGCCTTGCATGACGCCAACGAGGTGCCGGTGCCGGGCGTGCTGGTACGCGCGGAAATCGGGCGCATGCGCGAGCAGGTTGGTGAGGCGATGAGTGCGGAGGCCCGCAAGGGACTGCCAGATAACTTGTTCGAGGAGCAGGCGCGCCGTCGCGTCGCGCTGGGGCTGCTGATCGGAGAGCTGGTTCGGTCGCAGGACATCAAGCTTGATCCCGCGCGCGTCGACGAGACCCTGGAAGGACTCGCTGCGGGTTATGAGCAGCCCGAGCAGGTTGTGCGGTATTATCGTTCCAACCGCGAGGCCATGGCCGGTATCGAGGCCTTGGTGCTCGAAGACCAGGTCGTCGACTGGGTCGTCGAGCACGCAACGGTCGAGCGCGAGGCCATGACCTTCGATCAGGTCATGCATCCCGAAAAAGGTTAGGAGGCGGTATGAGCGGACATTGGGAATGTGAGAGCGGCACCGGGGCCTTGGGGGCGCAGGCCCTCAATCTAGTGCCGATGGTGGTCGAGCAAACCTCGAGAGGTGAGCGCGCCTATGACATCTATTCCCGATTGCTGAAGGACCGGGTGGTGTTCTGCGTGGGGCCGGTCGAGGATTACATGGCCAATGTGATCGTTGCCCAGCTTCTGTTTCTCGAGTCGGAGAACCCCGACAAGGAGATCAGCTTGTACATCAATTCGCCGGGTGGTTCGGTGACTTCCGGCATGGCGATCTACGACACCATGCAGTTCATCAAGCCGGCGGTCAGCACTCTGTGTATCGGCCAGGCCGCCAGCATGGGCGCCGTGCTGCTCGCCGGCGGCGCGGCCGGCAAGCGATACTGCCTGCCACACTCTCGGGTCATGATCCACCAGCCCTCCGGCGGTTTCCAGGGGCAGGCCACGGATATCGATATCCACGCCCGCGAGATTCTCAAGATTCGCGAGCAGCTCAACCAGATTCTCTCCCGTCACAGCGGCAAACCGGCGGAACAGATCGGGGAGGATGCTGAGCGCGACCGTTTCTACGGTCCGGAGGAAGCCAAGGCGTACGGGCTGATCGACGAGGTCCTGAGTTCAAGGCCTGCCTGACGGTCGGGGAGGGCGGGGATGCCAAGCGATTATCGTGCCAAGTCATTTCCCTGTCATTTCCCGGCTTGCATCTTTCCCTTAAACCGGGCAATGTGTGATCGACACATTCCCTGAGAGGTGCCGATGAGCGACGATAAACACCTCACGTCCGACAGCGGCAAGCTGTTGTATTGCTCGTTTTGCGGCAAGAGCCAGAACGAGGTGCGCAAGCTGATTGCGGGCCCTTCTGTCTTTATCTGTGATGAGTGTGTGGAGCTGTGCAACGACATCATCCGCGAGGAGATGGGCGAGCAGGCCCAGCTGGGTAACGGTAAGCTTCCCAAGCCGCACGAAATCAAACAGATACTGGACGAGTACGTGATTGGTCAGGATCGCGCCAAGAAGGTCTTGGCTGTGGCGGTCTACAACCACTACAAGCGCCTTGAGGTCCGTGACCGCAAGGACGAGGTGGAGCTGTCCAAGAGCAACATACTCCTGATCGGCCCCACCGGTTCGGGCAAGACACTGCTCGCCGAGACGTTGGCGCGACTGCTAAATGTGCCTTTCACGATTGCCGACGCGACCACGCTGACCGAAGCGGGTTATGTGGGCGAAGATGTCGAGAACATCATCCAGAAGCTGTTGCAGAAGTGCGACTACGACGTGGAAAAGGCTCAGACCGGCATCGTCTATATCGATGAAATCGACAAAATTTCACGCAAGTCGGACAACCCGTCGATCACCCGCGACGTGTCTGGCGAAGGTGTGCAACAGGCATTGTTGAAGCTGATCGAGGGAACGGTTGCGTCGGTGCCGCCGCAGGGCGGACGCAAACATCCGCAGCAGGAATTTTTGCAGGTCGATACCCGTAACATCCTGTTCATCGTAGGCGGTGCGTTCGCGGGGTTGGAGAAAATCATCCAGAATCGATCCCGTAAGACCGGCATCGGCTTTTCCGCCGAGATCAGCGGCAAGGACGAAGCCAAACTCGCCGGCGAGTGGTTGTTCGATGTCGAGCCGGAAGATCTCATCCGCTTTGGATTGATCCCCGAGTTCGTCGGCCGCTTGCCCGTGGTGGCGACCTTGGAAGAGCTAGACGAGTCCGCGCTTGTGGAAATACTCGTTTCACCGCGCAATTCCCTGACGAAACAGTACAGCAAGCTGTTCGAAATGGAAGGTGCCGAGTTGGAGTTCCGTGAGGAGGCTCTGCGCGCCGTGGCGCGCAAGGCGATGGAGCGAAAGACCGGCGCGCGTGGCTTGAGGACCATCATCGAGCAAGTGCTGCTCGATACCATGTACGAGCTGCCTTCGCTCGATGACGTCACCAAGGTGGTCGTGGATGACGCCGTGATTCGTGGCGAGGCCAAGCCCTATCTGATCTATGAAGGCGGCGAGCTGCAACAGCGGGCTGCTGCCGACTGAGGGCTTGCCTGCCCTGGCACGCCCGGACACGGTTGAAATGTCCGGGCGCTGCCCCCACCTTTTCATGAAACACGCTTCCCCGGCCGATCGACTGCTCGGACCTCTGCGCGCGTCCGGTGCATGCCGTTCATATTCCGCGGAGCTGACTGTTCGACCGGACGAGTTGGCGAGCGTCGCTCCCACACGTAGATATCTCGAGGACCTTCATGGATAAGGGCTCAAATTCTCCGCAAAGTCTGATCGCCGAGGAGCAGATGCTGCTCGTGCCCGTGTTGCCGCTGCGCGACGTGGTGGTCTACCCGCATATGGTGATTCCGCTGTTTGTCGGTCGGGATAAGTCGATCAAGGCGCTTGATCGCGCGATGGTCGACAATAAAAAGATTCTTCTCGTGGCTCAGCGTAGCGCTGAGGTCGATGATCCCGGCCCGAAGGATATTCACCGCATCGGCACGCTGTCGTCGATACTGCAGTTGCTCAAACTGCCTGACGGCACCATCAAGGTTCTTGTCGAAGGTTCCGAGCGTGCGCAAGTGGTCGATTTCATTGAGACCGACGATACATTCTCGGCACAAATCAAGGTGATGAAGCCGGTGGAGCCGTCGGACGAGCGCGAGATCGAAGTGCTGACGCGTTCGGTTCTCAACCTGTTTGATCAATATGTGAAACTGAACAAAAAGATCCCGCCCGAGATACTGACTTCGCTGGCGGGGATTGACGACGCTGCAAGGCTGGCCGACACCGTTGCCGCTCACATGTCGTTGAAGCTCGAAGAGAAGCAGCGGGTGTTGGAGATCCAGGGCGTGCGGGAGCGCCTTGAGCACATCATGGGGCTGATAGAGGGTGAAATTGATCTGCTGCAGATCGAGAAGCGCATTCGTGGGCGCGTTAAGCAGCAGATGGAAAAAAGCCAACGCGAGTACTATCTGAACGAGCAGATGAAGGCGATCCAGAAGGAGCTCGGCGAGCTCGAGGATGCGCCGAACGAGGTCGAGGATCTTGCACAGCGCATCGAAAAATCCGGCATGCCGAAGGAAGCGCGTCAAAAAGCGGATGCCGAACTGAACAAGTTGAAGATGATGTCGCCGATGTCTGCGGAAGCGACGGTTGTGCGCAATTATATCGATTGGCTGGTCAGCGTGCCGTGGAAAAAACGATCCAAGGTCAGTCACGATCTTGCTGCCGCGCAACGCATCCTGGATGAGGATCACTATGGCCTGGAGAAGGTCAAGGAACGGATTCTCGAGTATCTTGCCGTCCAGCAGCGAGTGAAGAAGCTCAAGGGTCCGATCCTGTGCCTCGTAGGGCCTCCTGGTGTGGGCAAGACGTCGCTTGGGCGTTCGATCGCGCGCGCCACCAATCGCAAGTTCACGCGCATGGCTCTGGGCGGCGTGCGCGACGAAGCCGAAATCAGAGGTCACCGGAGAACCTATATCGGTTCGCTCCCCGGCAAGATCATTCAAAATTTGTCCCGTGTCGAGACACGCAACCCTTTGTTTCTGCTCGATGAGATAGACAAGATGGCGATGGATTTTCGGGGGGATCCCGCCTCGGCGCTTCTTGAAGTACTCGACCCGGAGCAGAACCATGCATTTGCGGATCATTACCTTGAAGTGGATTTCGATCTGTCCGACGTGCTTTTTGTGGCAACGGCTAACAGCATGAATATTCCGGGGCCGCTACTGGATCGCATGGAGGTGATTCGTCTGCCCGGTTATACCGAGGAAGAGAAGACCAATATCGCGACACGCTACCTCGTGCCAAAGCAGCTCAAACACAACGGCCTGAAGGAAGAGGAGCTGCAAATTGGCGATGCCGCGATCCGTGAGATCATCAGGCATTACACGCGCGAGGCCGGCGTTCGCAATTTGGAACGTGAAATTTCCAAGATCTGCCGTAAAGTGGTGATGAGTCATGTGCTCAAGGCCACGAATAAACGGACCGTTGTCAACCCGAGAAATATCGACAAATATCTTGGTGTCCAGCGTTTCCGGTACGGGCGTGCTGAGGAGGGCGATCAGGTCGGTCAGGTGACCGGGCTGGCATGGACCGAGGTGGGCGGCGATCTGCTCACCATCGAAGTTACGCCGATGCCTGGCAAGGGTAATATCATCCGTACCGGACAGCTCGGCGATGTCATGAAGGAATCGATCGAAGCCGCGCGCACGGTTGTTCGCTCAAGGGCGCGCGTGCTGGGCATCCCGGATGATTATTTTGAAAAGCATGACATTCATGTGCATGTGCCGGAAGGGGCGACGCCAAAGGATGGCCCTAGCGCGGGCATAGCGATGTGCACGGCGCTCGTGTCCGCCATAACGGAGATACCGGTGCGTGCGGATGTCGCCATGACGGGCGAGATTACCCTGCGTGGCGAAGTGTTGCCGATCGGCGGCCTGAAGGAGAAGCTGCTGGCGGCACATCGCGGCGGAATTGCGACCGCGCTCATTCCACATGAAAATGAACGGGATTTGGTCGAAATCCCGAAAAATATCAAGGGACAGCTGGAGATACGCCCCGTCAGGTGGATCGATGAAGTATTCGACTTGGCTTTGCAACGTAGACCGGTTCCCTTGGACGAGCATGCAGACAAGTTGGCGCCATCGGCGACCGCAGCGAAGAAAGGTGAACGCGAAGTCAAGAAGCGCGCTTCGAGGCCTCACTGAAGACGGCCAAATCCAGGTTGACAGTCTCGGAGGCCGCTTGCTATAAAACGTCACTCGCGCAGCCAATATAGACAAAGCTGCTTAGGCGTAGGCTGCGAGACTCAGTGCTCCCCGCGATTTTGCCCCCGGGTGTGCTATCCACCTGACGACGGGGTGGGTAGCCGTTATGCCTCTCAACGAATAGGGAAGACCTGCATGAACAAATCAGAACTGATCGACGCTATTGCCGCCAAGGCGGACCTGTCCAAGGCTTCCGCCGGCAAGGCGCTGGACGCCTTCGTGGAAGTGGTATCCGATGCCATGAAGCAGGGTGACCAGGTGGTCATCGTCGGCTTTGGCAGTTTCACCGTGCGTCAGCGTGAAGCGCGCACCGGGCGCAATCCGCGCACTGGCGAGACGATCAATATTGCGGCATCGAATCTCCCCGCATTTAAGCCTGGCAAAGCGCTGAAGGATGCTGTAAACTAACCGGCTTTCCCGGGTGCTTAGCTCAGCTGGTAGAGCGTCGCCCTTACAAGGCGAATGTCGGGGGTTCGACTCCCTCAGCACCCACCAGGGTCGTAGAGTTTTTGGAGTGGTAGTTCAGCTGGTTAGAATACCGGCCTGTCACGCCGGGGGTCGCGGGTTCGAGTCCCGTCCACTCCGCCATTTTTATAAGTGACAAACAAAAGGGCGCCTCAGGGCGCCCTTTTATTTGTTGGAAGTCGTCTTTCTGGGAAGTCATAAACATGCTACAGACCATCCGTGACCGCGCTTCTGGCTGGTTCGCCTATGCGATCGTATTCCTCATCAGCGTTCCGTTTGCGCTTTGGGGCATCAACCATTATCTGGATGGCGGAGGTAAGCAGGTCGCGGCGAAGGTGGGCGACACGACAATATCCCTGGCGGCATTCGGGCAAGCCTACCGTGACGAACAGGCTAGGTTGGCGCAGATGTTTGGAGGGCAATTGCCGCCGAACGTGACCGATAAAATGGTTAAGCAGCTCGCCTTACGCCAATTGGTGCAGGAAACGTTGCTGGCGCAGGTTGTCGACGACGCGGGATACAAGGTCACGAATCAGGAGCTGCTGAAGCAAATCGTTTCTTTCCCTGTTTTTCAGCAGGATGGTAATTTTTCGAAAACGCGTTACGAGCAGATACTGGCGGCGCAAGGCATGACCCCCGCCGTGTTTGAGAAAAAACTCCGTCGCCAGCTTGCGATTGAACAATTTCAATCCGGCATAGTGGATACCGCATTCGCTACGCAATCCGAGGCGGAAGATGCGATAAAACTTGAGGGTGAGAAGCGCCAGGTAGCGATGACGGTGATTCCGCTCTCCCGATTTTTCGCGGATATCAAGATCAAGCCGGAGGCCATCAAAGCGTATTACAAGCAGCACCAGTCGGAATACATGACCAGTCAGAAAGTCCGCGTTTCATATCTTCGTTTGAAGGAAAGTGACTTGGCGGGAACGATCAATCCGGATGCGGAGGCGCTGAAGCAGTATTATCGCGACCACCGTGCGAAATTTGCCAAGCCAGAACGTGCGGTGGCATCCGAAATTGTGCTGGATATTCCCACCGGCAAGGCGGAACGAGAGAAAAAAATGTCGCTGGCAGCGCATATACGCTCGCTGTCGATGAAGGGCGATTCCTTCTCGGAATTGGCCAAGCGCTACTCCCAGAATCAGGGTAATGCCGGGCGTGGTGGCGAAATGGGGCAGGTCACTCGCGCCGACCTGCCGAATGCCCTCGCCGACGCACTGTTTTCACTCAAACCAGGCGAAACATCGAAGCCGATCGAACTGGATGGCAAACTGTATCTGCTGAAGCTGGAGCAATTACTGCCAGCGGAGCAGCAGACGTTTGCTGAGGCTGAAAGTCGCGTCAGGCATGATTACGTAGCAAGTCAGGCTAGAGGTTTGTTCGAGAAGCAGCAGCAGCGTTTGTCCGAATTGGCCTATGAGCATCCTGGCACCCTTGAGCCAGCCGCCAAAAGCCTGGGGTTGCCTATCAAACAAAGTGACTGGTTTACGCAGTCGGGTGGGGCCGGCGTGGCCGCCAATGCACAGGTACTCAAGGCGGCCTTCTCCAATGCTGTACTGAGCAACGGCACTAACAGTGGTGTGATCCAGATTTCAAAAGGCGACGTACTGGTGCTGCGGATCGCTGACAAACAGGCGCCGCAGCCTATGCCGTTAAAGTCGGTACAGTCACGGATCAGTGGCATACTCGAGCGTGACGCGGCGGAAAATGACGCCAGGAAGCTCGCCAAGCAGTTGCGTGATGCCGTGGCGGGCGGCAAAGATTTGAAGGCCGTGTCCACCGAGCATCACTTGAGTTTTCGCGCCCTCGGGTGGCTCAGCCGCGGGGATCGCAGTCTGCCGAGCAATCTCGTGCAGGCGGCTTTCAGATCGCCGCCGCCAGCTTCGGCAAACCAGCCCAGCGTGGGCTCGGTGAAGCTGAACGACGGTGGTTATGCCGTGTTTTCCGTGAACCGTATTGATTGGCCCGCAGTCGATTCCTCCAAGGCGAGCGCCATGCTGAAGACGCTGGGTACGGGCGTGGGACAGACCGAGATGTCGGTGCTGTTCCAGTCGTTGGAAAAATCGGTGGATGTTCGGATATACCCGAACAATATCAATTTATAGTCGTAGTACACGGGGGGCGCCGGCAGGCGCCCCCGATCCGGATAGCGCAGGGCCCGTCAGCTGCCCAAGCCGATGATGTTGTAGCCCGCGTCCACGTAAAGCACTTCGCCTGTGATGCCTGAGGCGAAATCCGAACACAGGAAAGTCGCGGCATTGCCGACTTCCTCGGTTGTCACATTTTTTCTCAGCGGGGCGGTCTGTTCGACTTTTTCGAGCATGCGCCTGAAATCCCCGATGCCTGCGGCGGCCAGTGTGCGTATGGGGCCGGCGGACACGGCGTTGACCCGAGTGCCTTCGGGGCCGAGCGTGTAGGCCAGGTAGCGCATGTTGGCTTCGAGGCTCGCCTTCGCGAGTCCCATGACGTTGTAATTGGGCATGGCGCGTTCCGCACCAAGATAGCTCAGGGTGACGATGGCGCCGTTTCGACCGCGCATCATCGGACGGGCGCCTTTGGCGAGCGCGCTCAGACTGTATGAGCTGATGTCATGGGCTATATTGAAGCTTTCCCGGCTGATGTTTTCCAGAAAATCGCCTTCAAGCGCTTCCTTGGGCGCGAACGCAATCGAATGCACGAGAATGTCGAAATGCTCCCAGTGCTGCGAAAGCTCCTCGAAGAGCGCATCGATGGACTCGTCCGTAGAGACGTCGCAAGGTAGGACGATTTCGGAATCGCAGGCGCTTGCAAACTTTACGACGCGTTCCTTGAGGCGTTCGTTGGGGTAGGTGAAGGCTAGCTCGGCGCCCTCGCGGCGCATCGTCTGTGCGATGCCCCAGGCGATGGACCTGTCACTGGCTACGCCGGTCACCAGCGCGCGCTTGCCGGCAAGTATTCCCATGATCTGTCTCCATGTCGCAGTTAGCCCTGAATTGGGGGCAGATTTTATGCCGGGCTATGATAGGGCAGCCGGGGGGAGGGCACAATGAGCCGCGACAAGGTGCCGAGTGCCGTGGAAGGCGGGCGGGTCATGCCGCCCGGAAGCGACGTCGCAGTCGTTCCACGAAGCCCGTGATCATGCCGCCTTCATCCTGGACTGGTGCTGTTTCCACCGTGTGTCGCGCCTTCAGCTGGGGGGTGCGCATGAGTTCTTGATGGTGGGAAAGGCAGTGATGGAGGCTACGCTCAAGCAGCGTTCTGCTGATGGGCTTGGGCAGCAACCGATGGATTTGCGCCTGGTTGATCAGTTCTATCAGTGAGGTGCTGTCACGGAATGCGGTGACCACCAGTGCAAGTGTGGCGGGGTTGAACCGTTTGAGCGCCTTGAGGGCGGGTGACAGATCCTTGTCGCCAAGCTTGAGTTCGCTGACCAGAATGGCGATGTCCTCTTCGGCGAGGATCTTGAGTGCTTCAGAGAGGGATTGGCTGGATCGAACGCGTGCGTGCTTGCCGACAAGCATCTCCACCAGGCGTGCAGTCGCGGGGTCGGCGTCCAGAACCAGAACCTCGGGCGCTGCCTTGTCCAGCGCCATCTCTGACGGACATTGCTGGGGTTCCCGGCGAGTCGGCGTTGAGGCGCGTGCGATGGCCGCCGCCTGTGCGATGGTTTGTCTGAGGTGCTCGGGATCCCAGGGTTTGTTTATGAATCGATATATTTCGCCTTCATTGATCGAGCTGATGATGGCGTTAAGATCCGAATAGCCCGTCAACAGGATGCGCATGGTATCCGGGTGCAGGCGATGCGATTCGCGCAATAGTTCCACGCCGGTCATTTCCGGCATGCGCTGGTCGCTGACGAGCACATCGATGGGGTGGCGGTCGAGGATTTCAAGAGCTTGGCTTCCAGATGCGGCAGTATGAATTTCATACTGGTTCTTGAGCAGCATCTTCAGTGAGCGAAGTACGCGCGACTCATCGTCCACCAGTAGCAGGCGTGCATCAGCCATGGGAGGCCTCCATGGGGGGGCGATCGCTACCGTCGGCGGTGTTGGCTGCCGCGGTCGGGATGGGCAGGCGAATCGTGAAGCGTGTGCCCTTTCCCGGTTTGGATGCGACCCTTATCTGACCGCCATGCTGCTTGATGATCTGGTAGCTGATAGAAAGTCCCAGTCCGGTGCCTTGCCCTACATCCTTGGTGGTGAAGAAAGGATCGAAGATGCGTTTCATCAGTTCGGGTGCCATGCCGGAGCCGGTGTCCTGCAGGCTGGCAACGACATGACTTTCTTCGACATAGGTACGCAGCGTGATCCGGCCGTTGCCGTCAATGGCCTGCGCCGCATTGGTGATCAGGTTAAGGAACACCTGGTTGATTTGCGAAGGCGAACATTCGATCAGGGGCGTTTCGTCGTATTGCTTGACGATTTCGATGCGGTCCTTGAGGAGATGGCGTGCAATCATCAAGGCGCTGTCCAGGCATTCCGAGATCGAAGCGGCGGCAAGCTTGGCCTGATCCAGACGGCTGAAGGTTTTGAGGTTGGATACCAGCTCCGAAATTTGCCGGACGCCGTAGAGCGTATCTTCAAGCAGACCGGCGGTGTCTTCGAGCCCGTATTCCTGTTCGAAGGCAAGCGCGTACCGGCGGGCTTCGTCTAGTGTATCGGCGTCGTCGCCGGTCGATGCGTCAGGATTCAGTGCGCGAATGGCATCGCCAGCCGCATTCAGTGCGGCATTCACGAGCTCGACATTGTTGCGGACATAGCCGAGCGGCGTGTTGATTTCATGGGCCAGGCCAGCAACCATTTGGCCTAGCGAGGCCATTTTTTCCGACTGTATGAGTTGTCCTTGCGAGGCCTTCAGGCGCCCGTAGGCTTGCGACAGTTCTTGCGAGTGGCGCCGTACGCGTGCCTCCATCGCCTGGAGAAGATCGATCACGCGGCCGATGCCATGATACCGGCCTTCGTGAGAAACGATGAAGTCCTCCGTGACCGGCGCGGTGATGTGGCGAGTGACGTGTTGCGCCGCCTGCTCGATCGATTGGTCGAGCGCGACAATCAGGGGGGTCGTATTCATGAAACTCCGCACCGGGCGTTTGCCGAACAGCTCGCGCCCATAGGGCCGGAAGAAAATCCGCATGAGTTGGTAGCGACTGATGCTGCCTGCGATACGGCCATCCTCTAAGACGACCGGCAGCGAAAGGATGTCCTGCAGCGCATCGCTAAGGAAAAGATTGCTGACTTCGCTGATCGCAAGTTCAGGCGGAATGGCCTCAATGGAGGCCGATAGACCGGCTATGGTTCCTTCCACTCGCGGCTCCCGGGCGTATGTCGCTCGCCCCCGTCATTGCGGGAGGATGATTATGAGTCATGGCTTGGCGTCGAGGGTAAGGCCCGCTCGACACTGGGAGCTTAGCGTGTGCGTGTGACAGCGCGTTGACAGCCTGTCATTCAAGGCGGAAGGTCATGCGGATACCGCCAACCTCGATCTGGTCCTGATTCGACAGCGGCATGGAGCGAACGCTAATGGGCTCGCCGTTGAGACGAGGGTATTGTCCGGCGGTATCGGCTTCCACGCCGATGATCACGAAATTGCGCCCGCGTCGTGTAATCACCGCGACCTGATTGCCCGGTTTGCCGAGCGTGGTCATCGCGCGCGTGACTTCATAGCGCTTGCCCTTGTTGGATCCGTTGAGGATTTCCAGCCAGGCATGCGTGTCCGCCTGTGCCGTGGTTGGCGCCGGGGATGCGGCGTCGTTGGCGATGCCCGTTGCCTGTCGCTCGGATGCGCGTGGTGGAGGGGGGGCGTTGTCCATTTGCAGGATCATGGTTCTTTCGTAGTCATTGTTGTCGCCTTGCGCGCCGGCGAATTCGTTGACGTATTGCAACTGATGGGTGCCGAGATTGATGAGATCGCCGTCGCGAAGAGCGTGTTTGGTGATTCGGCGCGTATTGACGAAGGTGCCGTTGGTGCTCTGTAGGTCTTCGAGAAACGAGTCGTTGAGTACGGTGATGATCTGGCAGTGGTAGCCGCTGATGGCCCGATCGTTGACTTGAATGTCATTGTCCGGCTTGCGGCCGATGGTGATGCACTCTTTCTCGAGCGGATATTCGTCGAGCACATGCATGTCGCGCGAAAGAATGAGTTTGGCCATCATGCTCTCCATTGCCCAGAGGCTTGTTCAGTCTGCGATTTACGTGCAAGGCTTATGGCATGCCGT
Source organism: Acidihalobacter prosperus (assembly GCF_000754095.2). Taxonomy (NCBI): domain Bacteria; kingdom Pseudomonadati; phylum Pseudomonadota; class Gammaproteobacteria; order Chromatiales; family Ectothiorhodospiraceae; genus Acidihalobacter; species Acidihalobacter prosperus. The sequence continues at coordinate 38,154 of NZ_JQSG02000001.1, forward strand.
TGCGCGTTTGTCATCTCTGTCGGTCGGGCCTTGACTCCCTCCTGTTCCAGGGCCGGATGCGCCCCGAAACTTCGCGGAGGCTCATCGGAACCAATTACCCACGCGCGCGTACCAGCGCCGTTTGGCGGGGAAGTCGCCGATCGGCCTGGCGAGAATTAGTGAAATATTATCCTTGCCGCCTTGGTTATTTGCATCGTCCACGAGCGTTTGCGCGCACTGATTCAGGTCGGTGCAGGCGGCGAGCCTTTCGGCAAGTTGGGCGTCGCCCACAAGATCGTGTAGCCCGTCCGAACAAAGCAGGTACAAATCTCCAGGGAGGACCAGCTCTTCCTGGATGTCGACTGCGACGCTACCCTCGACGCCCAGTGCGCGGGTCACCAGGTTGCGATGCATGGAGCGCTGTGCCTCCTCTTCGGTGTAAAAGCCGCGGTCTATCAACTCCTGCAGCATGGTGTGGTCGCTGGTGATTTGCTCGAGCTGGTCGTTGCGCAAACGATATATCCGCGAATCCCCGACGTGGGCGATGCTCAGGCGGTTGTCGTAGAAGACGGCGACGACAAGCGTGGTGCCCATGCCCTCGTACTGTGGTTGAGCCTGGGCGGACTCGTAGATCGTGCGGTTGGCGTGGATGACCGCTTCTCGGATGGCGATGCTCTCGTGCGTGTACCCGAGGGCCTCGTCGAGTTGGCCGGGTTTGAGGGGCGGCAGCGTTTGCCGTAGTCTATCCAGCAGGCTGGTGATCGCGAGGTTGCTGGCGATTTCGCCCCCTTTGTGTCCGCCCATCCCGTCCGCCAGGACGAAGACGCCGAGCGAGGTGTCGACGGCCAGCGCATCTTCGTTGTTGCTGCGCACGCGACCGGTATCCGTGGCGGTACCCCACTCGAATAACCCTTCCAGGTTCATAGGTTCTGCTCCCTGATGTCGCGTGCGCAGCGCAGCAACTGGTTAGCCAGTTCCCGCCCGGTTTGAAAGCGTTTGTCCGGATTTTTCTGGAGAACCTTGTTGATGATGGGGCTGACGCAGGGAGCGAGATCGTCGCGTAATGCATTCAGTGCCGGGTGGGCTTCATTGGTGATTTTGTACATCAAAGTGGCCATGGTGTCAGCATGAAATGGCGGCGCTCCCGTCAGCAGCTGAAAACAGGTAATGCCCAAGGAGAACAGGTCGGACCGCCCATCCAGCTTGCGGCCGGCGAGCTGTTCCGGTGACATGTATGAGGGCGTACCCATGATCACGCCGGTGCGGGTCTTGCTGGCATCGGTGATACGGGCGATGCCGAAATCGGTCAGTTTGACGTCGCCCGTATCCACGTTGTAGACGATGTTGGCCGGCTTGACGTCCCGATGCACGACTTGATGGCGGTGCGCATAGTCCAGAGCTAACGCACACTTGGCCACGATTTCGAGCACCACGGATACGGGCAAAAGATCTTCCCGGCCGACGAAATGGGTCAGGTTGCGCCCCTTGAGGTACTCCATCGCGATATAGGCGACGTCGTCCTCTTCGCCTGCATCGTAGATCGTGACGATATTGGGGTGGCTGAGCTGCCCTGCGGTTTCGGCCTCGCGATAGAAGCGCGCCTTGACCTGCTCGAGTTCCTCGCCCTGGAATTCGGTCGAGAGCGGCAGGGTTTTGATGGCGACCGTGCGGCCGATCTTGGGGTCTCGGCCTTCGTAGACGGTGCTCATGGCGCCGCGTCCGATTTCCTTTTCCACTTCGTAGCGCCCGAGCATGGGTTTCTGCACGCCGCTATGACGCAGGATCAGCGTGCCGCCGTTACCGATCTTGTCCCCGCTGCCCGGTTGCGGCGTGAGTGTGGCTTCGCTCAGGGTTTGGGTGCGTTTCATGCGTTCGCGTATATCGCGGTAGCTGCGGCGATGGCGCGCGATGTATTCGTATACGGTATGGGCTTTGTCGAAGCGGCGCTTGCGCTCGTAATCCAGGGCAAGCCCATACAGCAATTCGAGCGTTTGCTCGTTGATCGGCAGATGACGGAAGCGGTCGAAAGCCATGTCCAGCTGTCCCTGGCTTTGGAACGCCAGGCCGAGCACGCGCATGTTCTCCAAGTTGGCGTTGGAGCCTGGCAGCAGGCCTTTGCCGCTGTACAGGCGACGCTTGAGCATGATCAGCCAGAATCCCGCGAACAGGAGCAGGGCCGGGCCCGTGGGCGAGTACCATATGCCGTAGGTGTAGAACGGATAGAAGCTGGCGGCGACCAGAGCGGATATCAAAGCAATCGCGGTCGCGCCTGCCAGCCGGTTGCCCAGCAGGGGCAGTAGCCAGACCAGGTAGATCGCAGCCAGTATCCAGCCGGCCATGAGCGGGTAGCGCGACCAGGCAGGTGAGTAGATCGCGTCTTGTCCGAGGATACTGGAAATCTGGTCCGCCAGTAGTTCGAGACGGCTTTCGCCGGGAAGGCCGTCCGCGGAAGCGTCCGTAGGACCGATCAGTACGATCTTGTCGCGGAATACCGTCGGATCGACGTTGCCGTTGAGGACGTCGGTGAAACTGTAGGTTTTGAAAGCAGGGGAGCCGCCGACGCCCCGGTAGGTTCGTGGGTGTATGCGCAAGGAGCGGTCCGCATGAATCAGCAGCGAACCCAACTTGAGACCCTGCTCGGGCAGGTAGCGGATGTCTGATGTGCTGAGATTGAGGCTTTGCATCGCGATCAGCAAAGCCAGGCTGGGCAGTATCTGGCCATAGTAACTGACGGCAAGCGGAGTGCCCGTGAATCTGCCCCAGCCCACGGCGCTGCCGCCCAGCGCGCCGGCGCCCAGCGCGTGCGTGAGGAATGCGTTGAGGGGCAGATCGAGCGTATAGGCGGAGGGCGGCGACGCCTGTTTCAGCAATGTGCTGGCGGTGAGGCGGTTGCGTGTCAGCGCGGCCGGGAGTGGTGTCTCGGGGGCGCCCTGGGTGACGCCGGGGGCATAGGTGTAGGCGAGATCGACATGATGGTTCTGGGAAAGTCCGAGACCGAGGCTGCGATCCTGGTCGAGCTTGTTCATGGTCGTGCGCAGCTGCGTCGAAAACCGGTCGAGCGAGGCACCTAGCCGTGCGAGACGCTCGGATTCGGGCGCAGGCAGTCGGCGTCCGAGGTGAGCCAGGGTGGCTGGTGCTTCGCTGAGACCTTCCGATTTGAAACGCATGCTGAGATGTTCCAGCGCCTCGAGTCCCGGCGTGACCTGCGGCGTATCCAGCGGCAGCGTGAGTGCCATGATCTTGGGGTTGCCCGTCGCCGCGATATCCAACAGGCGCGCGAGCGTGCTGCGCGGCCAGGGCCACTGACCCAATGATTTAAGGCTGCGCTTGTCGATCGCGATCAAGTCGATGCGTGGTGTGGGGCTTGCCGGCGTCAGCCTTGCGAAGAGATTGAACAGGGACTCGTCCAGGCCGCGAAACTGGCCGATTCCGGAAAGTAGCCCCAGCACCACGATGGCAGCCAGTGCCCAGAGCCAATCCTTGCTCAAAAGGGATTCGCCAGTCGCGTTTCGGCCCATGTGCGTGCGGTCGTCTTTGGTGGTGTGGGGCTGGACGTCCTGTGCGTTGTTTATATTGAGGTGGACGTCCGTGTCTTGTCGCTGGCCGCTGCTGGTCGGGCTGCGGCCCGGCGTGCGGCCTGATCAGCTTTCGTTGTGCATTTGAGTGACATCCACACGAAGCTTGAGCGGTTGGCCAGGGTGCAGGATGTCGGTCCTGCCCAGGTCGTTCCAGCGTCGTATGGAGGGGATGTTGACCCCGAAGCGCTGGGCGATGCTGTAAAGCGAATCGCCGTTGCGCACGGTATAGGATACCGTGCGCACCCGTTGCGCGGGCTGGCCGCTGCTGGCGATCGCGAGTCCGTCGCCACTGGCGGGGTGAACGACCAGTCGTTGCCCGGGGTGCAGGGCGCTATGCGGGCCGAGATGGTTCCAGTGCATCAGGTCGGAGATGCTGACCTTGTAGTTGCGTGCGATATCCCAGAGCGTATCGCCAGACTTGACGACGTGATAGACCGTGCCGGCAGTTGCGCCCGTCTGTCCGCTCGGTGGCTTGGCCGCCGAGGCTAGCCGTACAGGCGTTGCGTGCACGCCGCCGCCGTGGCTCCAGATCAGAAGTCTCTGCCCCAAGCGCAAGGGCGCGTGGGTGGTCATGTTGTTCCAGCGTGCGAGTTTGGCGACGTCGACGTGGTACGCGCGAGCGATATCCCAGAGCGTGTCGCCAGGTTTGACGACGTGGTAGAGCTTGGTGCTTCCGGTATGCGCAGGCTGCGGCATGCGGTGGCGCAGACCCTCTGCCATGGCATAGGCCTGATAGGGCTTCGATGATCGCGGTACGATCAGATATTGCCCGACACGGATCAGGTTGCCTCGCAGATGGTTGGTTTGCCGTATGACCCCGATGGCGGTGTGGTACTCGGCGGCGATCTGGCTCAATGTTTCGCCCGCTTTTACTTCATGTCTGATCCAGGTGACGCGCTGACTGGCCGGAATACTGGCCAGCTTTTCGTCGAAGGTCTGCACGCGGTCTGCTGGCAGCAGGAGTCTGTGGGGGCCGTTCGGGTCGGTGGCCCAGCGGTTGTAGCCCGGATTAAGCAGATAGAGTTCGTTGAGTTTGATGCCGGCCAGCTTGGCCGCCAGGGCGAGGTCGATCTGAGATTTGAGATGTACGACGGCAAGATAGGGTTTGTCGGGGATCGGCCATAGACTGACGTTGTATTGCTTGGGGTGTGCGACGATGGCCTTGACCGCGAGTAGCTTGGGCACGTAGGTCTTAGTCTGCTCAGGCAGATCGAGCGCCCAGAAGTCGGTGGGTTTGTGTCGTTCCTGGTTGCGCTTGATCGCCCATTGCACGGTGCCGGCGCCGGAATTGTAGGCGGCCAGCGCGAGCAGCCAGCTGCCAAACTGGTCGTGCAGGGACTGCAGATAATCCAAGGCCGCCTTGGTGGAGGCGTAGATATCGCGGCGACCGTCGTACCACCAATTCTGTTTCAGGCCGAAGTGGCGTCCCGTCGAGGGGGTGAACTGCCAGATGCCCGCGGCCCGACAGCTTGAGTAGGCGTAGGGTATGTAGGCGCTTTCGACCACCGGCAGCAGCGCCAATTCGGTCGGCATATGTCGTTGGTGTATCTGCTGCAGGATATAGTAGAGATAGGGTTCGGCCCTGGCAGTGACTCGCTCGAGGTAGGCGGGGTGCTGCCGGTAGAAGGCGATGGCGTTCTGAACCAGCGGCTGCTGAAGGCCGTCGGGCAGCTGAAACCCCGACCGTATGTCGGTCCAGATGGTTTCGTTCTGCGGTTGTGCAACGGGCGCGGCTTCCGCTGTCGTTTCGCCGTCCGGCGAGTCGGTCGCCGGCATTGCGGAATCGGTGCTGGCAAGGCTGGCCGTCGTGGCGTCTTCGCTTGTCGGGCCGTTGTTTGCGACTGGCGAGGACGCGCCGGGCGACGGAGCCGTGCAATTCGCGCTCGTGTCGTCAGGGGTGCCAGGACAGGGTGGGGCGGCGGGCGTCTCGCTTGCCGGCCGGCTGGCGCTTGCGGTTGTCGTGCCTGCCGGCGCGGGCGCTCCGCCCAGATGCTCCAGTGTGGCGCATCCTGAGAGAGAAAGCAGAGCAGCTACCGCCGGCAAGCCCTTAATCAACTGAGTTTTTCTGAGGTTTCTCATGCGTGCATAGCTTATCCTCAGATGCGGCCGTTGAACAAGTAGATTGTGGGTCTGGCCGGATGGTTGGCGCGAGGATGGCGTCAGGCGGTATGCTCGGGATTCTGGGCATGGCGCGCGAGTGGTGCGAGAGGATGGCTGGTTTGGAGCCAGAACAGGCGTTAGTCGAGTGGTATCAGGGAGATATCGGGCGTCATGTATGGTCGCGACTGCACGAGGAAATGCCGAGCCTGTTAGGCGAAATGTTCGGCTATGTCGGCGTGCAGATCGGGCTGGGCGCGCTTTCCCCCTCGCTACTGGCAAGCAGCCGGGTCAAACAGCAGGCCGGGATGGCCACGATGCTGTCAGGCGCAGATGTGCTGGGGCGGCCCGAAGCATTGCCCTTTGCCGCGGAGACGCTTGATCTCGTGGTGCTGCCGCATGTGCTCGAATTTTCACCGGATCCGCATCAGGTGCTGCGCGAGATCGACCGTGTGCTGGTGCCGGAGGGGCATGCGGTTTTCATCGGTTTCAATCCGATCAGTCTGTGGGGCCTGTGGGCGTTGGCAGGTGGCGGCCCGAGGCAGTTTTCTAAGCGTTCGGGTCGCGCGCATCTGTATACGCAGGCCCGCCTGAAGGACTGGCTGGCCCTGCTAGGGTTCGATATCAGCCAGACGCGTCATCTGATGTATCGCCCGCCGTCGCGCCGAGCCTTGATGACGGACCGCTGTGGATGGCTGGAGACGATGGGCCGCCGCCGCTTTTCCATGTTGGGCGGTATCCGTATCATTGCCGCCAAAAAACGGGAGTCCACCCTGACATTCATCAAGCCGAGCCGGCGCAGGCTGCGTGTGCTGCCGGGTGCGGCGATCAAAACGACACCCAAGGTGATTTCCAGTGAACGACACGATTGAGATCTATACCGATGGGGCTTGCCGCGGGAACCCTGGACCGGGCGGGTGGGGTGCATTGCTGCGTGTCGGTGATCGAGAAAAGCATTTGTCCGGCGCCGAGGCGCAGACCACCAACAATCGCATGGAACTGACTGCCGCGATCAAGGCTCTGGAGGCCTTGCGCCGTCCGTGCAAGGTGCGTCTGGTCACCGACTCGACCTACGTGCGGGACGGGATCACGCGCTGGCTGTCGGGCTGGAAGCGCAAAGGCTGGAAAACGGCCTCGGGGCAGCCGGTGAAGAACCAGGATCTGTGGGTCAGTCTGGATGCGGCCAGCCAGCGACACCAGGTCGTGTGGGAGTGGGTCAAGGGGCACGCCGGCCATCCGGAGAACGAGCTGGCCGATCGTCTTGCCAACGAGGCGATCGACCGCATGCAGGGCAACGCCGCATGAGTCAGAAGCGCCGGTTGTGCCTGCGCGAGTTGCTTGTGCGGCCGTTGACCTGCCGCGCGTGCCGTATTCGCCTTCATTGGGAGTCCGCGTGATGCGTCAGATCGTGCTGGATACCGAAACCACCGGTCTTGAACCGCAGCAGGGCCACCGGGTTATCGAGATCGGTTGCGTCGAACTGTTGAACCGCCGCGCCACCGGTCGGCATTTCCACTACTATCTGCAGCCCGATCGCGAGATCGACGAGGGCGCTGCGGCGGTACACGGCATCACGTCGGCATTCCTGGCTGACAAGCCGCGTTTCGCCGATGTGGCCGAGGAGTTCCTGGCCTTTGTCGCGGGGGCGGAGCTCGTGATCCACAATGCCCCCTTTGATCTCGGGTTTCTCGATGCCGAGCTGGCGCGTCTGGAAGGTGGTCGGGCGACGATGCGCGAGCTGTGTCCCGTCGTCGATTCCCTAGTGCTGGCGCGCCAGATGCACCCCGGGCAGCGCAACAGCCTCGATGCCCTTTGCAAGCGTTACGGGGTCAGCAACGAACATCGCGAGTTGCATGGCGCGTTGCTGGATGCGCAGATCCTGGCCGAAGTGTACCTGGCCATGACGGGGGGGCAGACGAGTCTGCTTCCGGATACCCATCCAGACGGCGCACAACGGTCGGGCACGCGCACCCAATCGGTCGTGCGCCGTCTGGATGACGATCGGCCGCCTCTGCGGGTGATACGCGCCGACGAGCGTGAGCGTGCGCGACACGAGACGGTGCTCGACGGTATTGCCAAGGCGGCTGGCGAGACGGGTTGCCGCTGGCGCCAGTCTTAGGGCTGGGGGCCTTGGTGACGGTTAACGGGAAGACTTGAGAATGCGGGCTTTGTCCCGATCCCATTCGCGGTCACGCTCGGTGGCCCGCTTGTCGTGGACCTTCTTGCCCTTGGCAAGCCCGAGTTCCAGCTTGGCGCGCCCGCGCTTCCAGTAAAGCGCCAGGGGAATCAGTGTGAAGCCTTTGCGTTCGACCGCGCCGATGAGGCGATTGAGTTCGGCGCGGTGCAGGAGCATGCGTCGAGTGCGCGTGGCGTCAGGGTGAACATGCGTCGAGGCGCTCAGCAGCGGCGAGATATGCGCGCCGAACAGCCAAGCTTCTCCTTCCTTGATCAGTGCGTAGCTCTCGTTGAGCTGGGCGCGGCCGGCGCGAAGGCTCTTGACCTCCCAGCCTTCAAGCGCGAGTCCTGCCTCGAAGGTGTCCTCGATGAAAAAATCATGGCGCGCGCGCCGATTGAGGGCAATGGTCGAACGGCTGCTGCTGTCGGGTTTCTTGCTCATCGGCGCATTATAAAGGGAATGTGCCAGGTGCGGGTCGATAGCACGTGTCCGACGCGCCAGGTCGACTTGTCCGTGGATGCCGCAGGGTCGACAATACGACGTTTTGCGATGGTGCCTGCGTGAGAAGACTCAAGTCCATACATGGCGAGTGGTCGTCGCAGGGAGGGTTTTTCCTCGCTGCGACCGGCGCGGTCGTCGGGCTCGGCAACATCTGGAAATACCCCTATATCGCCGGCCAGAATGGTGGCGGAGCCTTTTTGTTGGTGTATCTGGTCTGCCTGCTGCTGGTCGGCATGCCGCTGATGATGGCCGAGCTGCTGCTCGGACGGCGCGGTCGCGGCAGCCCGCCGGCGGCCTTTCGCGAGATCGCGATGGACGAGGGCCGCTGCCGGCCATGGGCGGCGGTGGGCATCTTCGCGGTGGCGGCCGGCCTGTTGATCCTGTCGTTCTACAGCGTCATCGCAGGCTGGGGTCTCGACTACATGTGGATGAGCGCGCGGGGTGAGTACCGCGGTCTGGACGCGACGGCCGTACAGGGCGTGTTTTCTCGGCTCAATGACGAGCCCTGGCGTTTGCTGTTCTGGCATAGCCTGTTCATGGCGATGACGGTAGCCGTCGTGTCGCGCGGCGTGCGACAGGGGCTCGAACGTGCGTCGCGGCTGTTCGTGCCGGCGTTGTTCATTCTACTGTCGGTACTGGGGCTGTATGCGGCCGTGGAGGGTGGTGTCGGTCGCGCGATGGCCTATATGTTCGAACCGGATTTCGCCGCGATCGACGGCAAGGTCGTACTGATCGCGCTTGGCCATGCCTTCTTCACGCTCAGCCTGGGGACCGGGACGATGATGGCGTACGGCGCCTATCTGCCGGATCGCGTGTCGATAGCGCGCATGAGCCTGTGGGTCGTGCTGGCCGATACCCTGGCCGCGCTGTTGTCCGGCATTGCGATCTATCCCCTGGTGTTTGCCGGTCATTTGCCGGTCATGCAGGGGCCGGGGCTGGTATTTACCGTCTTGCCCTCGGCTTTCGGACATGCGCGTTGTGGCGACCTGTTCGGCACCCTGTTTTACGCTGCTCTGGTCCTGGCCGCATTGACTTCCGCAATCGCCCTGCTGGAACCCGCCGTGGCCTGGTGGGTCGAACGCGGCAAGTCGCGCGCGAAGGCGGCCCTGTGGGTGGGTGGCGGCGTGTGGGTGCTGGGCGTTATGACGATTCTCTCGTTCAATATCTGGTCCGGCGTGTTGATCTTGGGGCATACCTGGTTCGGTCTGCTCGATATGCTGACGGGCAACCTCATGTTGCCGGTGGTCGGGTTGCTGATCGTGATATTCGTCGGCTGGATGATTGCCGGTCGCTCGTTGCGCCAGGAGCTGGCGCTGTCGCGCGCCGCTGTCCGCGTATGGCTGACCGTGCTGCGCTATGTGACGCCGGTGGCCATGCTGCTGGTTTTGTTGAACGCTCTGGGCCTGATTCGGGGGGGTATATGACGGCTGTAAGCCGCTCGGCACTGGTGGACTATACGCCGCAGGAGATGTTTGCGCTGGTGGACGATATCGAGCACTACGCCGATTTTCTGCCGTGGTGCCGACAGACGACCATTCTCTCGCGCGAAGAACGCGAGGTGAAGGCCAGTATCGAGCTTTCGCGCGGAGGCGTACGCAAGACCTTCACCACGCATAATCGGATGCAGCCCGGTAAGATGATCGAAATCAGGCTGGTCGAGGGGCCGTTCAGTCATCTGCACGGCTTTTGGCGTTTCGATGCGCTGGGCGAGAAGGCATGCAAGGTGTCGCTGGACATGGAGTTCGATTTCTCGAACCGGCTGCTCGGTCTTGCCGTGGGCCCGGTGTTCAGCCAAATCGTCAATAGCCTGGTGGACGCCTTCGTCAAGCGGGCACGCGAGGTATACGGTGCCCGCTGAGGCATTGGCGGTGGAGGTGGCCTATGCCCTGCCCGACCGCCAAACGGTGTTGCAGGTCGTGTTGCCCGAGGGCGCGACGATCGGGCAGGCGATAGCGGCATCCGGCATGCTGGCGCGCCACCCGACCGTCGACCTCGAGACCTGCCGGGTTGGCATATTCGGGCACCTGCGCAATCTGGCGGACGTGGTGCGCGATGGCGATCGGGTGGAGATCTATCGTCCGCTTGTCGTCGATCCCAAGGAGCGCCGTCGCCGGCGCGCGCAGGGCGACTGAGCAAGCGCAGGACGACTTACTGCGCCGTTGAGGTGGGGCCGCCGACGATGCGAGCCAGCTTGCCGTCCTGAAAATACAGGGTCAGATGCTTGACGGTCTGCCGACCGTAGGTCGGGGTCAGGGCGTACACATAGTCCCACCGGTTCGGATTGAAGGCGTCGGTCAGCATCGGGTCGCCGAGGATGAAGCGGACTTGGGCCTCGGTCATGCCGATCTTGACCTGCTGTAGCTGGGTCGCCTTGATCTCGTTGCCCTGATGAATGGGCGGACGATAACCGGATAGCCAACTGAAGCTGCAACCGCTCAGTGCTAGAATGGTCAGGCCGAACAGGGAAATGCGTATTTTTTTCATTTGCGTCATCGATTCGAATGGGCGCGCACATCTTAAAGCAAACCGATGTGCATTGCTGGAAGGGACTGATGGAAAACCAAGACCTCAAACGTGCCGGCCTCAAGGTCACGCTGCCGCGCATGAAGATTCTGGAAATCCTTGAGACGGCGAAGCCGCGCCATTTGACTGCGGAGGATATCTATCGCCTGCTGCTGGATTCGGGCGAGGAGATCGGCTTGGCGACGGTGTATCGCGTGCTGACGCAGTTCGAGGCCGCCACGCTGGTGCAGCGCCTGCACTTCGAGGGTGGCCAGGCCGTATTCGAGCTGGCGCGAGGTCATCATCACGACCATATCGTCTGCGGCGAGTGCGGTCATGTGGAGGAGTTCTACGACGAGGTCATCGAGACGCGGCAGAAGGCCGTTGCGAGTAGCCGGGGGTTCGAGATCAGGGATCATTCGCTGATTCTTTACGGCAACTGTCTGCGCCAGGATTGCCCGCATCGCAACGTCGAGGAATAGCGCGGAACGGTGGCGCAATGGATGAGGTGCCCGCTCAGCCTTCCTGAGCGCCGCGCAGCATCTCCTGCGCGTGTGCCTGAGACTGCGGGGTGATGCGTACGCCGCCGAGCATTCGTGCGAGTTCATCGATGCGCGCAGGTTCGGTGATTAGCGGTTCGATCAGCGTTTCGGTCGAGTCGCTGTCCTTGATCTTGCGCACGGCGAGTTGTTGGTGGGCCTGAGCCGCGACCTGGGGGAGGTGGGTGACACAGAGGATCTGGCGGTCGGCGCCGAGGCGCCGCAGCATGCGGCCAACCACTTCGGCTACGCCGCCGCCAATGCCGCTGTCGACCTCGTCGAAAATCAGGGTGGGCAGGCGCCGGTCGCGCGTGGCGGCGAGCTGCAGCGCGAGGCTGATACGCGAGAGTTCGCCGCCAGATGCCACCTTGGCAAGCGGGCGCAGGGGTTGGCCGGGATTCGCGCTGACCTGAAATTCCACCTGGTCGATGCCGTGATGAGAAGGTTTGGCGCGTGGCTCATTCTCGACCGCAACGGCAAAGCGCCCACCCGACATGCCCAGCGTCTGCATCGCTTCGGTGACCTCGTGGCCGAGGGTGGTCGCGGCTTCGCGACGTCCGGCAGAGACGCGTTCGGCCAACGCGCGGTAGCGTTCGGCGGCTGACGCCAGCTTGGCGTTGAGACGAGTACGGTGGCTGTCGTGATCCACCAGCGACTCCCGTTCCTGCTGGAGCGCCGACAAGCGTTCGGGTAGCTCGTCGATCTCGCAGTGATGTTTGCGCGCAAGGGATTGGAGTAGCGCCAGGCGGGCGCCAATTTCGTCGAGGCGCGCCGGGTCGATCTGCAGGTCGTCCAGATAGCGGCGCAGTTCCGCGGCAGCCTCCTGGACTTCGATTTGCGCGTTGCGCAGTAAGGCGAGTGATTGGTCGAGCCGGGGGTCAAGCGAGGCGGCGTGGTCGAGTGCGTCGACGGCGTGCGAGAGCAGGCCGTTGGCATCCGGTTCGCCGTCGTAGGCCAAACCGTAGGCTGCCTGCGCGGCCTCGAGCAACTGGCTGGCATGCGCCAGGCGACGATGCTCGTCTTCCAGTTCGTCGGCCTCGCCGGCGCGCGGGGCGGCGGTTTCGAGCTCGCCACACTGAAATTCGACGAGTTCCAATCGCGCTTGGCGATGTTGCGCGTCGTCCTCGATGGCGGCCAGCGAGGCCTTGAGTTCGGTCCACTGCCGGTGAGCTGCGGCCAATTCTTCCAGCAGGGCCGCATGGCCGGCCTGCAGGTCGAGCAGTCCGCGCTGCGCGTCGCGATGCAGCAGCGATTGGTGGGCGTGCTGGCCGTGGATGTCAACCAGCTGCTCGCCGAATTCCCGCAGCGCCTGCAACGCGACCGGCGTACCGCCGATATAGGCGCGCGCGCGCCCTTCGCGGGTGACGATGCGGCGCAGGGTGCAAGCACCGTCATCGTCTTCCAGGTCGTGCGCGCGCAGCCAGGCCAGGGCGTTTGGTTGCGCACCCAGGTCGAACCCGGCGCTGATTTCGGCCCGTTCGGCGCCGGCGCGGACCACGCCGCTGTCGGCGCGGTCGCCGAGTACGAGGCCGATGGCGTCTATCAGTATGGATTTGCCGGCGCCGGTTTCGCCGGTCAATGCGGTCATGCCGCACGTCAGTTCCAGCTCGAGATGCTCAATGATGGCGAAATCGCGGATCAGAATGTGTGACAGCATGGGTGCCGAGGCTCGATGGGCGATGCGCGCGGGGACAGGGGGTCATGCGCAGATATTCAAGGCTGCTCGCCCCAGTGCAGTTTGGCCCGCAGGATATGGAAGTGATCGTAGGTGTTCGGGTGCAGCAGACGCAAGGGTTTCTCTTTCTGACGAATGCGGATCACCTCGTCCGGCTGCACGAGCCGGCACGACTGGCCGTCAAAGGCCACTTGTGCCGGGGCGGTATTGTGCGCAGAGAGCGAAATCTCGATGCAGGATGAGGCCGCGACCACCAGGGGGCGGCTCGTGAGTGTGTGCGGGCAGATCGGGACCAAGACGACGGCCGGCAGCGAGGGCGACAGGATTGGCCCGCCGCCGGACAGCGCGTAGGCGGTCGAGCCGGTGGGCGTGGCGATGACGAGACCGTCGGCGCGCTGGCTGCTGACGAATCGTCCGTCGATGCGGATATCGAATTCGATCATGCGAACGTCGCTGCAGATATGCAGTACGACGTCGTTGAGGGCGTCATAGCAGTCGCCCGGCCCCTCCTCGCCGCCCGTGATTTCGGCCTGGAGCAGGGCTCGCGGTTCCTCGATGTAGTCGCCTGCCAGAATCTCGTCCAGGCGCGGCGCCATTTCCTCGGGCGATATGTCCGCCAGAAACCCCAGGCGCCCGAGGTTGATGCCGACCAGCGGCACTTCGCAGCAGGCCAGTGACCGCGCGGCGTTGAGCAGCGTGCCGTCGCCGCCCACCACGATGGCCAGGTCGCAGCGGCGCGCGATGGCCTCGCGCTCGTGCAGGGCTTCGTCCGGAACGAGTCCGTCGGCGCTCGCGTCCAGCAGCGGTGTCAGACCGCGCGCCCTTAGGAATGTCGTCAGTGCCGCCAGCGTCGGCGCGAGGCGGGTGTCGCCGTGTTTGGCGATGATGCCGACAGTCTTGAAATTTCTCATGTATACAGATACTTGGTTGGGGAGGGTGGCGGCGGGCCGGGTGGTGTGAAGCTTGACACTCAGAACCCGTATTGTAATCATCGTCGCGGCCATATTGCATGCCCCCGACGGTTGATGGCACATATCCGTATCCGCAGCAGTTCCTCCGATGAATCCGGGCTGGACGAGCGTTCGCGGCACCTCTTGAAGGTGTTGGTCGAGAGCTATATCCGTGAAGGACAGCCGGTTGGTTCACGCCTGCTGAGCCAGAAGGCGGGGCTCGACATCAGCCCCGCGACCGTGCGCAATGTGGTCGCCGATCTGGAGTCGATGGGCTTCGTTCGCTCGCCGCATACTTCCGCCGGTCGTGTCCCAACCGCGCGCGGTTATCGTCTTTTCGTGGACACCCTGCTGCAGCAGCGCCCGCCGGATGCGGCGGCGTTGCGTCAGATGCGTGTGCATCTTTCGCCGGGGCGAGGTGCCGATGATCTGGTCGAATCGGCTTCCAATATCCTGTCCGGGATCACGCAGCTCGTGGGTGTCGTGACCGTGCCGCGTAGCCAGCACCTGGCGTTGCGGCAGATCGAGTTTCTGGCACTGTCCGACAAGCGTGTGCTGGTGATTCTGGTGATGAACCAGCACGAGGTCCAGAATCGCATCCTGCAACTGGATCGCGCCTATACGCAATCCGAGCTGGATCAGGCCGCCCGTTACCTCAATCTGCATTTCGCCGGACGCGATCTGATGCACATACGCGGTTCGCTGCTGCGCGAACTCGACGAGATGCGGGCGGATATGGATCGCATCATGCGCAATGCGGTGGAGTTGGGGCAGAAAGCGCTCGAGGACGAGGTCGAGCAGACCGGTGACTACGTGCTCGCGGGCCAGAACAACCTGCTCGAATATCAGGAACTGGCGGACCTGGAAAGACTGCGTACCCTTTTCTCCGCCTTCACCGAAAAACGAGAAGTTCTGCACCTGCTGGACAAGAGCGCCGTGGCGGAGGATGTGCAGATATTCATCGGCCACGAATCCGGCTACGGCGCGCTCGATTACGTGAGTGTGGTCACGGCGCCTTACGTCGCCAATGGCGAGGTGATCGGCATGCTGGGCGTGATCGGCCCGACACGCATGCCTTACGATCGTGTGATTCCAGTCGTGGACATTACCGCCAGGCTTCTGGGTAGCGCTCTGAACGGACGGGCTTGAAGTCTGTGTGAGAGGCCCCACCTATTGCCCAGGTTTGTCCAAGTTTGCCCGCTAAGCGGCATCGAATCTGGAGCGATTGATGAGTCAAATACCCCCACAGAACGGCGACAATACGTCCGATGAGGCGGAAAAGCCGAGTGTCGGCGAGCAGCCGGTGCAGGCCGAGAACGTCGACGCCATGGAGGCGCTGCATCGCGACCTCCAGGAGATGAAGGACAAGGCGCAGACGCATTGGGATCAGTTTGTGCGTGCCCAGGCCGAGCTCGACAACCTGCGCAAACGGGCCGAGCGCGATCTCGCCAACGCTCATAAATATGCGCTGGAGCGCTTCGCGAACGAGCTGCTTCCGGTGAAGGACAGCCTCGAATTGGGCATGGGCGCGGCAGATGGCGCGGATGCCGTTGCCAGCATCCGCGAAGGTATGGAATTGACGCTGCGCATGTTCGGCCAGGTTCTGGCCAAGTTCGGCATTGAAGAGGTCAATCCTGTCGGCGAACGCTTCGATCCGGAGCGTCATCAGGCGATGACCATGCAGCCTTCCGGCGAACAGCCACCCAATACCGTGCTCGGCGTCATGCAAAAGGGCTATGTGCTCAACGACCGCCTGCTCAGGCCGGCCATGGTCGTCGTCTCCAAGGCGCCCGATTGAAGCCGACGCCTTGAAATCGGGGCGCTGGCCCCAATTTAGCCCTCATATTCAGTACGTATTCACCCAGTGCTAGGGAGATGCAACATCATGGGTAAAGTCATTGGTATCGACCTTGGAACCACCAATTCCTGCGTGGCCGTCATGGAGGCGGGCAAGCCCAAGGTGATCGAAAACAGCGAAGGCGATCGCACCACCCCCTCCATCATCGCGTTCGGCGACGACGGCGAGGTGCTGGTCGGTCAGCCGGCCAAGCGTCAGGCCGTCACCAATCCCACGAACACCCTGTTTGCGGTCAAGCGCCTGATCGGACGTCGGTTCGACGAACCCGAGGTGCAGAAGGACATCAAGCTTGTGCCCTACACGATTGCCAAGGCCGACAACGGCGACGCCTGGGTGGAGGTGAAGGGCAAAAAGATGGCGCCGCCGGAAATTTCCGCGCGCGTGCTGATGAAAATGAAGAAAACCGCCGAGGATTATCTCGGCGAGCCGGTGACCGAAGCCGTCATCACCGTGCCGGCCTATTTCAACGATTCGCAGCGTCAGGCGACCAAGGATGCTGGCAAGATCGCGGGCCTCGACGTTAAGCGCATCATTAATGAGCCCACCGCGGCGGCGTTGGCCTTCGGTTTGGACAAGAAGGGCGGCGATCGCAAGGTGGCGGTCTACGACCTTGGTGGCGGCACCTTCGACATCTCCATCATCGAAATGGCCGACGTCGACGGAGAGCAGCAGTTCGAGGTGCTGGCGACCAACGGTGACAC
This sequence comes from Acidihalobacter prosperus, assembly GCF_000754095.2. Taxonomy (NCBI): domain Bacteria; kingdom Pseudomonadati; phylum Pseudomonadota; class Gammaproteobacteria; order Chromatiales; family Ectothiorhodospiraceae; genus Acidihalobacter; species Acidihalobacter prosperus. The sequence continues at coordinate 54,710 of NZ_JQSG02000001.1, forward strand.
CTTCCTGGGTGGCGAAGATTTCGACAAGCGCCTGATCGACTATCTGGCGGACGAGTTCAACAAGGAGCAGGGCATCGATCTGCGCGGTGATCCGCTTGCCATGCAGCGTCTGAAGGAGGCTGCGGAAAAGGCCAAGATCGAGTTGTCGTCCACTCAGCAGACCGAGGTCAACCTGCCCTACGTCACCGCCGATCAGACAGGGCCGAAGCATCTCAACATCAAGGTGACGCGCGCCAAGCTGGAGTCGCTGGTCGAGAGCCTGATTCAGCGCACCATCGAGCCGTGCAAGCTGGCGCTCAAGGATGCCGGCCTGTCGACATCCGACATCGCCGATGTGATTCTGGTCGGTGGCCAGACCCGCATGCCGAAGGTGCAGGAAGCGGTCAAGAACTTCTTCGGCAAGGAGCCCCGCCGCGACGTCAATCCCGACGAGGCGGTAGCCGTGGGTGCGGCCATCCAGGGCGGCGTGTTGGGCGGCGAAGTCAAGGACGTGCTGCTGCTTGACGTGACCCCGCTGTCGTTGGGAATCGAGACCCTTGGCGGCGTGATGACCAAGCTCATCGACCGGAACACCACCATCCCGACCAAGGCCACGCAGGTTTTCTCCACTGCCGAGGACAATCAGACGGCCGTGACCGTGCATGTGCTGCAGGGCGAGCGCGAGCAGGCGGGCGGCAACAAGTCGCTCGGACGATTCGACCTGACGGACATTCCGCCCGCGCCGCGCGGCGTGCCGCAGATCGAGGTGATGTTCGATATCGACGCCAACGGTATCCTCAACGTGTCGGCCAAGGACAAGGCGACCGGCAAGCAGCAGTCGATCGTGATCAAGGCATCCTCCGGCCTGGCCGAGGACGAGATCGAGCGCATGGTCAAGGATGCCGAAGCGCACCGCGACGACGACAAGCGCTTCCACGAACTCGTGACGGCGCGCAATCAGGCCGACAACCTCATACACGCGGCCGAAAAATCCCTTCAGGAAGCCGGTGACAAGGCGACCGCCGATGAAAAGCAGGCGATCGAACAGGCGGTCGGTGAGTTGAGGGAAGCCGTCAAGGGCGACGACAAGGCGGCGATCGAGGCCAAAACGGAAGCCTTGAGCGCGGCCTCCGGCAAGCTTGCCGAGAAGCTGTACAGCCAGGCGGGTGCGGCACAGGACGCGCCCGCCGGTGCGACGGACGCAGGCGCCAAGAGTGGCCGCGGCGACGAGGATGTCGTGGACGCCGAGTTCGAAGAGGTCAAGGAAAACAAGAAATAATCCGGAGCGAGGCCGGCCGCTGCGCGCGCAGGGTCGGCCTCCCCTTGTCCGGATCGACTGCCCGCCGCGCGCGGGCCGTGTGCGTCGAGGCCTGCCCGGCGCCGTGGCTGCGGCCAACCATTCTGGATCAACGTCAAGCGACCGAGAGCGATGTCGAAAAGAGATTATTACGAAGTGCTGGGCGTGGAGCGTTCGGCGGGCGATGACGAACTCAAGAAGGCGTACCGGCGACTGGCGATGAAATACCATCCGGACCGGAATCCGGACGATGCCGAAGCCGTCGAGCACTTCAAGGAGGCCAAAGAGGCCTACGAGGTGCTCAGCGACGCCCAAAAGCGGGCGGCCTACGACCAGTTCGGCCATGCCGGCGTGAATGGCGGTGCCGCGAGCGGCGGTGCCGGTTTCGGTGGCGCCGGTTTCGGCGATATCTTCGAGGACATTTTCGGCGATATCTTCGGCGGTGGGCGCGGTCGCGAGCGCAATTACCGAGGGGCAGACCTGCAGTACAACCTCGACCTCAGTCTGGAGGAGGCGGTGTTCGGCACCGAGGTCAAGATCCGCGTGCCGACGATCATCGCTTGTACCGCCTGCGACGGCACGGGTGCGCGATCCGGTACGCGGGCCGAGGGTTGTCCCACCTGCGGTGGCGTCGGTCAGGTCCGCATCCAGCAGGGATTTTTTTCCGTGCAACAGGCCTGCCCGCGTTGTCACGGCAGCGGCAAGATCATCCCCGATCCCTGCCCAAGCTGTCGCGGCGAGGGCCGCGTACGCGACACCCGCACCTTGTCCGTCAACGTGCCGGCTGGCGTCGACACCGGCGATCGTATCCGCCTCGCCGGGGAAGGCGAGTCTGGGCCGCAGAATGGCCCGGCTGGCGACCTCTATGTGCAGATTCGCGTGCGCGAGCACAAAATCTTCACGCGCGAAGGCGAAAATCTTTATTGCGAGGTGCCCATCGATTTCGTCACCGCTGCGCTGGGCGGCGAGATCGAGGTGCCGACGCTGGGCGGCCGCGCCCGACTCAAGATCCCGGCGGAAACACAGACCAATCGCATGTTCCGTATCCGTGGCAAGGGCATCAAGCCGGTACGCGGCGGCCCGGAGGGCGATCTCATTTGCCGCGTGATGGTCGAGACGCCGGTGAATCTGACCAAGTCCCAGCGCGAACTCCTGATCCAGTTCCAGGACACGCTCAAGGGCAGCGAACACAAGCACAGCCCGCAGGCGCACAGCTGGCTGGACGGCGTCAAGGGCTTCTTCGACGATCTCAAGTCCTGGCTGCATTGACGCGATCTTCCGGAGGATTCACAAGCCATGAGTGATGTGACCAGAGTCGGCATCGTGGGTGCGGGCGGACGAATGGGGCGGACGCTGATCGAGGCCGCGCATGCGAGTGATCAGGTCGAGCTTGCGGCGGTAATCGGTCGTCGCGGCGGCGCCGCCATCGGGCGCGATGCCGGCGAGCTGGCCGGGGTCGGTGCCCTGGGGGTGCGTGTTGCCGACGACTTGGCGGCCGTGATCGGCGATTTCGACGTCTTGATCGACTTCACGCTGCCCGAAGGTACGTTGTCCCATGCCGAGATCTGCGCCCGGCACGGCCGTGCGATGGTGATCGGTACCACCGGATTTTCCGAGGCACAGCTGCGGCGCCTGGATGCCTTGAGCCATCGGGCGCCCTTCGTGATCGCGCCGAACATGAGCGTCGGCGTCAACCTGTGTCTGACCCTCCTCGAGACCGCCGCCACGATCCTGGGCGACGAAGTGGATATCGAGATCATCGAGGCGCACCACCGTCATAAGGTCGATGCACCTTCCGGCACCGCTTTGCAGATGGGGCAGGTCGTGGCCCAGGCGCTCGGGCGCGATCTCGGCAGCTGCGCAGTCTACGGGCGCGAGGGGCGCACCGGCCCGCGCGACCGCCACGCCATCGGTTTCGAAACCATTCGAGCCGGCGATATCGTCGGCGAACACACCGTGATGTTCGCGGGTGCGGGCGAGCGCATCGAGATCGCCCACAAGGCGACCAGCCGCATGACTTTTGCGAGCGGCGCATTGCGCGCGGCGGTCTGGGTCGCGGGCCGCGGGCCGGGCCGCTACGGCATGCGCGACGTGCTCGGTCTGGGCTGAACCGCATCTTCGCGTGGACAGGCCCAGTCGGGGTCGCGTAAAATTACGACGATTACATGAACCCTTGCTACGCGCGGCATCTCGGCGTGTCGAAGTCGCGTGCGCAAGCGCATGAGTCCCCCGCGCACAGCGGGGATTGGCATATCCAAACGGGGCGCGGGTCCCGTTTTTCGTATCTACGGTGAACCGCTTGAACCAAGCCGCTTTGTTGGCTCTAGAGGACGGCAGCGTGTTTCATGGTGCCGCCGTCGGCGCGCTGGGGGAGTGCGTCGGTGAGGTGGTGTTCAATACCGCCATGACGGGCTACCAGGAAATCCTGACCGACCCCTCCTACGCACGTCAGATCGTCACGCTGACCTACCCTCATATCGGCAATACCGGCACCAATGCCGAGGACGAGGAGTCCGCCAAGACCTTTGCGGCTGGCCTGGTCGTTCGGGATCTGCCGATGACGCATTCGAACTGGCGTTCGGCCGAATCCCTCGACCACTATCTGCAGCGTCACGGCGTGGTCGCCATTGCCGAGATCGATACGCGCCGCCTGACGCGTTTGTTGCGCGACAAGGGCGCACTCAACGGTTGCATCCAGGCGGGCGCCATAGACATCGACAAGGCCTTGGCGGCTGCAAAGGCGTTTGCCGGCCTCAAGGGCATGGATCTGGCGTGCGAGGTCACCGCGCGCGAAATCTACGAATGGCGAGCCGGTAGCTGGGAAGCGCACGGCGGCTTCGGCCCCGGCAGTCGCGACCAGTCCGACGTACTGCACGTGGTGGCCTATGATTTCGGCGTCAAGCGCAATATTTTGCGCATGCTGGCGGATCGCGGATGCCGCCTGACCGTGGTGCCGGCCCAGACGCCGGCCGCCGAGGTGCTTCGACTCGAGCCCGACGGCGTGTTTCTTTCAAACGGACCTGGGGATCCGGAGCCCTGCGACTATGCCATCGCCGCCATCGCCGAGCTGGTCGAGCGCGGCATACCGACCTTCGGCATCTGTCTTGGGCATCAGTTGCTGGGGCTGGCCAGCGGCGCGTCGACCATGAAAATGAAATTCGGGCATCACGGCGCAAATCATCCGGTGCAGGATCTGGAAAGCGGGCAGGTGATGATCAGTTCGCAGAATCACGGATTTGCGGTGGACGAAAGCAGCCTTCCCGGCCATCTGCGCGCCACCCATCGCTCGCTCTTCGATGGCTCCCTGCAGGGGATCGCGCGGACCGATCGGCCGGCATTCGGCTTCCAGGGGCATCCTGAGGCCAGCCCCGGGCCGCACGACGTGGCTGGTCTTTTCGATCGTTTCATCCGGCTCATGCGCGCCTGAATGCCGCGCCGCCCGTACATAGACAACGGACACCCATGCCCAAACGCACCGACATCAAAAGCATCCTGGTCATAGGCGCCGGGCCGATCGTCATCGGCCAGGCCTGCGAATTCGATTATTCCGGCGCCCAGGCATGCAAGGCGCTCAAGGAGGAAGGCTACCGGATCATTCTGGTCAACTCGAATCCGGCCACGATCATGACCGATCCGGAAACCGCGGATGCGATCTATATCGAGCCGATCGAGTGGCGTACCGTGGCGCGCATCATCGAGCGCGAGCGTCCGGATGCGCTGCTGCCAACCATGGGTGGGCAGACGGCGCTCAATTGTGCGCTTGATCTGGCCCGCGAAGGCGTGCTTGATCGGCTGGGCGTGGAGATGATCGGTGCCGACCGCGACGCCATCGACATGGCGGAGGATCGCGAGCGCTTTCGTCATGCCATGGCCGAGATCGGGCTTTCGACGCCCAAGGCCTTTGTCGCACACAGTTTCGAGGAAGCGCAGCAGGTTCAGGGTGGCATCGGCTTTCCGACTATCATCCGGCCTTCCTTCACCATGGGCGGCAGCGGCGGCGGTATCGCCTACAACCGCGAGGAATTCGAGGAAATCGTCAAGCGCGGTCTCGATCTGTCGCCGACCAAGGAAGTGCTGCTCGAGGAGTCGGTGCTGGGTTGGAAGGAATTCGAGATGGAGGTCGTGCGCGACCGCGCCGACAACTGCATCATCGTATGCTCCATCGAAAATCTGGACCCGATGGGCGTGCATACCGGCGATTCGATCACGGTGGCGCCGGCGCAGACCCTGACGGACAAGGAATACCAACGTCTGCGCGATGCGTCCATCGCCGTCCTGCGCAAGATCGGCGTCGATACCGGCGGCTCGAACGTCCAGTTCGCGATCGACCCGGCGACGGGGCGGGTGATCGTCATCGAGATGAATCCACGCGTGTCGCGTTCCTCGGCGCTGGCCTCGAAGGCGACCGGTTTCCCGATTGCCAAGGTCGCGGCCAAGCTGGCGGTTGGCTACACCCTGGACGAGTTGCGCAACGACATCACCGGCGGCGTGACACCGGCATCGTTCGAGCCGACCATCGATTACGTGGTGACCAAGATACCGCGCTTCACTTTCGAAAAATTTCCCAAGGCGGATCCCCGTCTGACCACCCAGATGAAGTCCGTCGGTGAGGTCATGGCGATCGGCCGCAGCTTCCAGGAGTCCTTCCAGAAGGCGCTCAGGGGGCTCGAAATCGGTGTTGACGGCCTCAATGAAGTGCTGGATCTGAGCGACCGGGACGCGGCCGCCGCACGTCTGCGTCAGGAATTGCGCGCACCGACCGAGCAACGCATCTGGTATCTTGCCGATGCCTTCCGCTTCGGCATGACGCGGGAAGAAATTCACCAGCTCAGCCGGATCGACCCGTGGTTCCTGGCGCAGATCGAGGATCTCGTGCATACCGAGCAAGCGCTGCGCGGTACGGCCATGGAGCGCCTGACGGCGGCGGCATTCCGACGTCTCAAGCGCAAGGGCTTTTCGGACCGCCGACTGGCGCGTTTGCTGGAGGAAACCGAACGCACGGTCCGCCAGCGGCGCCATCTGCTTGGCGTGCGCCCCGTCTACAAACGGGTGGATAGCTGTGCCGCAGAGTTCGCTTCGAGTACGGCCTATCTCTATTCCACTTATGAGGAGTCCTGCGAGGCAGAGCCCGGCAGTCGTGACAAAATCATGGTGTTGGGGGGCGGCCCGAACCGCATCGGCCAAGGGATCGAGTTCGACTACTGCTGCGTGCATGCGGCCCTGGCCCTGAGCGAGGATGGCTATGAAACCATCATGGTCAACTGTAACCCCGAGACCGTCTCGACCGATTACGACACCTCGGACCGTTTGTATTTCGAGCCGCTGACGCTTGAGGACGTGCTCGAGATCATCGAGGTCGAGCAGCCCAAGGGGGTGATCGTGCAGTATGGCGGCCAGACGCCGCTGAAATTGGCGCGAGATCTCGAGGCGGCCGGTGCGCCGATCATCGGTACTAGCCCCGATTCGATTGATCTTGCCGAGGACCGGGAGCGTTTCCAGCACCTGATCGAGTCGCTGGAGCTGATGCAGCCGCCGAACAGAACGGCGCGCAGTGCGGAAGAGGCCGTGCGACTGGCCGACGAGATCGGCTATCCCGTGGTGGTGCGGCCTTCCTACGTGCTGGGCGGGCGTGCCATGGAGATCGTCTACGACGAACAGGACCTGCGTCGGTACATGAACGAGGCGGTGAAGGTTTCCAACGATGCGCCCGTGCTCATAGACCGCTTCCTCGATGATGCCATCGAAGTTGACGTGGATGCGATCTGCGACGGCGAAACGGTGCTGATCGGCGGCGTGATGCAGCATATCGAGCAGGCGGGAGTCCATTCCGGCGATTCGGCCTGTTCGCTGCCGCCCTATTCGTTGAGCGAGGTGCTGCTCGACCGCTTGCGCGACCAGGTCCGGCGCATGGCCGTCAGTCTCAAGGTGGTGGGGCTGATGAACGCGCAGTTGGCTGTCAAGGGCGACGACATCTATATCCTTGAAGTCAATCCGCGTGCTTCGCGTACCGTGCCGTTCGTGTCCAAGGCCAGCGGCTTGCCCATGGCCAAGGTCGCGGCTCGCTGCATGGTGGGGCGGAAGCTGGCCGAGCAGGGTATTGCCACCGAGATCATCCCGCCGTATTTTTCGGTCAAGGAGGCGGTGTTCCCGTTCATCAAATTTCCCGGCGTGGATCCGATCCTCGGGCCGGAGATGAAATCGACCGGTGAGGTCATGGGTATCGGGCTGAGCTTTGGCGAAGCCTTCGCCAAAGCTCAGTTGGCATCCGGCGTGGTGTTGCCGCGAGGCGGTCGAGCCTTCATCAGTGTCCGTGACGAGGACAAGGTCGCCGCCGTCGGCATTGCACGCGAGTTGCTCAAGCGCGGGTTCAGACTGGTGGCGACACATGGGACCGAGAAGGTTCTGGTGGCCGCGGGCTTGCCCTGCGATGCCGTCAACAAGGTCATGGAGGGCCGACCGCACGTGGTCGACATGATCAAGAACGGCGAAATCGACATGATCGTGAACACCACCGCGAACAAGCAGGCCATTGCAGACTCCTTCACCATCCGGCGAGAGGCGCTGCAGCGCAAAATTACCTACGCGACGACCATGGCGGGCGCGCTTGCGATGTGTCTTGCCATGGATTTTCTGGATAACGAGGCGGTTTACCGTCTGCAGGACCTGCATGAGGAGGCTCGGCAATGAACAAGGTGCCGTTGACGATCCGCGGGGCTGAAAAGCTCCGTGCGGAGTTGCAGAAGCTCAAGTCGGAAGAGCGTCCGCGCGTCGTGGCCGCCATCGCAGAGGCGCGCGCGCATGGCGATCTCAAGGAAAACGCCGAATATCATGCGGCCCGCGAACAGCAGGGTTTCATCGAGGGGCGTATCAAGGAGGTCGAGGCCAAGCTCGCCAATGCCCAAGTCATCGACGTCACCAAGCTCAATCCCGGCGGTAAGGTCGTGTTTGGCGCCACCGTCGATCTGGCGGACGTGGCTTCGGGCGACGAGATCACATACCAGATCGTCGGTGACGACGAGGCGGATATCAAACAGGGGTTGGTGTCGGTCAGTTCGCCGATCGCGCGGGCGCTGATAGGCAAGATGGAAGGAGACGAAGTGCTCGTGCAGGCGCCCGGCGGCAATCGCGAGTATGAAGTGCTCGCTGTACGTTACGTCTGATTCAAGCGATTCTTCAGATACAGCACGACCACGCCGCCGATGCGCTGCACCAGTTCGGCGTCCGTGGCCGCGAGGATTTCCTCGATGATCGGTGTCATGGCCTCGCGTCCGCCGGGAATCTTGATCTTGATCAGTTCATGATGTTCGAGGGCGGCCCTGATTTCATCGATCACGCTGGCGTGCAGGCCCTTTTGGCCGATCAGCACGACCGGTTTGAGCGCGTGCGCCCTCGCCTTGAGTGCGCGTCTGTCGCGGTCATCGAGTACCATGGTCATATCCTTCGCCCGGAAAGCCGGGCAGTCTAGCATGGGTCGGAGAGGAAACCAGTGCCCCCTCGCAGCAAGAGCAGCCGCCAGTGGTTGCGGGAACATTTCGACGACCCCTATGTGCAGCGCGCGCAGGCGGAGGGCTATCGTTCGCGAGCGGTTTACAAGCTGCTCGAGCTCGACGAGCGCAATCCGGTTTTCCGCCCCGGGCAGACCGTCGTCGATCTGGGAGCGGCGCCGGGTGGGTGGAGCCAGGTGGCCCGCGCGCGTCTTGGCGGCTCGGGTCGGGTAATCGCGACGGATATTCTGGCGATTGATCCGTTGCCGGGCGTCGAGTTCCTGCAGGGCGATTTTCGCGAACAATCCGTGCTCGACGATCTGTTGCGTCTGATCGGCGAGACAGGGGCCGACCTTGTATTATCGGATATGGCGCCCAATATGAGTGGGGTGACCGCGGTGGATCAGCCGCGCGCGATGATATTGGCCGAACTCGCGCTCGATCTGGCCATGAAGGTTCTGCGGCCCGGCGGCGGTTTGATACTGAAGCTTTTCCAGGGGCAGGGGTCCGACGCCTTCCTGGCGGAGCTGAGGGCCGGATTCGAGCGGGTGGGCGTACGCAAACCCAAGGCATCGCGTCCGCGCAGTCGCGAGGTCTACGTCGTGGCCTCGGGCCGGAAACTGTAGTAATGTCCGTAGTGTGCGGACGTCGTACTTGAGGTGACGCTTTGAACGATCTCGTCAAGAATATCATCCTGTGGGCGGTGATCGCCGTCGTGCTGATGTCGGTGTTCAACAACTTCAGCCAGCACAGCGACTCATCGTCCTCGACCATGTCCTACTCGCAGTTCATCGCTGCGGTGAAGGGTGGGCGGGTCAAGAATGTCATGATCGACGGGCGGACCGTCCATGGCGTGACCGATGGTGGGCAGAAATTCACCACGTATACGCCGACCGATCCCGGCATGATCGGCGATCTGCTCAACAACGGCGTGAACGTGTCGGCTGCCGAGCCCAAAAAGGAATCGCTACTGCTGTCGATCCTGATCAGCTGGTTCCCCATGCTATTGCTGATCGGTGTCTGGATATTCTTCCTCAGGCAGATGCAGGGCGGTGCCGGCGGGCGCGGCGCGATGTCGTTCGGCAAGAGCCGCGCCAGAATGATGAGCGAAGATCAGGTCAAGGTCACCTTCGCCGATGTGGCGGGCGTGGACGAAGCCAAGGAGGAGGTGTCCGAGCTCGTCGAATTCCTCCGCGATCCCGGCAAGTTCCAGAAACTGGGCGGCAAGATTCCGCGTGGTGTGCTGATGGTCGGTTCGCCCGGCACGGGTAAAACCCTGCTGGCCAAGGCGATCGCCGGCGAGGCCAAGGTGCCGTTCTTCAGCATCTCCGGTTCGGACTTCGTTGAGATGTTTGTCGGCGTCGGCGCTTCGCGTGTCCGCGACATGTTCGAGCAGGCGAAAAAGCACGCGCCTTGCATCATCTTTATCGATGAGATTGACGCGGTTGGCCGCCATCGCGGCGCTGGTCTCGGCGGCGGGCACGACGAACGCGAACAGACCCTCAACCAGCTTCTGGTCGAGATGGACGGCTTCGAGGGTACGGAAGGCGTCATCGTGATCGCCGCGACCAACCGTCCGGACGTGCTTGACCCGGCGCTGCTGCGCCCCGGCCGATTCGATCGTCAGGTGGTGGTGCCGCTGCCCGACGTGCGGGGCCGCGAGCAGATTTTGAAGGTGCACATGCGCCGTGTACCGGTGGGCGATGACGTCAAGCCCGGCATCATCGCGCGCGGCACGCCCGGATTCTCCGGTGCCGATCTTGCCAATCTTGTCAACGAGGCCGCCCTGTTCGCTGCGCGGGCCAACAAGCGCAGCGTCGACATGCTTGAATTCGAGCGCGCCAAGGACAAGATCATGATGGGTGCCGAGCGGCGCTCCATGGTGATGAGCGAGGACGAGAAGAAGTTGACCGCCTATCACGAGGCCGGGCACGCCATCGTCGGTCTGCTCGTCCCTGATCACGACCCGGTCTACAAGGTCAGCATCATCCCGCGTGGCCGGGCGCTGGGTGTCACCATGTTCCTGCCGGAGGACGATCGGTACAGTTACAGCAAGCAGCGGTTGGAAAGTCAGATATCGAGCCTGTTCGGCGGGCGGATTGCCGAAGAGCTGATCTTCGGGCTGGAAAAGGTGACTACTGGCGCGTCCAACGACATCGAGCGGGCAACGGATATTGCTCGCAACATGGTGACCAAGTGGGGTCTTTCCGAGCGCTTAGGGCCCCTGGCCTACAGTGAAGACGAAGGCGAGGTTTTCCTTGGGCGCAGCGTGACCCAGCACAAGCAGGTTTCCGACGAGACGGCGCACGTCATCGACGAGGAGATCCGCTCCGTCATCGAGCGCAACTACGGGCGTTCGCAGCAGATCCTGCGCGACAACATGGAAAAGCTGCATATCATGGCCCAGGCGCTGGTCAAGTATGAAACCATCGACGCGGATCAGATTGCGGACATCATGTCCGGCAAGGACCCGCGACCGCCTTCCGACTGGAGCGACGAAGGACCCAATTCCGGGCCTACCGCTTCATCGGGCGACAAGACCACGCAGGAGACCGGTGGCGGCAAGCTGGGCGATCCGGCCAGCCTGCATTGATTGTGCGATAGCGACATGATCGCGCCGGTGGACGGGGCGGGTGAGGCGAAAGCCTCCCCGCCCCAATCGGTTGTGCTTGACTGCGGTGGCCGATTGCTGGATCTGTCCCGCCCACGCGTCATGGGAATCCTGAACGTGACGCCGGACTCATTCTCTGACGGCGGCCGCCACGCGTCGGTGTCCGCAGCGGTCGAGCATGCCCTGGGTATGATCGAAGCGGGCGCGGATATCATCGATGTCGGTGGAGAATCCACGCGCCCGGGTGCCGCCGAGGTTGACGCATCCAGCGAAATCCAACGTATCGAAGCCGTGATCCGTTCACTGAGCCGCGAGATCAATGTGCCGATCTCGATCGACACGCGCAAGCCGGCGGTTATGCGTGCCGCGGTGGAGGCGGGCGCCGGGCTGATCAACGACATTCGCGCCTTGCAGGAGCCGGGTGCGCTTTCGCTGGCGGTCGAACTGGGTGTGCCGGTCTGCCTGATGCATATGCGAGGTGAGCCGCGCAGCATGCAGGCGGCACCTCGGTATGGGGATGTCGTGTCCGAGGTCGAGGATTTTCTCCTGGCGCGGGTGCATGCCTGCGAGGCTGCGGGTATCGATCGGCGGCGTCTCCTGCTGGATCCGGGTATCGGCTTCGGTAAGAGCCTGCAGCACAATGTCGATTTGTTGCGCGCGACACCGCGCCTCGCGGGGCACGGGCTGCCGCTCCTGATCGGCGTGTCGAGAAAGTCGATGATCGGTGCCCTGCTGGCGAACCGCCCCGTCGACGGCCGCGTTGACGGCAGCGTCGGTGCCGCAGTGGCGGTGGCGCTGGCTGGAGCGCGCGTGCTCAGGGTGCACGACGTGCGGCAGACGGTGGATGCGCTCGAGGTTGCCTGGGCAATCGGTCAAAAAGGGAGGTAATAAGCATGCCGAGGGCCTATTTCGGCACCGACGGAATTCGCGGCCGGGTCGGGGATGCCCCGATGACGCCGGAATTCATTCTGCGTTTGGGGTGGGCGGCCGGGCGAGTGCTTGCCCATAGCGGGCGCCGCTTGATTCTCGTGGGCAAGGATACGCGCATATCCGGTTATATGTTTGAGTCCGTACTCGAATCCGGGCTTTCTGCGGCAGGTGTCAATACCCGCCTGTTGGGGCCGATGCCGACACCTGGCGTGGCCTATCTGACACGGACGTTCCGTGCAAGCGCAGGGATCGTGATCAGCGCTTCGCACAATCCCTACTACGACAATGGCATCAAGTTTTTCACTGGCGAAGGGACGAAGCTCCCTGATGAAATGGAAGAGGCCATTGAAGCTGAGCTTGCCAAGGCCATGTCCGTGGTCGATTCGGCGGAGTTGGGCAAGGTGGAGCGAGTGGTCGATGCGGCCGGGCGCTACATTGAATTCTGCAAGAGCACGGTGCCGACCGGCACCGCGCTGCATGGCATGAAGATCGTGGTTGACTGCGCGAACGGCGCCACTTATCACATCGCGCCTGCCGTGTTCGCCGAACTGGGCGCCAAGGTGGTGCCACTGTGCGATGAACCCGATGGCATCAACATCAATGCCGGCTGCGGTTCTACGGCGCCGAGACGGCTGGCCGACGCCGTGATGGGACAGCAGGCGGATCTTGGTGTCGCCTTCGACGGCGATGGCGATCGCGTCATCATGGTGGACGGTCGCGGCGAAGTGATCGACGGCGACGAGCTTCTGTACATCATCGCGTCCACGCGCCTGCAGCGTGCCGAGCTACAAGGGGGCGTGGTCGGTACTTTGATGAGCAACCTGGGGCTGGAGCATGCGCTTGACAGGCTCGGCATCCCGTTCGAGCGCGCGGCCGTCGGAGACCGCTATGTCATGGAGGCGCTCAGGCAGCGTGGTTGGCTGCTCGGCGGCGAGAATTCCGGGCATTTGATCTGTCTGGACCGCCAGACTACCGGCGACGGTATCGTGGCCGCGCTGCAGGTGCTGGCGGCGATGGTATCGACAGGCAAGGGGCTGCGCGAGCTTTCGTCGGGCCTGGAAAAGTACCCGCAGGTACTGGTCAACGTACCGATCGCGTCCGGTTTTTCGATTGCTGCCTCGGCCGTACTCGCCGAGGCGGTGCGCGATGCGGAGACGGCGCTGGGCATGCATGGGCGCGTGTTGCTGAGGGCTTCGGGTACGGAGCCGCTTCTGAGGGTGATGATCGAGGGTCGCGAGTCCCGCAAGGTGCGCGCGCTGGCGGATCAGTTGGCAGCCGTGGTCCGGGCCGAGCAAAAACGCTTTGCCGCCACAGTAACGCCGGCGAATTGATTTATGTTGATATGCCGGTTAAGCTTCGGCGCTTTCGTGTGAGGTCATCAGGAGATCGTGGATGCGACAGCCAATGGTCGCCGGCAACTGGAAACTCAATGGTTCCAGGAAGATGGTGCATGAATTGCTGGGCGATCTGTTGTCGGGTCTGAGTGATGGCCATGCCGCAGAGGTCGCGATCTGTCCGCCGTACGTATATCTGCATGAAGCGATGACGCGTCTTGAAGGCAGTCGTGTCGCGCTCGGTGCGCAGGACGTGTCTGCGGAGGATGAAGGTGCCTACACTGGCGAGGTGTCGGCGCCCATGCTGAGTGATGTGGGCTGCCGTTATGTCATCGTCGGGCATTCGGAGCGCCGCAGCTTGTATCACGAGACGGATGAGATTGTGGCGCACAAGTTTCAGGCCGTGAACCGAGCGGGGCTTTGTCCGATTCTGTGCGTTGGCGAAAGCCTTGAAGAGCGCAATGCGGGTGTCACGGAGGCCGTGGTTGCGAGGCAGCTGGATGCTGTGGTCGAATTGCTCGGCGCAGAAACCGTCAGCCGAGCCGTGATTGCCTACGAGCCTGTGTGGGCCATCGGAACGGGGTTGACCGCATCGCCGGAGCAGGCTCAGGCCGTTCATGCCTATATCCGCGGGAGACTGGCGGCAGCTGGCGCCAAGCCGGATCAGACACGCTTGCTTTATGGCGGGAGCGTCAAGCCGGACAATGCGGCGGAGTTGTTCGCGATGCCGGATATCGACGGTGGATTGATCGGTGGTGCGTCGTTGCAGGCCGAAGCCTTCCTTGCCATTTGCAATGCCGCTTGAGCTGAGGCTGATATGCTGTATACGTTGTTGATTGTGTTGCAGGTCGTCGTTGCGATCGCGGTGATCGTGCTGGTGCTTCTGCAGCACGGCAAGGGTGCGGATGCGGGTGCTGCCTTCGGCAGTGGCGCATCCGGCACGGTTTTCGGCGCGCGAGGCTCGGCATCCTTTTTAAGCCGAGCCACCGCAGCATTGGCCACTGTGTTTTTTCTCAATTGCTTGGGCTTGGCCTATCTTGCCGCCCATCAGAATACCGATGGTGGGAGTGTGGTGGATCAGCCAGGTGCAAAGAGTATTATCGGCGAGTCTGGTAAGCCCGCTGCCACGACGCCGGTGCCCTCGGCCGGTGGAAGTCAGGCAGGCGGCAAGAGCCAATAGGCAAAGCTTGTCATAATTTGTTTTTTTGTTAGTATAAGTTGTCTTTTTCAGAATGCCGATGTGGTGAAATTGGTAGACACGCTATCTTGAGGGGGTAGTGGCGAAAGCCGTGCCGGTTCGAATCCGGCCATCGGCACCATAGATTCCTAAAGGCCTACGGAGAGAGGCCTTCGGCGTAGTTGTTAACTCGCTGAAATATAATCAAAAAAATCCGTTGGTGCATATTGACAGCGGAAAAATCGCTGACATAGACTCCGGTGGGTGCTCCAGTCCGGTGAAGGCTGCGGCACGCTAGGAGAAGTACTGACCTGGCCGTCAGGTGGTTTACGCGTGGGCGCAGCATTGCCTCGCGGGCGGCCGTAGCAGGAGCGAGGCGGTTTATATATGTTGGAGAGCTATCTCCCAATTCTGGTGTTCATCGCCGTCGGCCTAGTGGTCGGCGCCGCTCCAATGGCCTTGGGCGTCCTGCTCGGGCCACGCCGCCCCGATGCTGCAAAAGACTCGCCGTATGAATGCGGTTTCGAGGCTTTTGAGGACTCGCGCATGAAATTCGATGTGCGTTATTACCTCGTGGCTATCCTCTTCATCATTTTCGACCTGGAAATCGCATTTCTGTTCCCCTGGGCGGTGGTGCTGGATCGTATCGGCCTATTCGGTTTGCTGTCGATGGCGCTGTTTCTTGGGATATTGATTGTCGGTTTTGTCTACGAGTGGAAAAAGGGAGCGCTCGAATGGGAATAGAGGGCGTCCTTGAAAAAGGCTGGGTGACGACCAGTGCGGACAAACTGATCAATTGGGCGCGAACGGGTTCTCTTTGGCCAATGACGTTCGGGCTGGCCTGTTGCGCCGTTGAAATGATGCACGCTGGCGCTGCGCGTTATGATCTTGATCGTTTCGGCGTCATATTCCGGCCTAGCCCGCGGCAATCCGATGTGATGATTGTGGCAGGTACGCTCGTCAACAAGATGGCACCTGCGTTGCGCAAGGTTTACGACCAGATGGCCGAGCCCAGATGGGTTATCTCGATGGGCTCGTGTGCGAATGGTGGCGGTTATTATCATTATTCGTATTCGGTCGTGCGTGGTTGCGACCGTATCGTCCCGGTCGATGTCTACGTGCCTGGATGCCCACCCACTGCCGAGGCGCTGCTTTACGGCATCATTCAGCTGCAAAATAAAATCCGGCGGACCGATACCATCGCCCGATAATTTTGCGCCACGCGCGTGACACGGAAATGACATCAGAAATGAATTTATCCCGGATCCTGCATGATCGACTCGGCGCGAAAATCAAAGAGTTGGTCGATCAAAACGGCGAATTGACGCTGACGCTATCACCGGATGACGTGCAGGAGGCTGTCCGCACATTGCGTGACGCCGTTGATCTGGGGTTTGAGCAGCTGATCGATCTTTGCGGTGTGGATTACCTCCACTATGGCGTCGGTGAATGGGCGACGGAAAGCGCTTCGACGGAAGGTTTCGGTCGTGGTGTGCAACCATCCACTTCGGCACATTTCACTTTCCACGATGCACCGCGACCGAGTGCGCATCAGGGTCCGCGTTTTGCTGTGGTCTATCACCTACTTTCCATCAGCCACAATTGGCGATTGCGTGTGAAGGTGTTCTGTGCCGATGATGAATTCCCGCGCGTTCCGAGTGTGACGGATGTGTGGGCTGTCGCGAATTGGTTCGAGCGTGAAGCCTTCGATCTGTTTGGCATCCTGTTCGATGGCCATCCGGATCTGCGGCGCTTGCTGACTGACTATGGGTTTGTCGGGCATCCATTCAGAAAGGACTTTCCGCTGATCGGGCATGTCGAAATGCGTTACGACTCCGAACAGCAGCGTGTCATCTACGAGCCGGTCAGCATCGAGCCTCGAGTGCTCGTGCCGAAGGTGATCCGTCGCGACAACCGTTATGCGGGCGAGGGGACTCAGGATGCCTGAAATCAGAAATTACACGCTGAATTTCGGCCCTCAGCATCCGTCCGCGCACGGCGTGCTGCGGCTGGTTCTGGAAATGGATGGCGAGGTCATCGAGCGGGCGGATCCGCACATCGGCTTATTGCATCGTGGTACCGAGAAGCTTGCCGAGAGCAAGCCATATAACCAGAGCATAGGTTATATGGATCGTCTCGATTATGTGTCGATGATGTGCAACGAGCATGGCTATGTGCTGGCCATCGAAAAGTTGCTCGGCGTTGAAGCGCCGCTGCGCGCGCAATACATACGTGTGATGTTCGACGAAATCACGCGCATTCTGAATCATTTGCTTTGGTTGGGTGCACACGCCCTCGACATCGGCGCGATGACGGTCTTTCTGTACGCCTTCCGTGAGCGGGAGGATCTGATGGACTGCTACGAGGCCGTATCCGGGGCACGTCTGCATGCCACCTACTATCGTCCTGGCGGAGTCTATCGGGATCTTCCGGGTAACATGCCGCAATACAAGCCCTCGCGCTGGCACGATGAACGAGAGATCGCGCGCCTCAATGATGAACGCAGCGGTACGCTGCTCGATTTCATCGAATCTTTTACGGAGCGCTTTCCCGGTTGCGTCGACGAATACGAAACATTGCTGACGGATAACCGCATCTGGAAGCAGCGAACGGTTGATATCGGCATCGTGACCTCAGAACGGGCTCTGCAGCTTGGTTTCACCGGCCCCATGATCCGCGGTTCAGGCATCGAGTGGGACTTGCGCAAAAAGCAGCCGTACGAGGTTTACGACCGCCTCGATTTCGACGTGCCGGTGGGCGTCAATGGCGATTGCTACGATCGCTATCTGGTTCGTGTCGAGGAAATGCGTCAGTCGAATCGGATTATCCGCCAGTGTGTGGACTGGTTGCGGCAGAATCCCGGACCCGTAATGCTCGAAGAGCATAAGATCACGCCGCCTCGACGCGAAGAAATGAAGGCGGATATGGAAGCGCTGATACACCATTTCAAACTGTTCACCGAAGGTTACACGCTGCCGGCCGGCGAAGCCTACGCGGCGGTCGAACATCCCAAGGGCGAGTTCGGTGTGTATCTGGTGTCGGACGGTGCCAATAAGCCGTATCGCGTCAAAGTAAGGGCGCCTGGCTTTGCGCATCTGGCTTCGCTCGATGAGATGTCGCGCGGCCATATGCTGGCCGACGTGGTGGCTATTATCGGTACCCAGGACATCGTCTTCGGGGAGGTGGATCGATGATTTCCGAAAATTTGCCGGATGGCAAAGCATTGCTTTCCGATCACGTCCGCGAGGAAATCGACCATTGGCTTGCCCGCTATCCCGCGGAGCAGCGTCAGTCAGCCGTATTGGCCGCGCTACGCGCCGTCCAGCACGAGCATGGGTGGTTGAGTACGGAGGCGATGGATGCCGTTGCGGACTATATCGGTATGCCGCGCATCGCCGTATACGAAGTGGCGAGCTTTTACTCGATGTATTCGCTCAAGCCGGTCGGGCGACATACGATCGCGGTCTGTCTGAATGTTTCCTGCATGCTGCGCGACGGAGATGCCGTGCTCGGGTACATCGAGCGGAAACTCGGCATCAAAGTCGGGGAAAGCACCCCGGATGGGCGTTTTTACCTCAAACGTGAGGAGGAGTGCCTCGCAGCCTGCTGCGGCGCACCGATGATGCAGGTCGATCACGTCTATTACGAGAATCTCACCCCGCAGAAGGTGGATGAGATTCTGGATGGCCTGGAGTAAACGCATGACGAATCAGGTCTGTTTTATCACGCTCGAACACGAGACGCCGTGGAGCCTGGATACTTATTTGAAGGTGGATGGCTACGCCGCATGGAAAAAAATCCTCTCTGAGCGCACTTCCCGCGATGAAATTATCGCTGAGGTCAAGGCTTCGAATCTCCGAGGCCGTGGCGGCGCGGGCTTTCCCACCGGCTTGAAGTGGAGCTTTATGCCTCGCCAGGCACCGGGACAGAAATATATCGTGTGCAATTCCGACGAATCGGAGCCAGGCACCTGCAAGGATCGCGACATCCTGCGCTTCAATCCTCATGCATTGGTGGAAGGCATGGCGATCGCCGGTTATGCGATAGGTGCCACGGTGGGATACAACTACATGCGCGGCGAATTCATGGACGAGCCCTATCAACGGTTCGCCCAGGCCGTCGAAGAGGCGTATGCAGCTGGTCTGCTGGGCAAGAACATTATGGGGTCGGGTGTCGATTTCGATCTTTATCCCACTCTGGGAGCGGGCGCCTATATCTGTGGCGAGGAAACGGCATTGCTGGAATCCCTGGAAGGCAAGAAGGGACAGCCACGCTTCAAGCCGCCTTTCCCGGCGAATTTCGGGCTTTACGGGCGTCCGACCACCATCAACAACACGGAGACGCTGTCCTCCGTCCCCGTCATTATGCGAAAAGGCGGCCGCTGGTTTGCGGAGCTGGGGACCGAAAAGTCCGGTGGCGAAAAGATATTTGCGGTTTCCGGGCATGTGAATCGTCCCGGCAATTACGAAGTGCCCATGGGCTTGCCGTTCAAGGAGTTGCTGGAAATGGCGGGCGGCGTGCTCAAGGGCCGCCAGCTGAAGGCGGTGATCCCCGGCGGCTCCTCGGTGCCGGTCGTGCCTGGCGAAATCATGCTTGAGACGAATATGGATTACGAATCGGTTGGCAAGGCCGGTTCCATGCTCGGCTCCGGCGCGGTCATGGTGCTGGACGAAACTTCCGATATGGTCAAGGTGCTGCAGCGTATTTCGCGGTTTTATTTCAAGGAATCATGCGGCCAGTGCACGCCCTGCCGCGAAGGCACGGGTTGGCTCTATCGCATGCTAACCCGTATTGTCGAGGGGCGTGGGCGCATGGAGGATATCGAGCGCCTGGACGATGTCGCGAGCAAAATCGAGGGCCGCACGATCTGTGCGCTCGGCGATGCGGCGGCGATGCCGGTGCGCAGCTTTATCCAGCATTACCGCGAAGAATTCGTGTATTACATCGAGCATGGCCGGAGCATGATTGAATCTCCGCCGTCCGAATGGGCGGCCTAGACTTTACCGCGGCGAGCGATTCCTATGAGCGACGAACAGCTGATCACCATCGAGATCGACGGCGCACCCTACCGGGCGCGTAGAGGCGCCATGTTGATCGAGGTGACCGATGCATGTGGCGTGGATGTGCCGCGTTTTTGCTATCACAAGAAATTGTCGGTTGCCGCCAACTGCCGGATGTGCCTCGTCGAGGTCGAGAAGGCCGCGAAACCGCTGCCGGCCTGTGCCACGCCGGTGCAGGAGGGCATGAAGGTGTCGACGCGCTCTCCGCTTGCGATCGCGGCGCAGCGCGGCACGATGGAATTCCTGCTGATCAACCATCCGCTGGACTGTCCGATCTGCGATCAGGGCGGCGAATGTGAGTTGCAGGATGTCGCCATGGGTTTCGGCGAAGGCGTGTCGCGCTATACCGAGAACAAGCGGGTGGTGCGGGACAAGGATATCGGTTCGCTGGTTGCGACAGAAATGACGCGCTGCATTCATTGCACGCGATGCGTGCGCTTCAGCGCGGAAATCGCAGGTCTTCCCGAGTTGGGTGCTACCGGGCGCGGCGAAAACATGCGTATCGGCACCTATGTCGAACACACCTTGTCCTCGGAGCTGTCGGGCAACATCATCGATCTTTGCCCGGTGGGCGCCTTGACCGCGAAACCTTCGCGTTTCGACGGACGGGCCTGGGAGATGATTCAGCAGCCCGGCATCGGCGCACATGATTGCGTGGGCTCGAACGTTTACATGCATACCCTGCATGGCAAGGTCGTGCGCGTCGTGCCTCGCGACAACGAATCCGTGAACGAAACCTGGCTGTCTGATCGCGACCGCTTCAGCTACCAGTCGCTGCAGGCGACGGATCGGATCGTGACGCCGCAGATCAAACGCAATGGCCGCTGGCACGACACCGACTGGAATACCGCGTTGCAGGCCGTTGCGGAAGGTCTGCGCGGACAGCAGGCTGACGAGGTGGGCGGCCTGCTTTCGCCAAACGCCACGGTGGAGGAGGCGTACTTGTTCCAGAAGCTGCTGCGCGGTCTCGGCACTTCAAACGTGGATCACCGCCTACGCCAGACCGATACCCGCGATGATGCGCGCGACCCCTTGTTCCCTTGGCTGGGGCAGACGATCGAGTCGCTTGAAAAAGTGAATGCGGCACTGCTGATCGGCAGCAACGTGCGCAAACAGCAGCCGCTGCTCGCGCATCGTCTGCGCAAGGCCGGCATGCGCGGTGCGCGCATCATGGATATCAACCCGCGCGCCTTCGATTTCACCTTCCCGCTCGCGGAGCGCGCGATCGTCCCGCCGCAGCAGATGGTGGCGGTACTGGTCGAAGTGCTGACCGCGCTTTGCGAGGCTCGCGGCGAGCGCGTGCCGGCATGGGCGGGCAAGGGTGTGGCGGGAACCCAGGCGCAAGCGATCGCCCATCATCTGATGCACGCCCAGCAGGCCACGGTTTTGCTGGGACAGCTTGCCATCGCACATCCCGACTATTCGCGCCTGCGTGCACTATCCGTAGAGATTGCCGCGCGCAGCGATGCGCGCATTGGTTATCTCACGGATGGTGCCAATGCTGCCGGCGCCTGGCTGGCGGGCGCGGTGCCGCATCGCATGGCCGGTGGTCAACCGTCGCGCGAGCCTGGTCTGGACGCGCAGTCCATGTTGGCGAAGCCTCGTCAGGCATATCTGCTGTGCGGCTTGGAGCCGGAACTGGATTGCGAGCAGGGCGCGCGCGCGTTCGACGCGCTCATGGCGGCAAAGTTCGTTGCCGCGTTGTCGCCTTTTGCGGGCGAAGGCATGCGCGAGTATGCCGATGTGATACTGCCGGTTGCCGCCTTTGCCGAAACTTCGGGGACTTATGTCAATGCCGAAGGTCGCTGGCAGAGCTTCAATGCCGCCGTGAGTGCGCCCGGCGAGGTGCGCCCGGCTTGGCGTGTGCTTCGCGTGCTTGGCAATCTGCTGGACCTTCCCGGGTTCGAATTCATGTCGTCCGAGGATGTGCGTGAGGAAGTGAAAACGCGTCTGGATACCACTAGGACGTTTGACAATGCTCTGCTCGTCGCCGATACGGGCGTCACCGTCGAGGGCGGTCTTGACGATCCGGGTATGGACGCGCTCATGCGCGCCTCCGAAGTCGGAGCCTACGTGACCGACGCCAGCGTGCGCAGAAGTCCTGCCCTGCAGGCAACCCCCGACGCGTATGCAGCGCAAGGATTGTCACTGCACCCGGCCGACAGGGCACGTCTTGGTCTGGAAACGGTTTCGCGTGTCCGTGTCGAGCAGGCCGGTCGGGTGGCGGAATTCGAATTGAATTCCGACGCAGGCGTGCCTGAGGGTGTGGCCTGGCTCCCGATCGGTTCGCCAGAGGCCGCACAGCTGGGTGCCGCCTATGGTGCTGTCAAGCTGATGCCGGTAGCCGGAGGCGCGGCATGATGCAACCCCTGTTCGCGCTTTGGTCCGGCATTCCGGCCGACCTGCAGACCCTGCTCGTCATCGTGGCAAAGATCGTGGCCATTCTGATTCCGTTGCTGATCAGCGTGGCTTATTTCACCTTCGCCGAACGCAAGGTGATCGGCTACATACAGGTGCGTATTGGACCCAACCGGGTCGGTCCGCGCGGCTGGCTGCAGCCGATCGCCGATGCGCTCAAGCTGATCATGAAGGAAGTGATCATCCCGACGCGCGCCAACCGCCTGCTGTTTTTCGTGGCACCTTTGCTCGCGATCGCGCCGGCACTGGCTGCGTGGGCGGTCATCCCCTTCGACGACGGCATGATTCTGTCCAATATCAATGCCGGTTTGCTCTACATACTGGCCATCACGTCGGTAGGCGTATACGGCATCGTACTGGCCGGCTGGGCTTCCAACTCCAAATATGCATTGTTGGGCGCGCTTCGCTCAGCCGCCCAGATCGTCGCCTACGAAATTGCCATGGGTTTTGCGCTGGTGGGCGTGCTGATGGCCAGCGGCAGCCTCAATCTGGGCGATATCGTCAATGCACAGGCTGGTGGCGTGACCCATTGGTATTGGCTGCCGTTACTGCCGCTGCTGATGGTCTATCTGATCTCCGGCGTGGCCGAGACGAACCGCGCGCCTTTCGACGTCGCCGAAGGCGAATCCGAAATTGTGGCCGGTTTCCATGTGGAATATTCCGGCATGGCCTTCGCGATCTTCTTCCTGGCCGAATACGCGAACATGATCCTGGTTTCGGCGTTGACCGCCTTGCTTTTTTTCGGCGGCTGGCTGTCGCCCTTCGGCGCTTGGGGTTCCCAGGTGCCGTACCTGGGTGCGGTACTCGGCGGCGGCATTCATTGGCTGTTGCTCAAGACCGCCGTGTTCATGTTCCTGTTTCTATGGTTTCGCGCGACCTTCCCCCGCTATCGCTATGACCAGATCATGCGGCTGGGCTGGAAGGTGTTGATTCCGGTGACCCTGGTCTGGATCGCGGTCGAAGGCGTCGCCGTCGCATTCCATCTGTCGCCGTGGTTCTCAAGAGGGGCCTGACGATGCGCATCCTGAAATCGTTTTTCAAAAGCTATTTGCTGATCGAACTGTTGCGCGGACTTCAGTTGACGGGGCGATATCTGTTCCAGCGCAAAATCACCATCCAGTACCCTGAGGAGAAGACGCCCCAATCTTATCGTTTCCGTGGTCTGCATGCCCTGCGGCGCTACGCCAACGGGGAGGAGCGCTGCATCGCCTGCAAGCTCTGCGAAGCGGTTTGCCCCGCACTTGCGATCACCATCGAGTCCGACGAGCGCGAAGACGGCACGCGGCGGACGACTCGTTACGATATCGATCTTTTCAAGTGTATCTACTGCGGATTCTGCGAAGAATCATGCCCGGTCGATTCGATCGTCGAGACGCGGGTCTACGAATACCACTTCGAGAACCGCGGAGAGCACATCATGACCAAGGAAAAATTGCTGGCCATGGGCGATAAATTCGAATCCGAAATCGCCGCCGACCGTGCGGCCGATGCGCCGTATCGATAAAGGACGACGCTACCCATGACTTTCCTGCAATTTGTGTTTTATTTATTTTCCGCGCTGACCATCCTTTCGGCACTGGGTATGATCGTCGCGCGCAACCCGGTGCACGCCGTGCTTTTCCTGGTGTTCGCGTTTTTCAACAGCGCGGCGTTGTGGATTACCCTGCAGGCCGAATTTCTTGGCATCGTCCTGGTGCTGGTCTACGTGGGGGCGGTCATGGTGCTCTTCCTGTTCGTGGTGATGATGCTGGATATCAACATCGCGCGGATGCGTGAAGGCTTCACGCGATTTTTACCGCTAGGCGTCGTCGTAGCGCTGGTCATGGTTGTGGAAATGGGATTGATCGTCGGTGCGCGCAACTTCCAGATTCATGCCCCCCATGCGAGCGGCACCCAGGTTCCCAATACGGTCGAACTGGGACGCGTGCTGTATACGCAGTACGCGTACCCCTTCGAACTGGCGGCCGTCATACTGCTGGTCGCGATCGTGGCCGCCATATCGCTGACCTTCCGCCGTAGACCCGACACCAAATACCAGCGTCCTGAGCAGCAGATCCGGATTCGAAGGGAAGATCGAGTCAGGTTGGTGAACATGCCCTCTGAAAAGAAGCAGTGACGCGGGATGTCGCTGATGTACCGCAGGCCCTGACAACCCGACGCGCCTTACGGAGAAACCATGCTTTCACTATCGAATTACCTTGTGGTCGGCGCCATTTTGTTTTCGCTGGCAGTGGCAGGCATATTCATTAATCGCAAGAACGTGATCGTGCTGCTGATGTGCGTGGAGCTGATGCTGCTCGCCGTCAACATGAATTTCATCGCGTTCTCGCATTTCCAGCAGAATCTGGCAGGGCAGGTATTCGTGTTCTTCATCCTGACCGTGGCCGCGGCCGAGGCCGCCATCGGTCTGGCGATTCTGGTGGTGCTGTTCCGAAACCGTCGCACGATCAACGTCAGCGACCTGGATGACATGAAGGGGTAGTTAATGGAAGCCGTCTATCTCGCCATCCCGCTGGCGCCGCTGATCGGTGCGATCATTGCCGGCCTGTTCGGCCGTGTGATCGGCCGTGCAGGTGCACATTGGGTCACGACCGGCAGCGTGGCGATCGCGTTCCTGCTGTCGGCATGGGTGTTCAAACGCCTCGTATTCGATGGCGCGGCGCCATTCGACGGGCCCGTCTATACCTGGATGAGCGCGGGCGGCTACAACTTCACGATCGGCTTTCTGATCGACCGCCTCAGCGTGCTCATGATGGTCGTGGTGACTTTCGTGTCGCTGATGGTGCACGTTTACACCATCGGTTACATGGGACACGACGAGGAGCTCTGGCCGGAAGACAGCCGTCCACGCGAAACTACCTATCAGCGTTTCTTCAGCTACATCGCGCTGTTCACCTTCTCCATGCTCATGCTGGTGATGGCGAACAATTTCCTCCAGCTCTTCTTCGGCTGGGAGGCGGTGGGTCTGGTCTCGTATCTTCTGATTGGTTTTTATACGTACCGCGAGTCCGCGATCTACGCCAATCTCAAAGCCTTCCTGGTCAACCGGGTCGGCGATTTCGGTTTTGTGCTGGGTATCGCCGCCGTCTACATGTATACGGGCAGCCTCGATTATCACGTCGTGTTCGCGCAGGCGCCGCAGCTGGTGGGCCAGACCATCAGCGTTCTACCGGGCGAGCACTGGGCGGTCCCTACCGTTATTGCGATCCTGCTGTTCATCGGCGCGATGGGCAAATCGGCCCAGGTGCCGCTGCACGTGTGGTTGCCGGACTCAATGGAAGGCCCGACGCCGATTTCCGCGCTGATCCATGCCGCAACCATGGTCACGGCCGGCATCTTCATGGTCAGCCGCATGTCACCGATCTACGAGCTCAGCCCGACGGCGCTGAGCCTGGTGCTCGTCATAGGCGCGATAACTGCATTCTTCATGGGGCTTATCGGCATCGTGCAGCAGGATATCAAGCGTGTGATCGCCTATTCGACGCTGTCCCAACTCGGTTACATGACCGCGGCTCTGGGGGCATCTGCCTATGCCGCCGGGATGTTCCATTTGCTGACCCATGCCTTCTTCAAGGCACTGCTGTTTCTCGCCGCCGGTTCGGTCATCATGGCCATGCACCACGAGCAGGACATTCGCAAGATGGGCGGCCTGCGTCGCTATATGCCGGTGACCTACTGGACCTCGCTGGTCGGTTCGCTTGCGCTAATCGGTTTTCCGGGATTCTCGGGCTTCTTCTCGAAGGATTCGATCATCGAAGCCGTACGTGATGCACATGTTCCCGGTGCCGGACTTGCCTACTGGTTGCTGCTGCTCGGCGTGTTCGTGACCGCGCTTTACACGTTCCGCCTGTTTTTCCTGGTGTTCCACGGCAAGGAACGGATGGATGCGCATACGCGCGAGCACCTGCACGAATCGCCGCTCGTGGTTACCGTGCCGCTGATTCTGTTGGCGATCCCCGCATTCGGTGCCGGTTACCTCATCCACCCGCTGCTGTTCGGTCACTACTTTGGCAACACCATCGAGGTATTGCCGGCCCATGACGTGCTGGCCGTGCTGGGCAGTCATTATCACGGCGCGCTGGCGATGATGCTGCACGGTCTGACCGCTGCGCCTTTCTGGCTCTCGATCGCCGGCGTCGCGGTCGCCGCCTACGTGTATCTGTATCAGCCGTCGCTGGCGTCTGAATTCAAGACACGTCTGCATGGCATATGGAAAATGCTCGACGAACGCTATGGTTTTGATGCCTTCAACGACCGCGTGTTTGCAGGGGGCGGGCGTGCGTTGGGACGTTTGTTCTGGCGCATCGGCGATGCCTTTGTCATCGACAACTTGGTGGTGAACGGCGTCGCACGTGTGATCGGCTGGACCTCGGCGCGCGTGCGCCATGTGCAAACCGGCTATCTGTACCACTACAGCTTCGCCATGATCATTGGCGTGCTGGTGTTGCTGAGCTGGTTCGTATTCCGCTAGTCGCGTAGCTACGCGTCGATAACGACAAAATGGATTAAGGGACTCGCATGCTTACGCATTGGCCACTGCTCAGCCTGGTGATCTGGCTGCCGGTACTCGGCGGCATCGTGCTCATGGCCACATCTGGTGGTTCGGAGCGGCTGACGAAACAACTGGCGCTGGTGATCTCGGTGCTCGCGTTCATTGTCAGTATTCCGTTGCTGACGAATTTCAACACGCATACCGCCGCGATGCAGTTCGTCGAATTCCATCCGTGGATTCGCATGCTGAATATCAATTATCACCTCGGTGTGGACGGACTTTCGGCACCGTTGATCGTGCTCACCACTTTCATGACCGTGATCGTCGTGATTGCGGGCTGGGAAGTCATCGACCGGCACGTGGCGCAGTACATGGCGGCCTTCCTGGTGCTGGAAGGCTTGATGAACGGCGTGTTCGCGGCGCTGGATTCGATCCTTTTCTACATTTTTTTCGAAGGCATGCTGATCCCGATGTTCCTGGTGATCGGCATCTGGGGCGGACCGCGGCGCGTCTACGCGACGATCAAATTCTTCCTCTACACCTTCCTCGGCTCCGTGCCGATGCTGATCGCCCTGATCTACCTTTACACCCGTTCCGGCAGCTTCGGCATCGCCGAACTGCAGCAGCTGCATATCGGGCTGACCGCGCAGATCCTGATTTTCCTGGCCTTCATGGGCGCGTTCGCGGTCAAGATCCCCATGTGGCCTGTGCATACGTGGCTGCCCGATGCGCACGTGGAAGCGCCCACGGGGGGGTCGATCATTCTTGCCGCCATCATGCTCAAGGTCGGTGCCTACGGTTTCCTGCGCTTTTCTTTGCCCATCGTGCCGGACGCCAGCCAGATGCTGAGCGGGGTGCTGATTTTCATGTCTCTGGTCGCGATCGTGTATATCGGATTCGTCGCGCTCGCCCAGCAGGACATGAAAAAACTCATCGCATATTCATCGATCGCGCACATGGGCTTCGTGACCCTGGGCTTTTTCTCGATCTACGCCGTCATCGCCAACAGCGGCGTGAGTCAAGCGGCCCTGTTGGGGCTGGAAGGCGGCTTGGTGCAAATGGTCTCGCACGGCTTCATTTCCGGTGCGCTCTTCCTGAGCGTGGGCGTGCTGTACGACCGCATGCACAGCCGCGAAATCTCGGCCTACGGCGGCGTGGTCAACACCATGCCCGTGTTCGCAGGCTTCTTCGTCCTTTTCGCGATGGCGAACACCGGCCTGCCGGGCACCTCCGGTTTTGTCGGCGAATTCATGGTCATTCTTGCCAGCTTCCATGCCAACTTCTGGTATGCGCTGCTGGCGGCATTCACGTTGATCATCGGTGCGGCATACACCCTGTGGCTGGTCAAGCGCGTGATATTCGGCCCTGTGGCCAATCAGGAGGTTGCGGCGCTCAAGGACGTGAACCGGCGCGAGCGGCTGATGCTGACGCTGCTGGCCTTGGCCGTGCTGCTGCTCGGTATCTGGCCCGCGCCGCTGCTCGATATCATGCATGTGTCCATGCAGCATCTGCTGCAGCAGGCGCTGGCCTCCAAGCTTTGACGTGAGGACCGATGATGCCTGCCATGCCGACGACGACACGCACGCGCGCGCAGCGCGCTCATGCACGCCAGACGTTTTTCGCCGCGAACAACTTGAGATGGGGCGCCCCGTAACATGAATCATTTTCCCCTAACCGACATCACCCTGGTGGTGCCCGAGTTGTTCATGCTCGGCATGATCTGCGCGATCCTGGTGATCGACGTATTCCTGCGCGACGAGCAACGTGGCGTGACCTACTGGCTTACGCAGGCCAGTCTGGTGGGTGCGTTGATCCTGACGTTGACGATGGACGAGGGCACGCGTCGCGTGGGCCTGAGCGGCACCTTCATCGCCGATCCGCTTTCGGTCCTGCTCAAGTCCGCGGTATACGTCCTGACCATCGCGGTCTTCGCCTACTCGCGGCGCTATCAGGAGAGTCGCGACCTGTTCCGCGGCGAGTATTTCGTGCTCGGCCTGGCGGGCGTGCTGGGCATGATGGTGCTGATCTCGGCCTACAGCCTGTTGACGGTGTATCTCGGTCTGGAGCTAATGTCGCTCGCGCTCTATGCCATGGTCGCACTGCAGCGGGATTCGGGGCGCGCATCCGAGGCCGCCATGAAGTATTTTGTACTCGGCGCACTGGCCTCCGGCATGCTCCTGTACGGCATGTCCATTCTGTACGGCCTGACCGGTACGCTGGGCATGCCGGAAATCGCCGCATCGCTGATTCAGCAAAATCACCCACCCATGGCCGTGACGTTTGCCGTGGTCTTCGTGGTGGTCGGGCTGGCCTTCAAGCTGGGAGCCGTGCCCTTCCATATGTGGGTTCCGGATGTTTACGAAGGCGCCCCCAGTTCGGTCACGCTGTATGTGGGGTCGGTTACCAAGATTGCCGCCTTCGCCATGCTTCTCAGGCTGCTGGCCGAAGCCCTGCCCAGCACGCATGCCAGCTGGGGCGGCATGCTCGAACTCATGGTCGTGTTGTCCCTGGCGGTCGGCAACGTGATTGCGATCGCACAAACGAACATCAAGCGCATGCTGGCCTATTCAACGATCTCCCATGTCGGATTCGTGATGCTCGGCGTGTTGACCGGGACGGCGACCGGTTACGCAGCTGCGATGTTCTACGTGCTGATCTACGCGCTGATGTCGGCCGGTGCCTTCGGCATGGTCGTGCTGTTGAGTCGCAAGGGATACGAGGCCGAGAATCTGAGCGATTTCAGCGGGCTCAACGAGCGTAGCCCATGGCTGGCCTTCGTCATGTTGTTGTTCATGTTTTCCATGGCCGGCGTGCCGCCGACGGTGGGTTTCTATGCGAAACTTGTGGTACTGCAGTCTGTCATACAGGTCGACCAGCCGTGGCTGGCCTTGTATGCCGTGATCATGTCGGTCATTGGCGCCTTCTATTATCTGCGAGTCGTCAAGTTCATCTATTTCGACAAGCCCGTTACGAACGAACCGGTGGTCACCGGTCCCGTCGCAGGAGCAATCATGAGCGCCAATGGGTTGTCCGTTCTGGTCCTGGGTCTTTTCCCCTGGGTGTTGATGTCGATCTGCGCCGCCGCGGCGGCCAGCCTGTGAGTATGAGCGACGGAACCTTTACCTGGACCTACGTCATCGTGGCCCTGATTGCGGCCAATCTGCCCTGGCTGAGCGAGCGCCGTTTTTTCGTGTGGCCCTCCGCCACGCCCAAGTCGGCGGCCTTCAGGCTTTTCGAATGGCTTGTGATGTATTTCGTGACCGGCGCGATCGGTCTGGGTCTGGAGCACCAGATGACGGGCGAGATTTACCACAAGGGCTGGGTTTTCTACACGGTCACCGTTTCGCTGTTCATCGTGTTTGCCATGCCAGGGTTCATCTATCGCTACGATTTGCGTCGCCATCTGCGCAATAACCGCCGCGCCTGATCGCGGATTTGCCAGGCTTGGAAAGATGGTCCTTGCCAAGTCGGCACCCTTTGAGTACTATACGCAGCCTCTGATGCGGGGTGGAGCAGTCTGGCAGCTCGTCGGGCTCATAACCCGAAGGTCGCAGGTTCAAATCCTGCCCCCGCTACCAAGGAATAGAATAAAAAGGCCCCGTCAGGGGCCTTTTTATTAGCCGCAGCGAATGCCCGCGACGGTTTGAAACGGGCGCGGGGTCGAGTGGATCATGAGTGAACCGATGCAGGAAAGACTCGAAGGCTTGTTGTCGCCTCTGGTGGCGGGGATGGGTTTCGAGCTCTGGGGACTGGAATACGCCCAGCGTGGCGAGCAGGCTCTGCTGCGGGTTTTCATTGATCGCGATGGCGGCATCACGCTGGACGACTGCGCGCTGGTCAGCGAACAGGTCGGCGCGCTGCTTGATGTCGAGGATCCGATCACCCTGGCCTACCGTCTGGAAGTGTCCTCTCCGGGCCTTGACCGCGTGCTGTTCAAGCCCGAGCAGTATCGACGCTATATCGGCGCGCGCCTCAAACTGCGTCTGCGCTGGGCGGTGGAAGGGCGTCGCAATGTCCAGGGGCGCCTGGTCGCGTGCGACGATGAGGCGGTCAGTATCGAATTGGAGACGGGCGAAGCGGCTACGGTTCCACTGGAATCGGTGCACCGTGCCCGTCTGATCTATGAAATGGGGTCGGAGCAGCCGGAACAGCGGTCTGTGTCCGATACCGACGAATGATGGTTTGCGTGGCTGCCTGAGGCGGCCTGTCTGGGAGAGTTGGCGATGAACAAAGAGATCCTGCTGGTGGTCGATGCGGTCTCCAACGAAAAGGCCGTGGATAAGGAGATCATCTTCGAGGCCATCGAGGCCGCGCTGGCGTCCGCAACCCGCAAGAAGCAGGGCGGCGAGATCGACGTGCGCGTCAGCATCGACCGTCGTACGGGCGACTACCAGGGCTATCGGCGCTGGCAGGTGCTTGATGACGAAGATCCGGCCTTCGAATCGCCAGACAGCCAGCGTCTGCTCAGCTATGCGCGCCAGGATCATCCCGACATCCAGGTGGGCGACTACATCGAGGAGCCGATAGAGGCCGCGGACTTCGGGCGTATCGCTGCGCAGATCGCAAAACAGGTCATCGTGCAGAAGGTGCGCGAAGCCGAGCGCAAGCAGGTCGTCGAAGCCTTCGAGGACCGTGTGGGCCAGCTCGTCATGGGCGTGGTCAAGCGCAGCGAGCGTCACGGCATCTACCTCGACCTGGGCGGCAACGCGGAGGCGTTTATCGGCCGGGAAGACATGATCCCGCGAGAAACGGTGCGCGCAGGCGAACGCCTGCGGGGGTTCCTGAAGGAAGTCCGTCACGAACCTCGTGGTCCGCAGCTTTTCGTCACGCGTACCGCTCCGGATTTTCTCATCGAGCTGTTCAAGCTCGAAGTGCCGGAAGTAGGGCAGGGCGTCATCGAGATCAAGGGTGCGGCCCGCGATCCGGGGCTCCGGGCCAAGATCGCGGTGAAATCGAACGACCAGCGTCTCGACCCTGTCGGTGCCTGCGTCGGCATGCGCGGTTCGCGCGTGCAGTCGGTGTCCAACGAGCTGGCCGGTGAGCGCATTGACATCGTCCTGTGGGACGATAACCCGGCACAGTTCGTGATCAACGCCATGTCGCCGGCCGAAGTGCTGTCGATCGTCGTCGACGAGGACCGACACAGCATGGATCTGGCCGTGGCCGAGGACAAGCTCTCGCAGGCGATCGGTCGTGGCGGTCAGAACGTCAAGCTGGCCAGCCAGCTGACGGGCTGGGAACTCAACGTGATGTCCGAGCAGCAGGCCGAAGAAAAGAACGAGCAGGAAACGCGCGAGCTGGCCCAGACCTTCATGGATCAGCTCGATGTCGACGAGGAAATCGCCGCGATCCTAGTGCAGGAGGGTTTCACCGCGGTCGACGAAGTGGCCTACGTGCCCCCCGAAGAGCTGCTCGAAATAGAAGAGTTCGACGAGGGTGTGGTCGAGGAGCTGCGTGCGAGGGCGCGCGACGCGCTGCTGGCAAGGGCGATCGCGGCCGAGGGTGCGGGTGGCGCACCGGCCGAGGATCTGCTCGGGTTGGAAGGCATGGACGATACCTTGGCGGCCGAACTGGCCAAGCGCGGTATCGTTTCGGCCGAGGATCTTGCCGAGCAGGCGGTGGATGACCTGCTGGATATCCAAGGAATGGACGCGGAACGTGCGGCCGCTTTGATCATGACCGCCCGTGCGCCCTGGTTTGAGGCGTCTGGTGCCCAGGATTGAATCGCTACTAGAACGCCATGAGGTGACCGAACATGAGTACGGTAACAGTCAAACAGCTATCCGAAATCGTCGGCACCCCCGTTGAGCGCCTGCTTGAGCAGCTCAAGGAGGCGGGGATCGCAGTGAAGGATCCCGATCAACAGGTGAGCGACTCACAAAAAATGCAGTTGCTGGAGCATCTGCGCCAGAGTCATGGCGCCAGCGAGGAAGGCGCCGGCAAGCAGCGCATCACGCTCAAGCGGCGCAGCACGACGGAGCTCAAGGTCGGCAGTTCGACCGGTCGCGCGAAAACGATCAGCGTGGAAGTGCGCAAAAAGCGCACCATCGTTCGCGGTGCATCGCAGGGGGCTGCAACCACGGCCGAGATCCCCGCCGAGCCGCCCGCAGCCGAGATGCAGCAGGTGTCCGAGGCATCGTCGGCCGACACCGATGTCATGACCAACAAATCCGCGTTGCTGGCCAAGCAGCTGGAAGAAGATCGCAAACGCCTGGAAGAAGCGCGCAAGCAAGCCGACGAAGGCAAGTTGGCGGAAGACCAGGCGCGTCAGGAACAGGAAGAACTCAAGCGCGCCGAGGCCGAGCGGCGCGAAGCCGAGGCACGTGCCAAGCGTGAGGCCGAGGAGGCCGAGCTGCGCCGTGAGCAGGAGCGTGCCAAGGCCGAGGAGGCCAAGGCGGAAAAGGCCAAGCCCAAAGCCAAGCCCGGCAAGTCGCGTGGCGACCGGGACGACAGTGCGGCACGCAAGGAATTGCATGTGGCGAGCGACAAGCGCGGCCGCCGCAAGGGCGGCAAGGCGCCGGCTCGGGGGCGCGGGGCAGCGGGCGGCGATGCCGCATCCAAGCATGGTTTCGCCAAGCCGACGGCTCCGATCGTGCGCGAAGTGGCCGTTCCCGAGGTGATTACGGTGGCCGAGCTGGCCCAGCGGATGGCGGTCAAGGCCTCCGAGGTGATCAAGGCGCTGATCGGCATGGGCGTCATGGCCACCATCAATCAGTCGCTGGATCAGGATACGGCCGTGCTGGTGGTCGAGGAGCTGGGGCATACCCCGAAGGTGACCGGCGCCGACGACGTCGAAACCCATCTGGAAGCCCAGATCGAGGATGACCAGCGCGAACAGGCGCCGCGGCCGCCCGTGGTCACCATCATGGGCCACGTCGATCACGGCAAGACCTCGCTGCTCGATTACATCCGTCGTGCCAAGGTGGCCGCGGGCGAGGCCGGCGGCATCACCCAGCATATCGGCGCCTATCACGTCGATACGGACAAGGGCAGCGTAACGTTTCTTGACACCCCCGGCCATGCCGCCTTCACCGCGATGCGCGCACGTGGTGCGCAGGCCACCGACGTGGTCGTGCTGGTGGTCGCCGCGGACGACGGTGTGATGCCGCAGACTATCGAAGCGATCCAGCATGCCCGTGCCGCCGGCGTGCCGCTGGTGGTGGCGGTGAACAAGATCGACAAGCCCGAGGCCGATCTGGACCGGGTGCGTACCGAACTGTCCGCGCAGGAAGTGATTTCCGAGGAATGGGGCGGCGATACCCAGTTCGTGCCCGTCTCGGCCAAGACCGGCGAAGGCGTTGACGCGCTGCTCGAGGCCATTCTGTTGCAGGCTGAGGTGCTGGAGCTCAAAGCGCCGTTTGATGGCCCCGCCTCCGGCGTGGTGATCGAGTCCAGTCTCGACAAGGGGCGCGGCCCCGTGGCCACCGTGCTGGTGCAGAAAGGGTGCCTCAATCGTGGCGACATCCTGCTCAGCGGCCAGGAGTTCGGCCGTGTGCGTGCCATGCTCGACGAAGGTGGCCGCGAGGTGACATCCGCCGGACCTTCCACGCCGGTGGTCGTGCTCGGCCTTTCCGGAACCCCGAACGCGGGCGATGACGCCCTGGTGGTCGCCGACGACCGCAAGGCTCGCGAAGTGGCCGAGTTCCGCCAGGCCAAGCAGCGCGAGGCCAAGCTGGCCAACCAGCAGGCCGCCAAGCTCGACAACCTGTTCAACCACATGCAGGAAGGCGGCGTGCAGACGGTCAACCTTCTGCTCAAGGCCGACGTGCAGGGCAGTGCCGAGGCGCTGCGCGACGCGCTGCAGAAGCTTTCCACCGACGAGGTCAAAGTCAAGATCGTGTCCTCCGGCGTGGGTGGCATCGCCGAGTCCGACGTCAATCTGGCGCTGGCCTCGCAGGCCATCATCATCGGCTTCAACGTGCGTGCCGACGCGGCCGCCCGCCGGCTTGCGGCGGACAAGGGTGTCGACGTGCGCTATTACAGTGTCATCTACGAGGTGATCGACGACGTGCGCCAGGCCCTGTCCGGCCTGCTGTCGCCCGAGCTGCGCGAACAGATCGTCGGTCTGGCCCAAGTGCGCGACGTGTTCCGTTCCTCGCGAATGGGTGCCGTTGCGGGCTGTCTGGTCATCGAGGGTGTCGTCCGCCGTGGCAACCCGATCCGCGTGCTGCGCGACAACGTGGTGATCTACGAGGGCGAACTCGAATCCCTGCGCCGCTTCAAGGATGACGTCAACGAGGTGCGGGTTGGCACCGAATGCGGTATCGCGGTCAAGAACTACAACGACGTTCGCTCGGGCGATCAGATCGAGGTCTTCGAGAAGATCGAGGTGGAACGGAGCCTGTAGGCGATGCCGCGCGAATTCTCCAGAAGTCTGCGCGTCGGCGAACAGATCCGGCGCGAGCTGGCCGATCTGTTGCGTTCCGAGGTCAAGGATCCCGGTATGGGCCTCGTGACCGTCGGCGACGTCGAGCTGTCCAAGGATCTCTCGCATGCCCGAGTGTACTTCACGGTGCTGGGTGACGAATCCGCGGCCACAGCCACGGCGACCGCGCTCGGGCGTGCCTCGGGCTTTCTGCGTCGCGAGCTGGGACGGCGCATGCGCCTGCGCATCGTGCCCGAACTGCAGTTCGTCTTCGACGACAGCGAGCTGCGTGGCGCGCGTGTGGACGAACTGATCGAACAGGCCAGGCGCAAGGATCGCGAGCGAGGCTCGGAGGACTGAGCCTTGGCCCCGCGTAGCCCCGTCGAACGCCGCGACGTCAGCGGCGTACTGCTGTTGGATAAACCCCAGGGTTTGAGCTCCAACCAGGCCCTGCAGGCCGTCAAGCGGATATTCCGCGCGCGCAAGGCCGGTCACACGGGCAGCCTCGATCCCCTGGCCACCGGCCTGCTGCCGATCTGCCTCGGCGAAGCCACCAAGGTTTCCGCTTATCTACTCGAAGCCGACAAGCACTACCAGGCAAGCGCGCAGCTTGGCGTGCGTACCGACTCCGCCGATTCGCAAGGGCATGTGATTGCCCGCCGCGCCGTGCCGGCATTCGATGCCGCCAGCCTGGAGGCGGCCATGGTCTCCCTGCGCGGCGAAATCGAACAGGTGCCGCCCATGTATTCCGCACTCAAGCATGAGGGTCGGCGCCTCTACGAGCTGGCGCGTGCCGGTGTCGAGGTCGAGCGCAAGGCCAGACGTGTGCGTATCGAGCGCTTCGAGTTGCTGCATCGGGCGGACGACAACCTGGATTTCGACA
Organism: Acidihalobacter prosperus; assembly: GCF_000754095.2. NCBI lineage: Bacteria > Pseudomonadati > Pseudomonadota > Gammaproteobacteria > Chromatiales > Ectothiorhodospiraceae > Acidihalobacter > Acidihalobacter prosperus. Next base: position 90,740 of record NZ_JQSG02000001.1, read on the forward strand.
TCCGCTGCAGCAGCGGCACCTACGTCCGCACACTGATCGACGACCTCGGCGAAGCCCTGGGCTGCGGCGCGCATGTCACCGCCCTGCGCCGGCTGGGTGTCAGTCCCTTCGACGCGCCGCAAATGTACACCCTGGAGCAGCTCCGCGAACGGGCCGAGGCAGGATCCGAAGCGCTTGACGCAACGCTGCTCGCTGTCGATGCCGCGCTGACCCGCTGGCCGCAGGTACGTCTCGGCGCGGACGCCTCGCATTACCTGGGTCAGGGGCAGGCCATCTGGGTGCCGCATGCGCCGGTATCCGGGCTCGTACGCCTTTATAACGACGCCGAGGACCGGTTTCTCGGCATCGGCGAGATCCTCGACGACGGTCGTGTCTCACCCAAGCGCCTCATGCGTTGGGCACTGACCGGAAACTGACCGCGCCACGTTTACAGCAGGCGCGCGATCGGGTAGTCTTGCCGGCCGGTCAGCGGTATACCCGCGGCCGCCGCAGTATCCGGAGAGGTGTCCGAGTGGTTGAAGGAGCACGCCTGGAAAGTGTGTATACGGTAACCCCGTATCGAGGGTTCGAATCCCTCCCTCTCCGCCATATAATACATAAGGCATTGAATTCCAGATAATTTATTAGGAATCAATACTTAGCGCTATTCGACTGGTACACCAAGCGGGTACACTACTTGGGATGCCAGACATGTCTCTACAGACCCATCTACTCAGGCGGGGCGGGATTTATTACTTCCGCGCCAAGATTCCTGTCGACCTGCAATTGTACTTGGGTAAACGCGAGGAGAAGTTCTCGCTCAAGACCAGAGATCCCCAGGAAGCGCGTAGTCTGGCCCGTCGTGCCTCGGCCGACTTCGACCGACGCTGCGCGATGTTACGTGATGAGATCGCTGCCCGCCAGCGGTCCGATACTGGCCGGGTCGTGGATGAAGCGCTGATTCAAGAGATCTGCATGCACTGGCGGCATCAGGCGCTGGCCGGCGACGAACAGATCCGTATTCTCGGACAGGCGGCGGAAGAGCGCCGGACAGGTCACGCCGAACGTGAAGTCACACGCGCCGCGCTCAAGGAAACGCTCAGCCAGAGCGCGCTGGAGGCGGTTGAGCCGGCGCTGAAAGGTTTTTTGTATCTCAATGGGCTGCATATCGATCAAAAAGACACGGAAGGCTACCGCAGGCTGCTCTACCGCTTCCTGCAGACGGTGACCGAGGTCCACGACCAGCAGCTTGCGCGCGATGCCGGAGAAGTCGTCTGGACGCCTGAGGCGCCGCTGACGCCCCGTTCGCCGACCACCCCGGGCCTGAGCCTCGAGATCGCCTTCGAGGACTGGAAACGCTTCGACCCCAGCCGTCCGGCCCGTACCGTGGCCGACGTGCGCCGAGTGGTCGATGCATTCCAACAACTCACCGCCCATAAGCCCCTAGAGGCGATCGAGCGCCAGGAAGTGATCGCCTACCGTGACCAGTGTATCGCCCAGGGCCTCAGCGCCAAGACCGTCAGCAAGAAAATCGCCTTGCTATGCGCCCTGTTCAACGTCGCCATCGATAGCGGCAAGCTACGCTATAACCCCGCCCAGCGAGTCTCGATCCCCAGGGGCGATCGCCGTCAGCGCAAGCCCTTCGACCTCGACGATCTCAAGCGCATCTTCGGGCCCACGCTCTACACCCGGGGCTTGGGACGCAAGACGGGTGCCGCCGGCATCTGGTTGCCGCTGCTGGCGCTCTACCAAGGCTGCCGGGTCGAGGAATTGGCGCAACTGCGTGTAGCCGACGTGCAGCACGCCGAAGGTATCGACTACCTCAATATCGACGACGACACCGATGCGACCCATACGCAAGGCGCCGAGGCGGTGGGGAAGCGACTCAAAAATACCGCCTCGCGCCGACGCCTGCCGCTGCATCCGGCCGTCATCGCCGCCGGTTTTCTGGATTATGTCGAGCAGGTGAGGGCGCAGCGCCATCACCGACTGTTTCCGAGCCTGATCCCGGACAAGGACGGCAAATACTCGTCCACCTTCTCCAAAGCCTTCATGAGATACCTGCGCAGTGATCTTGAGATCACCGACAGGTCTAAGGTATTTCACAGCTTCCGACATCGCTTTCGGAGTGCCTGCCGCGACGCCGGGCTGGACGAAGAGATCGCTGACGCCCTGATGGGGCATAGCGATGGGCAGAAAACCGGACGCCATTATGGCGAGCGTTTCAGCCTGATCCGACTGCACGAAGCGATCAGCCGGATTCAATATCCGGGTTTGGAGATCCCGCGTCACCCCAGCCACTGAGGCAAGACTCCGGGGATAGTGACGTCATCGATCCAGGTGTAGGCATACGCAAAACTGCCCCCAAGTCGTGCAAAGCCGCACCGCGACTTTGCTCAAGGTGCAGGGGCGGATGCCGGTTTGCTGCAGCCATCGGCAGCGGCCGGATATAGATGGCCGCGCCCCCCAATGAGGGGGCGGGGCCGAATGCGCCGGATTCCTTTATCCGACGTTTTGTCCACAAAAGTCACACTCGCGAATCCTAATGATCCACGCGCCTCGTGCCGTCGCCATGGCTGCCACGCCAAGGTTTGATGACGGTCGATGGAAAGCGGTCCAGGTACCACCCTGTCCCGTTAGCCACCTCGTGCCCTGCCAGGGGCTTTAGTCTCTTATCACTGCTTCGGGCTTTCGCCTGCAGAACCCTTCGTATCGGTTCAGCTCTGCAGGTCCGGCCGGCGCACATGCGCCGCACCGCTACTTGCCCGATCTCCCACACCTGTACAGCGCCTTGCGACGCCAAACCCAGCGGTTGCCTACCGCTCATTGGCCCAGGTGCTTCCCACGTTAGTTAGACGCTACTACGCAATATATCGCCGCCGCTGTCATGATCGAGTCATCGCATACGCTCACCCGGTTGCCCGGTGTCAGTCCCGCGAGATTCCATAGCCGGTGACTTACCAGACTCATCAATCCCAGCTACCGATTAACCCGCTACGCTGCGGGCCAACGGCTGTCTATATGCTCTGCACAGCATCCCTCATCGAGGACGCCGTTAGACGCTTGAGCTATGCATCGGCCCCGGGCTTCCCCAGGTGCCCCGTACCCTGAACGGTCCATGCCGTCGGCCTCGCGGCCATCGTACGATCTACAGATTACCCTGTAGCTAAGCCTACGTCTGCAGCACCCGTCACGCGCTTGCGCTCGTCCCGGGGATATGGATTGAGTACCAGATTTTCGCGTCAAACCGGAACGCCGCGGCATTTCCTCCGCGGGCCCGTGTCCGTGTCGCCCAATCTACCTGATTGCTCCGGATAGTCGGATTGAGTCGAGTCGGGAGTTTCACCCGCCGCGCTCATCGCAGCCGCGCCAGCTCCATTACGAGCACGCGGCTACAGCAGTTCCGGTAGGGTGGCGCCCTACCTTCCAAGAGATTACGAGGGGGTTGGCAGCCCCCTCACTGAACTGGCAGGGAGCGGGCCAACAGGCCCACGTTGATGACGCTTTCGCGTCTGTGTCTCCTTCATATTTTCTCACTTATCCTAGGTGGATCAATACATTAGGGCGATGGTCATCTCGCCCAGTTTAGGAATCTCTCTTTATGGAGCGGCCACTTTCGTGTCCGGATCATTGCGCGGCTGCGGCTTCGCCGCACACGCGAAAAATCAGCGGCCTCGACCAAGCGCCTCCCCCTAGCGCGCAGACGCGGCCGCATGGATCCAGAGAGACCGTCGGCTATTGCCATAGGGGTGCCCTCGCGCGCGCGAGGCATCGCCTGCGCAGCCTATGGAATCAGGCGCGAATCCGTGCCCTCGCGCGCGCGAGGGAGAAGCGCTCTAATTTTGTCGTCCCCCTACTACTAGGTATGGACGCACACTCATACCTCATCAGGGATACGCTGCACGCTTCCCGTGCCATCATCAACGCAGTCTCACGCGGACATGATCGGCATACCTCAGGCCTCGTGCCACTCGAACGCGCGGAAGCACTGGTCACCAAGTTCGCCGAGCGTTACGGGGTGCTCGAGTCGGCATCCGAGGCGCGGCAGCGACGCCGACACAAGCTTGCCCGTGCCCGATTGCATATGGGTTTTGTGGGGCGCGTCGAGGATGGCCATCTCTGGTGGCTGTTGTTGGTCAGTCGGGAGGGTGAAGGTCCGGTGACGACGCTGGAGAAGCTGTACGCCGCGCAGGACAAACACCATCGCATTCACATCATGGGGCTGGAGTTGGTCCGCTACCCACGACCTGGTAGCGTAGAGCGCTGGACTTGGCGACTGCCGACCGACGCGTATCGCTTGCTACTCAAGCACGCCGTGGCCTTGGCGCGGCATCAAGATCCGCGTCAGGCGCAGGCGCTGATCAATCACGAGATGCGCCGGCCGGGCTATAGAGGGATCCGCACGCAGCGTAAAGAATTGTTCCGGGCGATGGCGCGGGCTCGCGCGCCACTGGTCAAGCGCGGCGCCGCGCCGCTCGTGTTCCCCGAATCACAGTTCTGGCTGCGCATGTTGTCGGCCGATATGGAGAGCATACCGCTGGGTGTGCTGGTGAGGCGCTTGCGCAGATGAGCCCGGGCCTTGCCGTGAACCAGTACAACTACTCTTGAAACATCACAAGCCGGAGAGTAGGGTAGCAAACTTGGCATCGAGGCCGATGATGCACTTGAAATATCGGAATAAAAAAGGTTTGACTTGAGAGTCTTAACAAAAACTAACCATATGGTAGGGTAGAGCATTAAATGCTGCTGGGAGTGTGAATCATAATGAATAAGAAATTCATGACTAAATTTGCTGTCCTCTCTGCGACATTTGCAGCCGCATCTCAGGCCCAAGCGATGCTTACTCCGAACAATCCTTCTGATACATGGCCGACAACTGTCACGGCTACGTTAATCAACATTCCTTCCCTAAAGGCACATCGGCCATCCGCTGCGCTAAGCGACAGGGATTTTGTCCTGAAACGGATGGGGCAGGGTGGCCTAATGGTTGCTGACCACTGGTCGCATGCTTCTCACAGCTCGCACGTATCGCACTACTCAAGCAGTTCAAACAACGGCTACTAGAAAGATACCAATCCAGTAAGACCGATGCTCTCTGGTTATTTTCGTCTTAGGGGGCTGATCAAATGCAGAACCTTGCGCTAGATTGCACATGCTATTCCATTGACGCCGTTCAGAAAGCCGCGTACCGATTCATAGATCGGCTAACTATTCAGATATCCACTTCTGACAGTGAAATTATATGCTCTATCGAGCCTATAAAAAAAAATAGTGACCTAGATGTGCTAATCGCTGATTTCAAGCGGGAACTGCTAGACCAGGAATTGCGTGAAAAGATAAAGGTAGAGACAGCACCTGTCAGGGATCTCATTTTGTCGCTCGCTTTCTCCAAGAGTGGCTTGCAGGAATGAGCAAGTTCGTCGGTATCGATGAGTTCCGCGCAGAAAACGGGAACTACAGCCTGCTCCCATTCAGATTCGAGTCAATTGATTTTGAAAATATAGTGGTAACAAATTCCGTGGGCGAATTCGTCATCATGGGCCGTGACAAGCTCGACCCTTTGGTGGAAAAGTCCTTACCTAGTAATGATCCTGACTATGTGGCGTTACGTCGCATTCAGGTGTTGAAAGAGCCGTCTGATTACTGGGCTTTGTCGTTACTAGCCCTGAAAACTCGTACACGCCTGTTGCCGCTACGGAATTTCACAAACTTGCACATCTTTGTCGTCAGCCTTCGCTGCGATCATAGTTGTCAATATTGCCAGGTGTCGCGTCAGTCGGATAACAAGCTGGCATATGACATGTCTGAAGGAACAGCCAACAAGGCTTTGGACATGGTTTTTCGGTCGCCCAACGAAGCTATCAAGATTGAGTTCCAGGGTGGAGAGCCCCTTCTGAACTTCGAACTGATCCGGTATGTTGTGGAAAAAGCGGAAGAGCGTAACCAAATAGAGCAACGTGATCTCCAGTTTGTTATTGCAACCTCACTTTCTTTAGCCACTAACGATATTCTCGAATATTGCCGTGATCACCATATATATCTGTCCTCGTCACTAGATGGCCCCGCAGACCTCCACAACAAGAATCGACCTCGTCCTGGTAGAGATAGCCACGAGCGCTTTTCTGACGGTTTGCGACGTGCGCGCGACATTGTCGGTTATGACGCAGTATCAGCGTTGATGACGACCTCGCCTGCCAGCATGACCCGTGTAACAGACATCATCGATGAATACCTTAGATTCGGCTTCGATAGTATTTTTCTCCGCCACCTTTCGCCCTATGGCTTTGCGGTCAAGACAAAAAGCTACCAAGCATATAATGCTGAACGCTGGCTGCAGTTCTACAAAGAAGGTGTGGAGTACATCCTTGACCTAAACCGGAAAGGTATTCGGTTCGTCGAGCATTATTCGACCATCATTTTGACCAAGATGTTTGCCGTGAATGACCCCGGGTTTGTTGATCTTAAGAACCCCGCAGGAGTGGGCATTGCTGCGGTCGTGTTCAACTATGACGGCGACGTCTATGCCTCTGACGAAAGCCGAATGCTTCATGAGATGGGTGATTCATCGTTCAGGATGGGCAATCTCCATGAAAACACATACAAGGAAATCTTTACATCTGATGCCCTGCTAAGTGCTCTGGAAGATTCTTTCACCCTTTCCGCTCCGATGTGCAGCGACTGTGCTTTTGAGTCTTGGTGCGGCGCTGATCCAGTGTTTCACCATGCCACCTTTGGTGACATGCTTGGCCGAAAGCCAGAATCCGAGTTCTGCAAGCGCACTATGGGAATAATTCGATATCTTCTCGACAAGATCCGTAACGACACAGAGGCGCTTGAAATTTTCAAACGCTGGGTTAATAAATGTTAACGCTCTCAGGGAAAGTATTAAGCGTATCGGAAGCGCAGCACGACAATAGTCAGCGGCGTAGAGTTTATAGCCTAACCACAAATGATAATTTGCCGTTACCTCTAAGAGCTCAAAAGGCGCTTATTTACCACCATGATGGCTCGCCACCTCCCGGATATGAGCATTACATATTCATTGGCAAGACACCTTCTTCATGGGCAGAAGCAAGTAACTACACTGTGGTCCCGGAAAGTTTTGATTATTTGGGTGAAGGTGACGTCGTTGCGCTATCCGAGACTGGGATCCGCTCACTTTACCGAGCTAACTCCCGTCATAACAGCCTTCTCCTGACCGAACGATGTAATCACTATTGTTTGATGTGTTCCCAGCCACCTAAGCGCAGTGACGATAGCTGGCTCTTGGATGAGGCGTTCGATGCGATTCGACTCATGCCGAGATCCACACAAACCCTAGGCATCACAGGTGGAGAGCCAACACTTTATCGAGATGGGTTCCTGCAACTGATCAGGCACATACAGTCGTATCTTCCCAATGCTGCGTTGCACATCCTGTCAAATGGCCGCGCATTCTCTGACGTGGAATTCACAGGGCGATATGCAACTATTAAGCACCAAAACTTGATGCTCGGAATACCCTTGTATTCATCTGATCCCACACGCCATGACTATGTGGTGCAATCGAGAGGGGCTTTTGATGAGACGATCAGAGGCATACTTAACCTGAAACAACACCAACAAAAGGTTGAGTTACGTGTTGTCCTACACAAGCTAACATCCCAGGGGTTGCCTGATCTTGCCGAGTTTATTGCCCGTAATTTGCTTTTTGTGGATCAGGTCGCCCTAATGGGCTTGGAAATGACGGGCTTCACCCTGGCCAATCTCAATGAGCTCTGGATAGACCCGGTAGACTACCAGAGTGAACTTCGTGCGGCGGTACGAACATTGGATGCATACGGCATCCCTGTTTCGATTTACAATCACCAGCTTTGTTTAATACCTCAGGATTTAGAGAGATTCAGTGTCAAGTCCATCTCTGATTGGAAGAATGAATTTGTCTCAGAGTGTGAGTCGTGTACCAGAATGCATGAATGTGGTGGTTTTTTTTCATCTGGAATTGTAAATGGGTATAGCCCTTCCATTAAGAAATTCTAGAGTCTTTTGGATATATTGTAATATTGGTTTATTTATGTTTCGCTTCACCTCTTCGATAACAGCAGGCGCAGACCCTTGGTTGCAGATTATTGCTCGATCGAGGAGTCGTTGATCGAGATGTATCTGGCCGGGGTGTCGGTGCGCCGGGTCGAGCACAAAGGCTGGAACGCTGATACTCCACCAAAAACCAGTATGAGAACTGGATGTTGGTGACAATCAAGTAGGGTTTTACAATTCGAGATAATCCCACCAGCGGACTGGGGGCTCCTCAGCCGCTACTGGGCGGACATATCGAGCCGCCTCGTAGCACTTGTTATCATTACTATACCAGCCACCAGACTTTTCGAATGCTTTCAATATCCGCAACCTGGTTTCGACTTCCATTCTCTCTGAAAGCATGGGCTGCATACGTAACGAATAATCTGGCTGGAAGAAGAAATAGGTTCCATCCATGCTATAGGTATTCCTTGGATGTTTTTCTGGGTAGCAAGCGCCGAATGTACTTATAAACATACTTTCTCTAACAAACCGGAATTTCCATTCGGGCGCTTCGATTTGCCTGGACAGGCACCCAGCTTCGTCCGGGTCAATCACGCTGAGACCCTGCAATATACGAGCCGTGCTTCTAGCCAAAATATTGACCGTCGCACTAAACTCCGCAGGTGCTTTTAGAAGAAAGCCATCCATTCCTTCTTTTCGACCGATTTTTAAAAATTTGTCAAGAGCCATTGCGATCCTGAAGATATTATCTTCAAATGTCCCATTCATCTGCCACTTGGGGGCTCCCCAATATTTCCCTTTAGTAGCAAAAATACAACGTGTTTTCGGCGCCAAAACCCTTCGCATCTCATCGTAGGCCACACAACCAGCAGGATCATAGCCGCCGGGGTCGTTCTGTCGAAGCCAACCGCTCTTTAATAAAAACATCCCAGCTTTGGCTGTGTATTCAGGATCGCAATGGCTTATCAACAGTGAGAATATCTGATAAGTAATAATTTCTACTGGGCTCTGATTATCGTCAAAATGTACTGGTTCGAATAATTCGATATTAGCATATTTGTCAATCATAAATCGGAGCGCACGCAGTAAGCGTATTAACTCTGGAATACAATCCTCACTATTAGTGGGCTGATCCGCCTTATAAAATATAGACAGACGTTTTAGAGCTTCGATTCGCGGTTTAGAGCAATATCTAGCAGCAGATATTACAGTAATGTCCAGAGCCAAGTGGATTATACTATCTAGCTTCTCATGAGCAATAGACGGCTCCAGCATCCTCAGAATCTCGCTTACTATCCGAGCAGATGCTGCATCACTCGGCAGGCGATGATGATCAATCAGAAGATCTAGCGCACAAAACTGAGATTTCCGGAACGAAGTAGCAAGACCCATAACTTATCGATCCTCTATTTTCGCAATACAGCAAAGACAGGTTTTCCAATCTACTAAACTAGAAATAGTAAACTCATCAATTCTCACAAATGTTTTGTTTGCCATGCTAATCACATTTTTGTGGGTTGTATATTATCAATAACCAGGAGTTCAACATGATGATCAATGATGAGTCGATGTTTTTCGCCGGCTGAGACCACAGCCAAATCCCCCTTAGAAAGTAAGGATCTCTTGCCGTCAACTTCCAAGGTCATATAGCCATCAAGGACAAAAAAAGTTTCTTCGGCGCCAGGATGCATATGCAAATTCGTACTCATTTCTTTCATATGCCTATGGCGCACATAGACACCGCCTATTTCGCCAAGCAACAAAGAACTCCAATGATTATCTCGTTCCCAGACCGGCGACGCACTTTTAACAATGATTGGCATCTTAGTAATCCTCTATTTCCCATTCCCATATTTCGAAATCGATGTTAACCTGTATATTTGAGATTTCCTAGATACAATTTACTACCCTGCTAAGTTTGTTGGCTTAACTCGACGGTTATAAACAACCCACTTTTGGCAGCTATCCTTTGCCGAAAGCCAATATAATGGCTGTTGCCCATCCACTCTATATCACTCTGCCCGACCTCAGATGCTCATGATTTGAATTGCCTTTACTGACGATCAGTTTTATGCTCGTATGCGACGCCTTTTTTTAACTCTCTATAAAATGCAAGACAATTGTCATAGATTATTCGTATGCGAGGTTGCTCTAAAATTTCAAATGCAGTTTCTCCTTGCGCGACAAAACCGTTGCTTTTATTTGCAAGCGCGTGCCAATCTTCTCGATCTTGCCATTCAGGGCGCGACCCATAATTCCACCGTAGAGATTCTAGTTTTGGATCTAATCCAAGGCTTTCAAAATAATGCCGAACGACTTCTTGCGGATATTCACGGAGTGATTGACCATCAATAACCAAGGGGGCAGTTCCAGTACCATGCATGAGAGTATTATAAAATCGGAATGATTCCTCATACCCTGTTTCTTCATATGTGAAGTTTTCCCGCATTTTATAAAGAGACGGCAAAACAAATTTTGGATGACGGATCAGGAAACTGTGTATAACGTTATCAGGAAATGAAAAATTATGGAATGGCTTCATGTGATAAGTCATCTCTTTGACAAACACAGGGCTCGAACAGCTTGCCTCTTTCAAATGTTCAACCACCTTCTCAATATCAGTCATTGATTCTGCGACCCTTCCAGAAGCAAACAATTTATAAGGCGTGATAAAAGGTTCTCCATAAACTTTAAAGTCTCCACGGTTATCCACCATTTTCTCGAATGCTGTGGAGACAGAGCGTGGAACACACCATAAGAACACGACAGGGTAACTCACGATACACTCCGAATTACTCAGCAGTCAGTAATATAGGCAACACTTGGATGCCTGGAGAATGAGCGGATCAGATTCGGCTGTGCGGCCATGTCGGCGAGTTGAAACTGGATGCGATCTTCCAGACGTTCTCCGGCACGCAACGGCCGGCGGGCATTGCCCGTGCGCTTGGCGTGGCTCCAGACCAGCTCGTCGGGATTGAGTTCGGGGGCATAGCCGGGCAGGAAGTGCAACGTCAACTTGCCCTTTGACTTGGCGACATACGTTTTGACGGCGCGGGTCTTGTGCGCAGGCAGATTATCGAGGATCAGATGCAGCGGCTTGCGTCGGCCGCGCATCAGGCGCTGTAGGAAGGTCACGAACAGGTCGCCGTTCAAGCCGCCCTTGTAAGTCGTGAACCAGAACGCCCCCTTGGCACTGACCGCCGAGGCGGCACTGATCCCTTGACGCTGTCCGGGCACCGAGACGACCGGCGTGTGTCCTTTGGCGCCCCATGTCTTGCCATGCACCGAGTCGGCACGAAAACCTGACTCGTCCCAAAAATAGATATCGGCCTTGTCCCGCTTGGCTTGGCGGGCAATCGCCGGATAGGTTTCCCGTTGCCAGCGCTCGATCGCGTCAGGATCCCGCTGATACGCACGCTGGAGTGGCTTTTGCGCGGTCAAGCCGACCCGCGCCAGCAACGCGCCCACTGAGGCCAAGCTCAGCGAAACGCCCAATCGCTGTGCGATCAGTTCGCGCACGATCTGGCGTGTCCATAAACCGAAGTCGAAGCCATACTGCCGCGGGTTCTTGCCGTTGACCCACCGGAACACTTGCCGTCCTTGGGCATCGGTCAACTTCCGGCGCCGCCCGGGGGCCCGCCGCAACTGCAGGGCCCGCTTGCCTTGGCCGCGCCCGCGCACCTTCAGCCGTACCTTGTACGCCCAAGTCCGGTGCATCCCGAACGACGCCGAGACCGCTGCCGGCGATTCGCCCTCCGCCATCCGCTCCAGCGCCATGAAGCGCATCGCTTCCAGCGTCTCGCGGGTCAATGTCCGGCCATCGTTCTTCATACCCAATTATGACCGCAGTCGACGCCATTTGTTCCCTAATATACTGACTTATGAGTAATTGCAGAAGCTCAGCCATTCTCAGGCAGCGGCCATTATATTTTGTTACAACGGATATCCTGATGGAAGCAGCCAGTGACCGCAAGGGGGATGTTTCGAGGCTATTCGTAAAGCGCGATTGACAGATCAATGTTCTTTGTGGATATTAGATAGTTAAACTGATACGCCAGAGTGGTACACTAGTCGAGTTAAGCGTTCTTGTAACTTATTGATTGTAGAGGTATTGTATCTGGATATCCGGATTCCCTCCCTCTCCGCCACTTAATCGCAGCCGCGATATTCCGTTCCACAGCGATTGCCATCTGATCCTTCCGAATGGAGGGTGAGAAGCCTCATGGGTTCGACCGATTCGTCCGGAACGGATCGGCACGCCGCGCGAGCGGCGGTCCCGCAGGGACGAGGCGCAGGACGCGCCGAGCAATCCCTCCCTCTCCGCCACTTAATCGCAGCCGCGATATTCCGTTGCCCAGCGACTGTCATTTTATGCTGTGCAGGGCAAAGGTGCAGACCACCGGTTTGCTCAGTACCTTGACGCGAGCGCCGTTGCCGATATTCGTGAGATTGCTAATTCCGGGCGCGGAACGCTAGCATTGCCGGATGCAGACACTCACGCTTCAGACTCCCGACGACCTTCATGTTCACTTTCGCGACGGCGCGATGCTCGCGGAGACGGTGCGGGCGACGGCGCGGGTGTTCCGGCGCGCCATCGCGATGCCGAATCTGGTGCCGCCGGTGAAGACGGTCGAGCAGGCGCTTGCCTACAAACAGCGCCTGCTCGACGCCCGGCCGGAAGGCTCGGCGTTCGAGCCGCTGATGACCCTGTATCTGACCGATACTCTCGACGCCGACGAGATCGCGCGCGCCGCGGCCGCAGGCGTCCGCGCGGTCAAGCTGTATCCGGCCGGGGCGACCACCAATTCCGACGCCGGGGTCGCCAACCTGGACAGCCTGTACCCCATTCTCGAAATTCTGGAGGCGCACGGCATCATGCTGCTGGTGCACGGCGAGGTGACCGACCGCGGCGTGGATATCTTCGACCGCGAGCGCGAGTTCATCGACCGCCACCTGCGCGCCATCGCCGAGCGGTTCGCCGAGCTGAAGATCGTGCTGGAGCACATCAGCACCAAGGACGCGGCCGAGTTCGTGGCCGGGGCCGGCGCCAACGTGGCGGCGACGATCACCCCGCAGCATCTGCTGCTCAACCGCAACGACCTGCTGGCCGGCGGCATCCGTCCGCACAATTACTGCCTGCCGGTGCTCAAGCGCCGCAGTCACCAGGAAGCGCTGCGCGCGGCCGCGGTGTCCGGTTCCAGCAAGTTCTTCCTGGGCACGGATTCGGCGCCGCACGAGCTTTCGACCAAGGAGTCGGCCTGCGGCTGCGCCGGCTGCTACAGCGCGCCGACCGCCCTGGAGCTGTATGCGCAGGTCTTCGACGAGTTGGGCGCGCTTGACCGTCTGGAAGCCTTCGCCAGCCATTACGGCGCCGATTTCTACGGCCTGCCGCGCAATGCGGGCACGGTGACCCTGGTCAAGGAGCCGTGGACGATCCCCGAGCGCGTCGAAATCCCCGGCGTTGGTTCGATCGTTCCGCTGATGGCCGGCACGCGGCTCGACTGGAAGCTGCAGTCGCCCGCCTGAGCGCGGGGGTGAGGGTAATCCGCGCCGTCATCGGTCATGGGTTGCACTCGGGGCAGTGCCCGGGGTCGGCGGTTGCGCGTCCGTCGGGGCGTTCCCGCCGCTCGCTGTGGCCGCATTTCACGCAGCCGTGGACCACGCTGTGGACGAGGCGCGTGGGCGTGCCGCACCAGGCGCACGGCAGACCCGTAAGCGCATCGACCTGACCCCAGCCGGGCAGTCCACAGGCCGGGCACGGCGTGTCCAGGCGCGTCGCCAACGTTTGCGCCAGTTGTGCGATCGCGGCCATGCGCGTGGGGTTGTGCGAGGCGCGCATGTCGGTTTCGACCCAGACCGCGGTTTCCCCCGATTCGCGCAGCAGGTTCGCGAACGCCTGCGCCAGAGCCGTTTCATCCCGAATGCCCTTGAGTACCCTGCGCCGCGCGTCGCGCGGCCCCGTGGCGAGTATCAGCGCATGCGACGGGAAGCGCGCCCGCTGCGCGAATTCGGTCAGCGCGTCGAGGCTGTCCACCTCGGCCATCCGATAGTTGGTCTCGGCGGTGGTCAGCGATACGGTCAGCGCGAAGTCGCGCGCACGGTCGGCAAAATGCAGCAATTCCTGACCGGCGGGGATGAAGCCGGTCTCCGGGTGCGGGCCGAAACTGCCTTCGCTGGCCAGCGCCAGCTCGGCGTCGGTGTCGGCGAATGCCTGCGCCACCTTGCGCCGGGCGGCGTCCAGCGCCGTGCCTTCGCGCGCGACCTCGCCGCTGAACGTGCCGAAGCGATCGGTATCGCACGGGTGTTCCACGACCTGCGCGCCGAGCCGCTCGGCGAAGGCCGGGGCGATCGCCTGCGATTTGGCGTGCAGGGTCGGCAGGACGACCTGCCGGCCCCGGTAGGGTTGAGGTTTCATCGGGGGCGTTTTCGAGATGCAGTTCGCCGTTTCGGCGGCCGTGAAGGTTGCGCGTCCCTGCGCGGTTTCACCATCCCTGCAGGCAGTAGGCCAGCGCCGCGCTTACGCGGCGGCCGCGAGCGACGTGTCGCTGCGTTCCCAGCCGCCGTCTGACAGGCGACGGAAGACGCCGTCGTCGCCGATGCGGAACAGGTGCAGCCAGCCGTTTTCGACCAGTTGGCGGACCAGTTCGTGGCGGGCGATCACGTCGTCGATCGCGGCCTGCGGCGCCTCGATGAACACGGACAGGCGCAACGGCTCGTGCATCCAGCGCCGGCCGTCGTGCAGCGACTGCAGCGGCAGGCCGACGCGCAGGTCGCCGCCGTTGCCTTCCAGTACGCCGATGGCGCCGCCGACCACGTTGTGCAGCACCTTGTTGCCGCTGCCGAAGCGGCGGTTGTCGATTACCGAGCCGTAGTACTGCATGTTGATCCAGTTGGCGACCACCATCGGCGCGGTCATGATCAGCTCCAGGATCTTGAAGCCTTCGTCCTTTTGCCAGTCGTAGTCGTGCAGGAAGGCGCGGCCTTCGAGGTCCATGTCCGCGGTGCGCGCGCGCGGCGCGGCGATGAAGGCGGCGTTGTTGCTCAGCGCCCACTCGGGCCGCACCTCGGACCAGTCGCGGCTGCGCCGGCGCACGTCGGCTTCGACCGCGCGGTCGGGTTGCCCGGCGGTGCCGAGCAACGCGGCGCGCTCCATGCGCGCGAGGTCCCCCGCCTGTTCCAGCCACTGGCGCAGCTGGGCGAGGTCGCCGGCGAGCGCGGCGGGCACGTCGTCGGTGTCGAACAGGCGCAGCTCGTCGGTGGTGGTGTCGTGCAGGCCGGCGACGAACCAGGTGTCCTCGGGGATCACGATGCCGCGCCCGGCGAGCCCGCGGCGCACCGCGGGGTCGTTCATCAGCGCGGCGACCACGCGGGCGCTGGCCTCGCCGGTCTGACCCGCGCAGGCGCCGCAGTCGAGGCCGGTGGCGTGCGGATTGTTCACCGTGCTGCTGCCGTGGCCGGCAAGCAGCACCAGGCGGCCGAAGTTCGCGGTCATGGACATGGCGCGCAGGATGCGTTCGGCGTGTCCCAGCCGGTCTTCGGCGGGGATGCCCGCGTCGCCGTCGCCCACCGCCTCAAGGCTGGGCCCGATGCGCACGATGTCGCGCCTGGCGATGCCCTGGCTGTGCGGATCGGGCACCGGACGGGTCCAGCCGAAGCTGTCGCTGAGCAGCTTGGGGCCGTAGCTCAGGCCGGCGGACTCGACGAAGGAGAAGCACGAGGACGCCGACAGCTTGAAGCCCTTCCAGGCCTTGTGCAGGCCGATACGCCGGCGGCGCTGCTGCTGCAGGCCGTCGGCATCATCGCCCTTGACCCGATCCTGAATGCGGTAGCCCGGATTGAAGATCACCGGCACGTGGCTGCGGCCCTGGGCGGCGCCCAGCGGCACGTGCTCGATGAAGATGCCGAAGAAGCCGGCGAAGCCGACGGTCTGCACCGCCGGCGCCACGGTTTCCAGCGAGCGGCGGAACACCTCGGAGCGCACGTCGATGCAGAAGGCCGCCTGAACCGGCGGGCGGAACACGTGCGGCGCGGGCCGCGATTCGCCGGTCAGCCCGGCGATCACGCTGCGCTGGAAGCCGATCTCCATCGCGTTCAGCAGGATGCGGTCGATTTCCGCGGCGGCCTGGCGCTTGGCCGAAGGCGGACGCATGCTGGCGGCCAGCATTTCGCGCCAGCGCGCGATCAGCGCGGGCGAGCGCTTCTCCTCGAACAGCAGCATGTCCCACATCAGGCGGATGGCGAGCAGATCGACGATGGCGTCGTCGCGCCGTCCGCCCAGCTCCGCCTGCCAGCGCAGGTAGCGTGCCCACGCCGCCCAGCCGCCGATGCTCATCAGCGAGGCGTGCAGGTAGCGCTCCACCGCCGCGTCCTGGATGCCCAGCCGGCCGATGGCCAGCGCGATGGCGTCGCGCGGGTCGGCGGGCAGGCGGCCGACCGCGGCGCGAAAGTCGCGCAGGCCCATCATCGCCGGGCTGCGGTCGATGGCCGCGGCCTTGCGCCACGACTGATAGAGAGACTGCCCGCGCCAGGGCATGGCGACGATGGCCTGGCCGAGGTCGAAATAGGCCGCGCAGTGCCGGCTGATGCTTTCGGTGACGAAGCTCGACCACAGGCCGCCCTCGACCCGCTCCAACACCTCGCTCACCGGCGCCATGCCGAGTTTCGGCCGCGGTGCCGGCGCTGCCAACGCGCGTTCGACGGCCTCGACGTCGAGCCGGCTGCCGCAGCGTTCGATGGCCTGGCGCAGGTCGTCGCGGCTGATGCGGCCGCTGGCCAGCTGCTCGCGGTAGTACTCGCGCGACATGTACAGGCCGTTGCCGGTGATCCGCGCCAGGGTGTCGGAGGCGTCCTGGAAGCCATGGTCGCGCAGGCCGAAGAACGGATTGACGGCGACGAAGTGCTTCAGCGGCCACAGCGGCGCGATGCGTTCGCAGGCGGCGTCGATGCGCCGGTTCAGTTCGGCGCGGTCCAGCGTCGCCTCGGTGCGGTCGTCCCGGCTTGTCAGGGTGAAGTCTTCACGCATGTCCATGTCAGGCTCCTCGTGAGGTGACGGGGGCAAAGGGGGCGGGCTGCACGACGGGTTCCGGCCGCGGGCTGGGCCACACGCGCTGCAGCAGGCGGGTGATGAACACGTCGATGTACAGGCCGTTGTAGAGGTGCATGTAGAGGCCCTCGCCCAGGGCGGCGGGGTTGTGCCTGAGCAGCTGCTGCAGTACCAGCAGGGCCAGGAATACGCCGATCACGGCCGCAGACAATCCGTACTGGAACGCGCCGGGCGGCGACTGGAGCGGCAGCACGCTGCCCTGCATGAGCGCCGCGAACAGGGCGTGCAGGGCGAAATAGGCCACCGCGACGCCGCCGCTCAGGCCGAGGCCGCGCAGCAGCAGGGCGCCGCCGCTCAGCGCGCCGGCCGTCTGCAGCAATAGCTGGCTGACGGCGATGGCGACGATGGCGCCGGCCGCCAGCAGGGCGGGCTCTCCGGCGATGCCGATGCCGAAGGCCGCGCCAACCACCAGCGTCATGCCGCCGCCGATGAGCAGCGCCGCCAGCAGCAGACCGGGCCTGAAGGCGTTCGACGGATAGGGCATGGCCGGCGCGCGGAAGGCGTCGACGCCGCTGCCGGAGGCGAGGAAGGCGTGCGCCTTGTACAGCGAGTGGGCAACCAGGTGCAGCATGGCCAGGCTGTACAGGCCGAGGCCGCATTCCAGCAGCATGAAGCCCATCTGCGCGGTGGTCGACCAGGCCAGCGACACCTTGATGCTGGTCTGGGTGAGCATCACCAGCGAGGCCAGCGCGAGGGTGGTCAGGCCGACGATGGCCAGGGCCCCTAGCGCCAGTTCGGAATGCGACATGACCGGGCTCATGCGGATCACCAGGAACGCACCGGCATTGACGATGCCCGCGTGCAGCAGCGCGGACACCGGCGTCGGCGCCTCCATCACCTGGATCAGCCAGCCGTGGAAGGGGAACTGGGCCGACTTGAGCCCCGCGCTGACCGCGATCAGCATGGCGGCGACCTGCAGGGCGATGGGCGTCGGGCCCTGCAGCGCGGCCAGCGCGCGGAACATGCCCTCGAACTCCAGGGTGTGCAGGCTGTAGCCGATCAGCAGGACCGCCGCCAGCAGGCTCAGGTCGCCGAGACGGCTGGCGACGAACTTCTTGTGCGCGGCCAGCACCGCGGCCGGGCGCTCGCCGTAGAACATCAGCAGCTGGTGCAGGCACAGGCTGGTGGCGATCCAGGCCAGCGCGAACATCAGCAGGTTGCCCGAGGCGATCAGCATGAGAATGGCCGCCAGGGTCAGCGCCAGCCACTTGTTGAAGCGGCCCTGATTGGGGTCGCCGTTGAGGTAGTTGCGCGCGTAGCGGGTCACCACCGCGCCGACGAAGGACACCAGCAGCAGCATGATGACCGTGACGCTGTTGACGTAGACGCTGAGCGAGAAGGCGCCGACGTCGCCCGGCAGCGCGATGCTGGAAAGTGTCCAGGTATGTGCGCGGTCGAAGGGGAGGGCGACGGCGGCCAGAATGGCGCTGGCGAACGCCAGCCAGGCGGCGGCACCAGACAGACGCGCCATCACGCGGGGTTGGGCATTGGCCCATTGGGCCGGTATCAGCCCGGCGAGCAACAGCAGCACGGGCGCGGCCAGGACGAAGCCGGGAGTGAATGCGTTAGGCAGCATGGCGACCTCCTGCGGCTGATGGGCAATGCATGTGGCTGGATGGCCACAAGATCGCTGTGGATGGCAAGGTGCGGCGGGTTTTCATGATGCAGACTCCCTTGATTGAAGGCCTTTGCGTCCGTTGCGAAACGAATCGCTGATGGCTGGGGAGTCTAGGGAAGATGTGAAATGAATAAAAATGAATAGTCGTTATAAAAACGATATCCTTAAGGCTATAGTTCTGCGGGAGATACGACCATGATGCATGTCACCCTGC
The DNA here is from genome assembly GCF_000754095.2 of Acidihalobacter prosperus. Classification (NCBI taxonomy): domain Bacteria; kingdom Pseudomonadati; phylum Pseudomonadota; class Gammaproteobacteria; order Chromatiales; family Ectothiorhodospiraceae; genus Acidihalobacter; species Acidihalobacter prosperus. The sequence continues at coordinate 109,673 of NZ_JQSG02000001.1, forward strand.
GCCAGTTACAGGCCTTCGAGGCAGTGGCTCGGCTGCGCAGCTTTTCGCGCGCCGCCGAGGAAATGCACGTCACTCAGCCCACGGTGTCGAAACAGATTCGTGCCCTGCACGAACAGGTCGGGCTGCCGTTGCTGGAGCAGGTCGGCAAGAAGGTCTTTCTCACCGAGGCCGGGCAGGAGCTTTACGCCACCTGTGCCGACTGGCTGAATACCTGGGGCCGTTTCGAGCAGGCCGTCGCCAATCTCAAGGGCCTCAAGCAGGGGCGGCTGAAAATCGCCGCGGTGACCACCGCCAAATACTTCATGCCCCGGATCCTCGGCCCGTTCTGCAGTCAGTACCCGGGCATCGACATTTCGCTCGAAGTGGTCAACCGCGACCGGGTGCTGGACCGCATGGCGCGCAACGAGGACGACCTCTACGTCATGGGCGTGCCGCCAGACGACATGGACATCGAGAGCGAAGCCTTCATGGACAACCCGATCGTCGTGATCGCACCGGTCGGGCACCGGCTGGCGGATCGCAGACGCATTCCCTTTGCCGCGCTGGGCGATGAAACCTTTCTGGTACGCGAGCAGGGTTCGGGCACGCGCATGACCATGGAGCGTTTGTTCCAGGAGCAGGGCGTGCCGCTCAACATCCGCATGGAGCTGGGCAGCAACGAGGCCATCAAGCAGGCCGTGGCAGGCGGACTGGGTCTGGCGCTGCTGTCGCGCAGCACGCTGAATTTCGACCCCATCCAGAACGAGCTGGCGGTGCTCGACGTCGAAGGCTTCCCGATCCGCCGCGCCTGGTACATCGTGCGCCCCAAGGGCAAGAATCTCTCCGTCGTGGCCGCGACCTTCCACGACTTCCTGCTCAGTCACGTGCAGCTGTTCGTGCCGCACGCCTGAGGCCCGTCGGTGCGATTCAGATTCTAGGTTTGGTGCCCGGATCGGCGCGCTTGGTCTGGCGACTAGGCCGATACGGTTTTCCGGGCGATCTTTCTCAGCGGCAGGGCGACTTCGAGGCGCGCCATCAGCAGGTACATGCCGCTGATCTTGCGGTGGAGATAAAGGATGTCGGCGGGCGGGATTCGGCTGAAGCGGTCGTGGAAGCGTAGCTGTATCAACGCGTCGCGCATGCGTCGGGGCAGGTCGGAACCGGCGAAGACGAAGGGGACGTCGCGGCGGGCCGGTTCGGCGGCAATGCCCAGCACCTTCACGAAGGCCTGGCGGTAGCGTAGCGGATCGTCCTCGGTGAAATAGCCGACCTGCGCGGCGGCACGGGCGAGGTCGTCCTCGCTGCCGTCGATGGCGGACAGCAGCAGGGTGCGCAGGGCGTCGCGGAAGGGCGGCGTGTAGACGCGGGTTGCGCCGAAATCGAGCAGTTGCAGTTTGCCGTTGGCGGGGTTGAAGCGGTAATTGGCGAAGTTCGGGTCGGTCTGAACCACGCCCCAGACAAAGACCTCGCGCAGGGCGAGTTCCAGCAGATCGGTCGCAAGTTGCGTGCGCTGCGTCCTGGGGAGTGCGGCCAGGGTCTCGATGGGCTGGCCATCGAGGAAGTGCATGCAGAGCACCTCGGCGGTGGTGCGTTCGGGCAGGGTCAGCGGGAGCTCGTAGCGCGGGTCGTCGCCCAGGTGTTCGGCATAGCGCGCGATATGCCCGGCCTCGAGCAGGTAGTCGGCCTCGTCGTGCAATTGACGCTTGGCCTCCGCGAGCAGGGGCGTGAGATCGAATTCGGATGGCAGGGCATGCGTGAGGCGCAGCAGGGTCGCCATGTTGTCGACATCGCTGTCGATGCTCTGGCGCACGCTGGGGTATTGCACCTTGATTGCCACCCGCGGGCCGTCGCGCAGCTGCGCGTCGTGCACCTGGCCGATGGAGGCGGCGGCCAGCGGGGTGAAGATGAAACGCGTGAAATCCCGGTCCCAGTTCTTGCCCCAGGCGTTTTCGAGCACCTGCGCAACCTGGCCCAGCGGCATGTAGTGCGCCTTGTCGCGCAGGCGGGCGAGGGCTTCGCTCAGTTCCGGCGGCAGGACGTTGCCGCTGTCCATGGAGATGAGCTGGCCGAGTTTCATGGCCGCGCCCCGCATCTCGGACAGCCGGTCGCCCAGACGCCGCGCATTCGCCGGCGTCAGCAGGAGCTGGTCGAGCCGCGGGCGGTTGCCCTTGGCGAGCTGGCGTGCGCCCTCGCTCACCACGCCGCTGGCCAAGCCGCCGGCCAGTCGACCCATCTTGGCGAGCCGGGCGAGGCGCGAGCTGGGCATGCGGTATTCCCTGGACATTCGATGCTTCCCGAGCGGTGTATCTGGAATGGGGGTGTTTCCGGATCGGATCATCATGCGCCATCAGGCGCCGGGCTGTCGCGTAGCGGCATTGCTCGGCAACCGGCTCGATTTTTGAGGCTGGCATGCGGCACAAGGTTCCGCCGCTCGATACGAAGAAGGCTCGGCTTGTGGGTTACGCCGTCTTGATGCTCTGGTAGGCGGCGAGGGCCTGCTTGCGGCTGACTGCCAGATCGACGAGGGGGTTGGGGTAGTCACGCCCGAGGCGGATGCCGGCGTGCTGCAGGGTCTGCGCCGAGGCCTCCCACGGGGCGTGCAGGTCCTTGTCCGGCAGCCGGGCGAGCTCGGGCAGCCAGCGGCGCAGGTAACGCCCCTGCGGATCGAACTTGCGGCCTTGCAGCACGGGGTTGAAGACCCGGAAGTAGGGCGCGGCGTCGGCCCCGCAGCCGGCCGTCCACTGCCAGCCCAGGGTGTTGTTCGCCAGATCGGCGTCGAGCAGGGTGTCCCAGAACCAGCGCGCGCCCGCCTGCCAGGGGGTCAGCAGGTTCTTGGTGAGGAAGGACGCGACCACCATGCGTACGCGGTTGTGCATCCAGCCGGTGTGCCAAAGCTCGCGCATCCCCGCATCGACCAGCGGAATTCCGGTCCGCCCGCGCTGCCAGGCCTCGAGGCGGGAGGCGTGATCGCGGGTCCAGGGGAAGGCCTCGAAACGGGCGTCGAGGCTGCGTTCCGAGGTCTGCGGGAAGTGGAACAGCAGGTGATGGGCAAACTCGCGCCAGCCCAGTTCGCGCAGAAAGGTTTCCAGCCCGGAGAAGGTGCCGCGATCCGTACTCCTGGCCATGTGCGCCTGGGCCGCGGCCGCGATCTGGCGGGGGCCGATCTCGCCGAAATGCAGATGCGGGGACAGCCGCGAGGTCGCGCGTTCCGACGGCAGGTCGCGTCCCGCGGCATAGTCAGCGGCGGCCCGATCGAGGAACGTCGCCAGCGCATCCTGCGCGCCCCTCTCGCCGGGCTGCCAGTGATCGGCGAAGGCATCGGCCCAGGGGCGCTGCGGCAGGAGACCGAGCGTATTCAAAGACTCGGATTCGGCCGCCATCAGCGCAAGCGCCTCGGGGGGCGGTGCGGCATTTTCCGCAAGACCCAAACCCAGGCAGGCCTTCCAGAACGGGGTGAAGACTCTGTAGGGCCCGCCGCTTTGCGTCTGCAGGGCCCAGGGCTCGAACAGCAGGGCGGCATTGTGGCTGTGTGCGTCCAGGCCATCCTGACGCAGGGTCTGCTTGATGGCGCCGTCGCGCGCGATCGCGGCGGGTTCATAGAGGCGGTTCCAGTGCACCGCGCCGGCCCCGGTTTCGCGGGCGAGTCGGCGCAGGGCTTCGAGGCTGGGTCCACGGCGGATGACCAGTCCGCTCCCGTGGCGGCGCAGGTCGCGATCCAGGGCGGCGAGGCTGTGGTGCAGCCACCACCGGGATGCGCCGCCCGGCGCCCAGGGGGTTTCCTCCTCGTGGGCATGTATGTAGACCGGAACGATGCGCATACCCGCGTCGCGGGCGGCCCGCAGCGCCGGGTTGTCCGCGAGGCGCAGATCGCGCCTGAACCAGACGATGGCGGCGGGCGGGCCCGTGACGGTATCCTCGCGGCGTTGGTTCATCGAGTTCGGCTCTTGCCAGGTTGTGGGGCCGCGCGGGTTATCGGCATATCGGCCCGCTAGCGTCTGCCCGGCCGCCGCGCATCGAGCGCGACCTGGAGCAGGGCCAGCGCGCGGATCAGTTCCGCATGTGCGAGCTGCTTGTCGTAGGGCAGCCGCGCCCTCTGGTCGCGGCTGCGGGCGCGTTTGACCGCCTCCTCGGCGGCGCGGGCGTCGATGTCTTGGGCGCGCAGGGCCGTGTCGGCGAGTACGGTCACCTGGGTCGGCTGCACTTCCAGATAGCCGCCTTCAAGATACAGGTACTGCCAGGCGTCGTCGCTCAGATAGCGCGCCTCGCCGGGCATCAGGCGCGCGAGCACGGGGGTATGGCCTGGCAGGACGCACATTTCGCCGCCTTCGGCGGGCAGCACCACGCGTTCTACGGTGCCGAAGAACAGGCTGCCCTGGGCGGTGACGATGCTGAGCGTAATGCGTGCGTGGCGGTGTTCGCTCATGTGTGCAAGCGATGGGGCTGACGTGCGTGCAGGCCGGCCACGATGATGTCCACCACGCGTTCGAGCGTGTCAACGTGGTCGGTGTTGACGACGAGATCGAAGTCGTCGAAGGCATCCCGCGTGCGTCCGAAATGATGCTTCAGGTAGGTCCGCCTGTCCGCCTCGATGCGGTGCCAGCGGTCTGCGGCGGCCTGATGGTCCAGGCTGTCCCTCTGCGCCAGCCGGGCGATACAGGTTTCGGGCGAGGCGCGCAGGTAGACGCGGTACATGTCGGGAATGCTGGCGATGAGATGCACGCCGCGCCCGAGTATCACGCCGCCCTGGCGGGCGATGGCCAGGACCAGCTCAACGAGGGCCTTGGCGTATTCGTCGCTCGAAGGGATGTTGCCGTAGCCGTGCAGCAGCCGCGAGATCAGCCCCGGCGGGGCCGATTCGTCCAACTCGCGCATCAGCGCCGGGTCGCCTTCGATGCGCTCGATGACGCCGTCGATCACCGCATGGTCATAGAAGGCCACGCCGATCCGGGCAGCCAGCAGCGGTGCGATCACGCCGGCGCCGGCGCCGTAGTCGCGGCTGATCGCGACCAGCGGGCCGGCGCGCGGGCCGGCCTGCACGCCGCTTTCGTGCAGCAGCGTGAGCAGATAGCGTTCGAGTGCGCTGCGTGTCATGGTCGGCTTCCGAAGGGCATGCGGTTTTTATGGTCGTGCAGGCGCCGCCCCGATGCAATCCCCCGATGGCGTGCTACCGTCCAGAGGTGCACGCGGCGGAGGCGGGTTACGCTTTTGTCTCCGCGGACACGGGGGCATCGCGGGCAGTCCGGCAAGGAGGGCAGGAAATGAAGATCATCGAAGTGGTCGCCGAAGCCAGCAGCCGCGACACCATCGCCGCGATCGGCGAGAAGATCAAGGCGACGGATTTTCGAACCGGTGCGGTGGATGACGACGGGCTGCAGTTCATGCGCCTGCTGATGGCCGACGACAAGGTGCAGCGGGCGCTGGACCTGCTGCAGAACGTGCTCGGCGCCCAGCCCGGCGCGCATATCGTGGTGCTGCCGGTCGAGGTGGCGCTGCCGCGCCAGAACGAGGCGGAAAGCCAGCAGGAGGATGCCGCCGTGGCCCTGCGCGAGTCGCTGTACGCGGGCGTGGAGCGCGATGCGCGTTTCGGCACCAATTACGTGGTGCTGGTGCTGCTGTCGACCATGGTGGCCGCGATCGGCATGATCGAGGACAACGTCAGCGCGATCATCGGGGCGATGGTGATCGCGCCCCTGCTGGGGCCCAACCTCGCCTTCGGCCTGAGTACGGCGCTGGGCGATCTGTCGCTGATGCGCAAGGCGGTCGGTAGCCTGCTCGCGGGTGTCGCCCTGGCGGTCGCGGCGTCCGCCGCGATCGGTGCCTTCGTGCCGCACGGTCTGCTCGTGAGCCACGAGCTGGTCGCCCGCACGATCACCGGCTATGACACCGTGGCGTTGGCCCTGGCTTCCGGAGCCGCCGCCGCGCTGTCGTTGACCACCGGGCTGTCCAGCGTGCTCGTCGGGGTGATGGTCGCGGTCGCGCTGTTGCCGCCTGCCGCCGCCCTGGGGCTGTATCTCGGCGCCGGAGCAGGGGCGAGCGCCGCGGGTGCCGGCCTGCTGCTGGCGGTCAATGTGGTGTGCGTCAACCTGGCCAGCAAGGTTGTGTTCCTGCTCAAGGGCATCCGCCCGCGCACCTGGGTGGACAAGGCACGGGCGCGCCGCGCGACCGTGATCTATCTCGTCATGTGGCTGGTCACGCTGATGATTCTGCTGCTGGTCATCTACTTGCGGCGCACCTTGCACGGCTGATATTTTCGCCCGCCTGCGCCTGCGCCTGCGCGTTCGGCTTCAATCGCCAAGGAGGATACCGCCATGAAATACCTGCGCTACGGCGAACCGGGCCGCGAGCGTCCGGGCGTGCTGGACGATGCGGGCGTGATCCGCGATCTCGGCGGCCGTTGCGACGATCTGGCGGGCGACGCGCTCGATCCCGCACGCCTGATGGCGTTGACCGGAGCGGACCTCGCTTCGCTGCCCGCCGTTGATGCCGGCGTGCGACTGGGACCCTGCGTGGCGGCCACCCGTCAGTTCATCGGTATCGGCCTCAATTATGCCGATCATGCCGCCGAGACCGGCATGCCGATCCCGCAGGAGCCCATCGTGTTCAACAAGGCACCGGGCTGCATGGCCGGGCCGAACGACGCGATCCCGGTGCCGCCTGGAGCGGCCAAGGTGGACTGGGAAGTGGAGCTGGCGCTGGTGATCGGGCGGCGCGCCTGGCAGGTCGAGGAGGCCGACGCGCTCGGTCATCTGGCCGGCTACTGCATCTGCAACGACGTTTCCGAACGCGCTTGGCAGCTCGAAGGCACTGGGCAGTGGCTCAAGGGCAAGAGCGCCCCCGGCTTCGGCCCGCTGGGCCCTTGGCTGGTCACCCCGGACGAGGTACCCGATCCGCTGTCGCTGGCCATGACCCTGGAGGTCAACGGCGAAACCATGCAGTCCGGCAGCACCGCGACCATGATCTTCAGCCCGGCCTATCTCGTGTCCTATCTGTCGCGCTTCATGGTGCTGGAGCCGGGCGACGTGATCACCACCGGTACACCGCCTGGGGTCGGCATGGCGCGCGGCCGTTTCCTCAGGCCCGGCGACCGCGTGCGCGCCAGGGTCGCCGGACTGGGCGAGCAGGTGAACGAGGTTACGTGAGCCAGGCTAGCGCGCGAAAAGCTGGCCGAGGTCGCGAAAGGCCTTGAATTCCAGTGCGTTGCCGGACGGGTCGCGGAAGAACAGCGTCGCCTGCTCGCCGGGTTCGCCCGGGAAGCGGATGGTCGGCTCGATTTCGAAGGTCACGCCGGCCTCGCGCAGGCGTCCCGCCAGCGCCTGCCAGGAAGCCATGTCGAGCACCACGCCGAAATGCGGCACCGGTACGGACTCTCCGTCCACCGGATTGAAGGCCGCGGTGCCCGCATGTCCCGGGGCATGATGGATCACCAGCTGATGGCCCATGAGGTCGAAGTCGACCCAGTGCGCGGCACTGCGGCCTTCCGGCAGCCCGAGAACCTCGCCGTAGAAACGTCGCGCCTCGGCGAGATCGCGCACGGGGATGGCGAGATGGAAGGGTTGCAGGGACATGGCGCGGCTTCCGTTTGCGGATGGCGAGGCGGCAGTATCCCGCGCGGTGTTGCGGTGGGGCAAGTGTCTGCCACGCCCATGGAACACATCACATACCCATCGGTCTGACTGATGACGGCACGCCGCCTGCGATATACCGCGGCGGCGATTTCATTTTTCGGCAATACCGTACTGAATGTCGGTAAGGAGTTCGACTATGCAGCTACGCAACATCGAAGGCGCCGTGGCCGTGATTACCGGGGCATCCAGCGGCATCGGCGAGGCCGCGGCGCGCGTGCTGGCCGAGGAGGGCGTCAAGCTCGTGCTCGCCGCGCGCAGCCGCGACAAGATCGAGGCGCTGGCCGCCGAGCTCGGCGACGACTGTCTCGCGGTGTCGACCGACGTCGGCGATCCGGCCCAGGTCAAGACGCTCTTCGAACAGGCAAAGTCGCGCTTCGGCGGCGTCGACCTGCTGTTCAACAACGCCGGCGTCGGCTACAACGGCGCCTTCGCGGACAGCGACCCGGCTCAATGGAAGGCGACCATCGACGCCAATCTCTATGGCGTGCTCCACTGCACCCAGGCCGCGATCCCGCTGATGCGCGGGCGTGAGGGCGCGATGATCAGCTCGGTGTCCAGCGTCGGCGGCCGACACGGCATCGAGGGCTGGTCGGTGTACAACGCGACCAAGTTCGCCGTGGTCGGATTTCACGACGCCCTGCGCAAGGAACTGGGGCCGGAGGGCATCCGCGTGTCGCTGATCGAGCCGGGCGCGGTCTATACGCAGTGGGGCTACAACGTGCCCGAGGATGCGATGCGGGAGCGGCGCGACAAGCTGGGTGCGCTGCACGCCGAGGACATCGCCCACGCACTGGTGTTCGCCTTCGCCCAGCCAGCCAACGTGAACTGCCAGGAACTGTTGGTCATGCCGACCCGGCAGACCTATCCCTAGCCAGCATTCGAGCGGATGTTGGCGACGCTATAATCGGCGTTTTCACATGCGGGATGCGGGGAGGGGACGCTTATGGGCGGCAACGACACGGCCTTGCTGCTGATCGACGTGCAGCAGGGATTCGACGCGCCGGGTTGGGGCGCGCGCAACCGGCCGCAGGCCGAACGCGAGATCGCCCGGCTGCTCGCCGCCTGGCGCGCGGCCGGCGCCCCGGTCGTGCACGTGCGCCACCTCTCGACCGAGCCCGCCTCGCCGCTGCATCCCTCCGGCGCGGGCATTGCCTTCAAGCCCGAGGCCGCCCCGCTCGCGGGCGAGCCCGTGTTCGAAAAGCGGGTCAACAGCGCCTTCATCGGCACCGGGCTCGAAGCCTGGCTGCGCGATCAGGGTGTCGAGGCGCTGGCGGTGGCGGGGCTCACCACGGATCATTGCGTTTCCACCAGCGTGCGCATGGCGGCGAATCTGGGTTTTCGCGTGATGCTCGTGGAGGACGCCTGCGCCACCTTTGGGCGCGTCGGCCACGACGGCCGCTATTACGGCGCCGACGAACTGCACCGCACCGCAGTGGCCAGCCTGCACGGTGAGTTTGCACGCATTGCAGGCGCTGCCGAAGCGATCGGTGCGGCGTTGTGATCGCCGTCACGCCGGAGCCGCCCTACTACGCGGTCATATTCACGGCGCAGTCCGGCGCGGACGACGCCGGCTATGCCGAGACGGCGGCACGCATGCTGTCGCTGGCACGCGCGCAGCCCGGTTTTCTCGGCGTCGAATCGGCACACGAGGCCGATGGCGGCATCACAGTCTCCTACTGGCGCGATCTCGAATCGATCTCTGCCTGGCGGCGACACGTCGAGCATCAGGCAGCACAGCGCGAGGGCCGCGCCCGCTGGTACGCGCGCTACGCCCTGCGCGTGGCGCGGGTCGAGCGCGCGCACGCCTTCGACGGCACGACGATATGACGCCCGCCGTGCAGCTGGCGAAGAAAACGGGCATCGCGCATACCGTGCATGCCTACGAGCACGATCCGTCGGTGACCGCCTACGGCGACGAGGCGGTGGACAAGCTCGGGCTCGATCCGGCGCGGGTGTTCAAGACCCTGGTGGTGGCCACGGATGCCGGCGTGCTGGCCGTGGCGGTGCTGCCGGTGCCGTGCAAGCTCTCCTTCAAGGCCGTCGCCGCCGCGCTCGGCGCGAAGAAGGCGGCGATGGCGGAGCCGGCCGCCGTTACCCGCGCCACGGGCTACGTGCTCGGCGGCGTCAGCCCGATGGGGCAGAAAAAGCGCCTGCCGATGGTGATCGACGACAGCGCCCGCAGCCTCGCCACGATCTTCGTCAGCGCCGGGCGGCGGGGGTTGGAGATCGAGCTGGCCCCGGACGACCTCGCGGCGCTCACCGGCGGACGTTTCGCTGCCATCGCGGTGGAATAGAGCATCCGTTTTCGGTCACGGCGCCGCGAATGTCTCGATGCCCGCGCGCCGCTCCGGTGTGCAATCCGCAACATCTCGCCGCGCCGGCCGCCTTGCCCGCCTTGTCCGTTCCCGATTCCAGCGCGGTTGTCCGCCCGTTGGCCGGGTGGAAGCGGGCGATCCCGGAGCGGGGCAGACGGCCGCTTGTCCTGCGCGGGAGGGGGTGTACAATAGCGGCGCGCCACCCGATGGGTGGCGTCGTTTTGTACGAGGTCTGCGCGAAACCGGATGGCCGGGCGCGCGCATGCCGCCGGAAGCCGCCTGGCAACCGGATGCCCATGGTGGCCCGCATCGGCCCCTCGCAACGATAAACTGTAAACCCCGCCAGGCCCGGAAGGGAGCAACGGTAGCAGTGATCTCGTGTGCCGGGGTGTGCTGGTGCGGGTTGCCTCCAATCGGTATAGTCCCAAGCTTTGGCAGCCGCCGATCCTATCGATGACCTACCAGGCACTGGCGCGCAAATGGCGCCCGCACAATTTCGATGAACTGGTGGGGCAGGCGCATGTGCGCCGAGCCCTGGTCAACGCCCTGCGCGAGCAGCGCATCCATCCCGCCTATCTGTTCACCGGCACCCGCGGCGTCGGCAAGACCACGCTGGCGCGCATACTCGCCAAATGCCTCAACTGCGAGACCGGCGTCACGCCCGAACCCTGCGGCGAGTGCACGGCCTGCCGCGAGATCGACGAGGGCCGCTTTATCGACCTGATCGAGGTCGACGCGGCCTCGCGCACCAAGGTCGAGGATACCCGCGAGCTGCTCGAGAACGTGCAGTACGCACCCACCCGAGGGCGCTACAAGGTGTACCTCATCGACGAGGTGCACATGCTTTCCGGGCACAGTTTCAACGCCCTGCTCAAGACCCTCGAGGAACCGCCGCCGCACGTGCAGTTCCTGCTCGCGACCACCGATCCGCAGAAGCTGCCGGCCACGATTCTTTCCCGCTGCGTGCAGTTCGGCCTCAAGCGCATTCCCGAGACGGCGATCGCCGAGCAGCTGGCCAGCGTGCTCGAACGCGAGGGGCTGGGCGGCGAGCCGGCGGCGCTGCGCGAGCTGGCGCGTGCGGCAGACGGCAGCCTGCGCGATGCGCTGAGTCTGCTCGATCAGGCCGTCGCCTATGGCGGCGGCTCGGTCAACGAGGCGGACGTGCGCGACATGCTGGGCACGATCTCGCGCGACGCCGTACCCCGTTTGCTGCGGGCATTGGCGGCTGGGGAGGCGGCGGCGATGCTTGACGTGGTCGACGAACTGGCCGGTCAGGCGGCCGATTTTGCGGCGGTGCTGGCCGAGCTGCTGTCCGCCCTGCACCGTATCGCGGTGTACCAGATCGCCGGCGTCGCAGCGGCCGACGAGCAGGCGGAGGCCGCCTGGAGCGAACTGGCGGCCACGCTGGGCGCCGAAGACGTCCAGCTCTACTACCAGATCGCGCTGATCGGCCGACGCGACCTGCCGCTGGCGGCGGACCCGCGCAGCGGCTTCGAAATGGTGCTGCTGCGCATGCTGGCGTTCCGCCCCGCCACGGCGGAGACGGTGCCGGCAGACGCCTCGCCACGGGCGGCAGTCTCGCCCCGGCCGCAGGCGCCTGCTACCGCAGAACCGAGGGCGGTCTATGCGCCGGTGTCCGCGCCAGCGCCCGCGGCCGCTGCGGACCCGCCTGCGAGGGCTTCCGCCGAGGCGGCCGGCGGCGCTGCGGGGCAGTGGGCGGCGCGCGTGGCGGCCCTCGGCCTGCGCGGTCTCGCCGGACAGCTGGCGAGCCACACCAGTTTGATGTCGGCGGAGGCCGGGCATTACCGACTGGCCATCGAGCGATCATCGGAACACCTGTGCACTGAAATGGCCCGACAGCGCCTGATCGAGGCACTGTCGGAGGTCGACGGACGGCCCGTGCGCGTGGATATCCAGGTGGCGGATTCGGTGGGCGAGACACCGGCCGTGCAGGCCGAGCGTGCCGCCGCAAGCCTGCAATCGGAAGCCGAGCACTCGATCGAGACGGACGAATGGATACAAGGTATCCGTGCGCAGCTGGGCGCCAAGGTGGTGCCGGGCTCCGTGCGCCCGCGCACGGACGCGCCGGATTTGAATGAAACTTGAGAGGACGGAAAGAATATGAAGGGTCCCATCGCGAATTTGATGAAGCAGGCGCAACAGATGCAGGCCGAGATGCAGAAGGCCCAGGAAGAGCTGGCAGGCATGGAGGTCACTGGCGAGGCCGGCGGCGGCATGGTCAAGGTGACCATGACCGGGCGTCACGAGGCGCGCCGCGTGACCATCGATCCCAGTCTGCTCGGCGACGACAAGGAAATGCTGGAGGATCTGATCGCCGCGGCGATCAACGACGCCAGCCACCGCATAGAATCGGCCACGCAGGAGCGCTTTTCCGGCATGGCTTCCGGCGTCAACCTGCCGCCCGGCTTCAAGCTGCCGTTCTAGGCATGGCGCGCAGCCCCCTCCTGGAGGGATTGATCGAGGCTCTGCGGTGCCTGCCGGGCGTGGGACCGAAATCGGCTCAGCGCATGGCCTACCACCTGCTTGAGCGCCACCGCGACGATGCCCTGCGTCTGAGCGAGGCACTGCGTGCGGCGGTCGAGCGCATCGGCCATTGCGAGCGTTGCCGCACCCTGAGCGAAACCGAGCTGTGTGCGGTCTGCGCCGATACCCGGCGCGATGCCGGTCTGCTGTGCGTGGTGGAAAATCCCTCTCATCTACAGGTGATGGAGCAGGCGACGCACTTCAAGGGCGTGTATCACGTGCTCATGGGGCGTCTGTCGCCGCTGGACGGCATCGGTCCGGAGGAACTCGGTCTGGACCGGCTCGAACGGCGCCTGGGAGAGGGCGAGCTGCGCGAGCTGATTCTGGCGATCAGCCCGACGGTCGAGGGCGAGGTGACGGCGCACTACATCGGCGAGATGGCCCGTGCCCATGGCGTGCGCGTGACCCGGCTCGCGCAGGGTGTGCCGATGGGCGGCGAGCTGGAATATCTGGACAGCGGCACATTGACCCACGCCTTCGAATCGCGCCGCGAATATTGAGCGCGGCGCGCCCTTCCTTCATGCCTTTTCAGGAAACAAGCCCATGAGCGACTGCCTGTTCTGCCGAATCGTGGCCGGCGAGATACCCGCCGAGCCGGTCTATCAGGACGAGGATGTGCTGGCCTTTCGCGACATCAACCCGCAGGCACCGCTGCATGTGCTGGTGGTGCCGCGCCGGCATATCGCCACGCTCAACGACCTGACACCGGACGACGCCGGGGTGGTCGGCACAATGCACCTTGCGGCGGCTCGCATCGCCGCCGAGCACGGTCTTGCCGAGGCGGGCTACCGCACGGTATTCAACTGCAACGAGCAGGCCGGGCAGACGGTATTTCATCTGCACTTGCATGTACTCGGCGGCCGCGCCCTGGGTTGGCCGCCCGGCTAGGGGCGGTTCGCGCCGCGCCGTGGTGGGTGCCGGAGCGCCTTGCGGGGCTGGCGGATACCGAAGGGCGGTTCGATGGACGCTAGGGTCTGTGCACACGATGGGATGGCGTGCTGCCGGAGCCGCTTTTCGTGGCCGCCTGGTGCCGCGCGCGGCATGGTCTGCCACATGACATGGGTCAGCGGCAACACCGCGAGACGCGAAAAGCGGCCCCGGCCGGCCTGCGGGCTGCGACCGAAAAAACCGCCACTCGGCGTTGCCCGTCGCTGATTTGGCATCACAAACCGCGCTGCTCGCGCCTCGAACGGCGGTTCTTCTGTCACAACAGCATGCCTGCCCATCGGGTGAACAGGCCCTAGTTCGCTGTCGGACGGCCATGATGCGCAGCCGCAACCGCCGGTGCCGCGGACTCGAATTGTCGGTCGTAGCCGCGGCGGTCGATGTCGTGCACGCTCAGCAGCAACGCCATCAACAGATAGCACACCAAGGCCGCGACGCCATGCCGGCGCAGCACTTCGCCGCTGCTGCGTGCACGTACCCAGGCTGGATGCCGGTAGCCCAACAGGGTCAGCGCGCTGAGGACCAGCGAGGCGGCGAGCAGCAGCAGTAGCCAGAGATCCGTTTTCATGGACTCATAGAGTCGCCGCCGCGGACGGAGTTCCGGAGCTCGTTCGAAAGTTCCAGAAAGCTGCGCAGGCGGGTGGCGGCGATTTCGCCGGCTTCGACCGCGGTCTTGATCGCGCAGCCCGGTTCGGCGCGATGCTGGCAGTTGTGGAAGCGGCAGTCGCCGATGCGCGCCGCGATCTCGGGGAAGCCGGCGTGCAGCGATGCGCGCTCGGGCGCGAACGGCGCGAAGTCGCGCACGCCCGGCGAGTCGATCAGGTCGCCGCCGCCGGGTAGGGCATAGAGGTGGGCGTGGGTAGTGGTGTGGCGGCCCTCTCCGGTGAGTGCCGACAACTCGCCGACTCGAACTTCGAGGTTCGGGTCGAGATGATGCGTGAGCGAGGATTTGCCGACCCCGGACTGGCCGACGAACAGACTGGTGCGCCCGGCGAGTCGTGCGCGCAGGTCATCGATGCCGCTGCCGTCGAGCGTACTGGTGGACAGTACTGGATATCCAAGGCCGGCATACAGGGTACGGGTCTCGGATACATGCGCCGCGGCTGCCGGCGCCAGCGCGAGATCGATCTTGTTGATGACGATGGCCGCGTTGGCGCCGAGATCGGCGGTGCCGACGAGGTAGCGGTCGATCAGCCCCCAGTCGGGCGGCGGCCGGGTGGCGACCACGATGACGACCTGATCGACGTTGGCGACGCCGGCACGCGGCCGCCCGCGATGATCCGGCCGCACGAGGCAATTGCGCCGCGGCAGCAGCGCGGTGAGCACCGCCTTGTCGAACCCGTCCTCGTATTCGATTTCGTCGCCGCACACCGGCGCGCGTAGATGCTCGGGACCGCGTTTGACCAGATTGCGCGGCGAAACGGCCTTGTGCAGTCCACCGGCATCGTCGCGCACGATCAGTTCGGCACCGAAACGGGCGACCACCCGGCCTCGGGTCATGAGAACAGGGCGTCCACGCGTGCGGCGCAGATGAAATCGTTGCGCGACAGTCCGCCGATGGCATGGGTCGAGTAGCGCACGCGACAGCGGTTGTAGCCGACTTCGAGATCGGGGTGATGGTCTTCTCGATGGGCGATCCAGGCGACTGCGTTGACGAAGGCCATGGTGTCGTGGAAGTTCGCGAAGCCCAGTTCCCGCGCGATGGCGCGGCCGTCCTCGACCCGTTGCCAGTCCGGGTGCAGGCCGCTCATCAGGCGTGCCGCCTCGTCGTGATCGAGCGGCGGCACGCCGCCTTCGCAGGGCGCGCAGCGGCCTTGCCGGAGGGTGTGGGTGATGCCGTCATTCATGCGGGACTCCTCTGTTCTGAGGTCGGATTCAGCGCGAGTCCGCCGCATCGAGTCGATGCAGGTGCTCGACCCGGATCGAGGCGGGTGGGTGCGAGTCATAGTAGGCCGAGTGCAGCGGGTCGGGCGTCAGCGTGCTGGCGTTGTCCCGGTACAGTTTGACCAGGGCATGCACCAGCGGCGTGGCACCGCCGGTCTGCAGATGCGCGAAGGCATCGGCCTCGAATTCCTGCTTGCGCGAGCGCCAGGAGAACAGCGGCGTGAGCGGGAAGGCGAAGCTCGGCAGGGCGATCAGAAACAGCAGCAGGGCCATGTGGGTGGATGGCGTGCTGACCCCGAGACCGGCGTAGAACCAGGGCTGTTGCATCAGCCAGGCCAGCAGTGCGAGACCGGCGAGGCTGAGTGCACTCATTAGCCACATGGCCTTCTGTACATGCCGGTGGCGATAATGTCCCAGTTCGTGAGCCAGCACGGCTTCGATTTCCTCGGGTTCGAGCTTGTCGATCAGGGTGTCGAAAAAGACGATGCGCTTGTTGCGCCCGAGTCCGGTGAAATAGGCGTTGCCGTGGCCCGAACGTTTGGAACCGTCCATCACGTATATGCCCCTGGAGCGGAAACCGGTGCGTTCGAGCAGCGCCTCCACGCGCGCGCGCAGCGGGCCTTCCTCCAGTGGCTCGAAGCGATTGAACAGCGGTGCGATGAAGCGCGGAAAGGCCCAGGCCATGAGTAGGCTGAAGCCGGTCCACACCAGCCAGACGTACAGCCACCAGACGCTGCCCGTTCGCCCCATCAGCCACAGGATGAGCAACAGCAGAGGCACGCCGAGCATCAGCAGGAGCAGCGCCTGCAGCAGCAGATCGCCGAGGTAGGTGGCGGGGCGGGTGCGGTTGAAGCCGTGGCGCGCCTCGATCACGAAGGTGCGCCACAGCGCGAAGGGTTGATCGAGCAAGGCGCCGATGACGATCACGCTGAGTACGGTCGCGGTGCCGGCCAGCAGCGGCGACCAGCCGGACGCGCGCCACAGCCGGTCGACCAGGTCGAGCCCGCCGCCCAGCGTCCAGCCGAGCAGGATCAAGGTCTCGAAAACGATCTCCAGACGGGAAAAGCGGACCCGGGCGACGGTGTAGTCGGCGGCGCGTTGGTGTGCTTCCAGCGGGATGGATGAGACGAAATCCGCCGGCACCCGTGTGCGGTGGTCGAGCACATGGCCAATCTGCCTGGCGGCGAGCCACAGACGAAGCGCAAGGCCGAGCGCGACGGCGGCGAGAAAGACGAGTGTAAACGCGTGCATGGCGGCTCCAGATCGGGGCGGTGCGGAATTCCGGGTCTAGTGTACGTGCTCGCTCGGCGCTTTTGCAGCGACCGGGCTTGGCGCATGGATCGTTTGATATAGAGAACATCGTTTCGTAAAATGTACGATTCGTGGAGCAGGGCGGGACGGTGGACGGAATCCGTAAGGTGGTGGCAGGCAATCTGACGCGGCTGCGTGGCTCGCGAGGCCTTACGTTGAGCCGCCTGGCCGAACTGGCCGGCATTTCCAAGGGCACCTTGTCGGCGCTGGAACAAGGGAACGGCAATCCCACCATCGTCACCCTATGGGCGTTGGCCGACGCGCTGGCGGTGTCCTTCGGTGCTCTCGTCGAAGGCGCGGACACTTCGGTGCCCGACATTAACGAGGGTGTGCACGTGCGGCTGCTGGCGCGCGAGGACGGCCCCCCGCGGCTCGAAAGCTACCTGCTGACACTGGAGGCGGGCGCGGTGCGCGAGGCGGTGGGGCACGGCTTGCGCGTAGACGAGCGGGTCATCGTGTTGCAGGGCCAGGTCCGCGCGGGCGAGCTGGGCGCGACCCGCATGCTTGCGGCCGGCGTGGAGTGGACGTTCGATGGCGCGAGACCTCATCTTTATGCGACGGGAGACGGTCCGGCAACCCTGCTGGTGATGATGCGCTACGCGGTCGCGGAGGCGAGGGCATGAGGGTCCTGCGGGATGGTTTTGCCGCCAGTGTGCCGATCGCGGCAGGCTATTTGCCGGTGGCCGTTGCCTTTGGCGTGGCAGGGCAGGCCAGCGGTTTGCCGTACTGGTCGCTCGCCTTCGTCTCTGCGGTCGTCTATGCCGGTGCCAGCCAGTTCGCGTTGCTGGCTACGCTGTCGCTGGGAGCAGCGCCGCTGTCGGCGGCGCTGCTCGCACTGATCCTCAATCTGCGCCATTTCGTCTATGGTCCGGCCTTGAGCCGGCAGCTTGCCGGCTTGAACCGGCGCAGCCGGGCCGGCATTGCCTTCGGGCTGACCGACGAGACCTTCGCCGCCGCCTATGGTCGCCTGCCTGCGTCCGCTTCCGCGAAGATGCGGCGCGATTGGCTGGTGGGGCTTGAGATCGGCGCCTATCTGGCCTGGCAGGGCGGGACGACCTTGGGTGCGCTCGGCGGCGCCGGCATGCTCGCCTGGTCGCCGTTGTTCAAGCCGGTGCTGGATTTCGCCTTGCCGCTGTTATTCGTGCTGCTGCTGCCGCCGTTGCTCGGGCAGGCGCGCATGCGGGCGGCCTCGACCGCCGGGGCGCTGACGGCGCTGGCGTTGCAGTGGCAAGGAGAAAGCGCGGCGGCGTTGGTGGCCGCCGCGGTGGCCGGGATGGCCGCCGCCTGGCTGGCGCGCGTGCGATGAATCTGCACGACTGGCTGATCGGCGCCTGCGTGCTGGCGGTGGGGACATACGCCATCCGCCTGGCCGGCGCCTGGCTGGTAGGTTCGGCGGTGCGCGGCGAGCATCGCCTCGGCCGTCTGTTCGAGCCGGCCGGCGCGGCTCTGATCGCAGCCTTCGCGGTGGTGTCGCTGGTGCCGGCCGGGCACGCACCCGTGGCTGCGACCCTGGGCGGCGAGCTGCTGTCGCTGGTCGTCGCGCTTTGGCTTCAGCGTCTGAGCGGTCAGCTGTGGGTCGGCATGCTGGCGGGACTCGCCACCTACGGACTGTGGCTGGCCGTGGCTTCGGCCTGGCTGCAATGAGCGGCGTGGGGTGACGCGGCCGGGTGAGCTAGAATGCCGCCACGTATACCGATGCCGAAGGAGAATGCCCGATGCCCGCCAGTCCGGACAACCTGATCTGGATCGATCTCGAAATGACGGGACTCGATCCCCAGCAGGACGTCATCATCGAAATCGCCACCGTGGTGACCGACCGCGTGCTGAACGTTCTGGCGGAGGGACCGGTGCTGGCGATCCATCAGCCGGCCGCGGTGATGGCGGGGATGGACGAATGGAATCAGCGCCAGCACGGGCAGTCGGGGTTGATCGCCCGGGTGGCCGAGAGTCGGGTCGATGCGTCTGAAGCCGAGGCGCGCACGCTGGCGTTTCTGCGCGAGCATGTGCCGCCGGGCGTGTCGCCGATGTGCGGCAACAGCATCTGCCAGGACCGGCGCTTTCTCGCGCGGCTGATGCCCGAGCTGGAGCGGTTCTTCCATTACCGCAATCTGGACGTGAGTACGCTCAAGGAGCTGGCGAAGCGCTGGTATCCGGGCGTCGCCAAGGGTTTTGCCAAGACCTCGGAGCACCTCGCGCTGGCGGATATCCGCGACTCCATCGAGGAGCTGCGCTACTACCGCGAATATCTGCTGCCGCCGCTCGAATGAGCGGCGTGCGGGACGTCAGCTCGGGCCGTGTTCCAGCGGCAGGTGCTGTGCATTGCCCCAGTCCGACCAGGCGCCGGGGTAGCCCTTGACGTTGTTGTAGCCAAGGTGGCGCAGCAGCGCCCAGGTATGCGCTGAGCGGTGGTGCGTCTGGCAATAGCAGACGATTTCCTTGTCCGGCGTGACGCCCAGGGCTTCGAGTTCGCGTCGTAATTCGTCTTCCTCGCGGATGCGCAGGTTGCGGTTGCGGTCCATCGCCCGGGTCCACTCGAAATGCAGGGCGCCGGGGATGCGGCCGCCGCGCGCCGCGCGCACGTCGTGGCCGTGATATTCGGGTTGGGTTCGGGTGTCGAGAATCAGCACCTGCGCGTCGCCCAGGCGCGCGGCGATGTAGTCGCGGTCGGCGACCACGCCGCCGTGGTAGTGCGCCTGGTACTGCGTCGGCTCCGGGGCGACGGCGGTGGCTTCGAGCGGATGTCCTTCGTTGGCCCAGGCGTGCAGTCCGCCGTTGAGCATGCGATGGCCTTCCAGGCCGTAGGCGGCCAGCGTCCACAGCAGGCGCGCGGCCTTGCCGCCACCCTCGTCATCGTAGGCCACGATGTGCTTGCCGTCGGCAAAGCCGATGGCGGAGAGCAGGGCGCTCATGCGCGGCTCGTCGGGCAGCAGCCCGGCCACCGGTGGCCGGGCGTCGACGATGTCGGCGTATTCGACGTGGACCGCGCCCGGTATGTGCCCGGACGAGTAGATCTCCGCCTTGCACAGATCGACCACGATCAGCCCGGGGTCGCCGAGCAGTCGTTCCAGTGCGTCGGGTTCGATCATCAGCGGGGTATTTGCGGTCATCATGGATCTCCTGGCGTTTTCGCCGCCGGCGAGACGACCTGGGGCGGGAGGCCCGGTTGCGTCAGGTCCGGGGCGAGAAGGGTGTCGCACTGTTCCAGTGTGGGGTCCGCCTCGGGAAAATCCAAGGTGAAATGCAGCCCGCGGCTTTCGTGGCGCGCGAGGGCGGAAACGATGATCAGTTTGGCGACCAGGGCCAGATTGCGTAGCTCGACGAGGTTATTGCCGATGCGGAAGTGGCGGTAGTACTCGTCGATTTCGGCCAGCAGCAGGTCGACGCGGCTGAGTGCGCGCCGCAGCCGCTTGCTGCTGCGCACGATGCCGACGTAATCCCACATGAATCGTCTCAATTCCGCCCAGTTGTGGGTGACCACGATCTCCTCGTCGGAGTCGCTCACCTGGCTGTCGTCCCAGGACGGCAGCGCTCGCGTGGCAGGGTGCGACGATGCATGTCGCGCATGGATGTCGGCGGCGGCGGCCTTGGCGAAGATCAGGCATTCGAGCAGCGAATTGCTGGCCATGCGGTTGGCGCCGTGAAGGCCGGTGCAGGCGACTTCGCCGATGGCGTACAGACCCTCGATGTCGCTGCGCCCGTGCAGATCGGTGACCACGCCGCCGCAGGTGTAGTGGGCGGCCGGCACCACCGGGATCGGTTCCCTGGTCATATCGTAACCCAGCGACAGGCAGCGGGCGTGTATGTTGGGGAAATGTTCGCGGATGAAATCCGCAGGACGATGGCTGATGTCGAGATAGACGCAATCGATGCCCAGGCGTTTCATTTCATGATCGATGGCGCGTGCCACGATATCGCGCGGCGCGAGGTCGCCGCGTGGGTCGAATCGCTGCATGAAGCGTGTGCCGTCGGGCAGCTGCAGGCGCGCGCCCTCGCCGCGCAGGGCTTCGCTGATCAGAAATGCCTTGGCGCGGGGTTCGTAGAGCACGGTGGGATGGAACTGCATGAATTCCATGTTCGCCACACGGCAGCCGGCGCGCCAGGCCATGGCAATGCCGTCTCCCGAAGCGCCGTCCGGGTTGGAGGTGTAGAGGTAGACCTTGCTGGCGCCGCCGGTGGCCAGCACCACCGTGCGTGCGGCGATGGTGATCACGCGGTCGGAACTTCGATCGAGGACATAGGCTCCAAGAACCCGGTCGTCGCCGGCGGCGCCGAGCTTGCGCGCGGTGATCAGGTCCACCGCGATGTGATTTTCGAGCAGGCTGATGCCGTGGTGCTCGCGGGCTCGGGCGATCAGCGTGGTTTCGACGTCGCGGCCGGTGGCGTCGGCCGCGTGCACCACTCGACGGTGGCTGTGTCCGCCCTCGCGGGTGAGGTGGTATTCGCCGCTGCGTCCGGATTCGCTGCGGCGGGTGAATGGCACGCCGAGTTCGCTGAGCCAGCGGATCGCATCGGGCGCGCCCTCGACCGTCATGCGCACGGCATCGGGATGGTTGAGCCCGGCGCCGGCATCGAGCGTGTCGGCGGCATGGCTGTCGAAGGAATCGTGACGATCGAACACCGCGGAAATGCCACCCTGCGCGTAGAACGTGCAGCCTTCGTGCAGCGGGCCTTTGCTCATGACGGCGACGCGCAGGGTGTCGGCCAGTCTCAGCGCGGCGCTTAGACCCGCCGCGCCGCTGCCGATGATGAGGACGTCGTATTCCAGGTCTGTGCCTTGTGGGTGCGTCATAGAATCAGCTATTTTGTCACACTTTGTGGACCCGATGCGCAGGGCCTTGTTACGGAACCAGGAGGGGGACATGGACGGAATAACGAACCCCCGGGAAGGACTTTCCTGATGGAGCAAGGGGGTATTCCCGATGCGGAACTGGTGCGTCGTGTGCAGAGCGGGGACATGCGGGCCTTCGACCTGCTGGTGCGTAAATACCAGCACAAAATCCTCAACCTGATCGGGCGCTACGTCCATGAGCCTTCGGCCGCGCAGGACGTCGCGCAGGAGGCCTTCATCAAGGCATATCGCGGATTGGGAAACTTTCGCGGTGAAAGTGCGTTCTATACCTGGCTGTACAGGATCGCGATCAACACCGCAAAGAATCATCTGGTGGCTGAATCGCGGCGTTCGCCCGAATACGAGGTGAACGCGGAAGACGCCGAGCGCCTCGATGGCGAATCCGGATTGAAAGAATATGCAACTCCTGAAGGGGAATTGTTGTCTGAGGAAATAAGGCAGCGAGTTTTCAATGCGATTGAAACCCTGCCAGAGGATCTCAAGACCGCGATTACCCTGCGCGAGCTTGAGGGCATGAGCTACGAGGAGATCGCCCAGGTCATGGGATGTCCGATCGGGACGGTGCGCTCGCGGATATTCCGCGCGCGCGAGTCGATAGACCGCAGTCTGCGGCCGTTATTGGACTAGCGCCATGTGCCGGGTGAGTTTTGAGGTATGACTTGATAGTCGGCTCCGTTACCGCCGGCAGGACGAAAAACATGACGACGATGACGCATAAAGACGAGCAAATTTCGGCTCTCATGGACGGGGAAAGCAGCCGTTTCGAGATCCGCAGGTCCGTTGACCTGCTGCTGAGCGATGCCGATCTGCGCGAACGCTGGGGCCGCTATCATCTTATCGGCGACGTGCTGCGTCGCGATGTGAAGCAGATTGCCGCCGCGGACTTCAGCGCCGGCGTCATGGCGCGGCTGGCTGCCGAGCAGGACGAGGCCGTGTCGCCTCGGCGCGCGCAGTCGCGCTGGGCCAAGCCGCTGCTGGGGTTTGCCATGGCTGCCTCGGTGGCGGGCGCAATGGTGATCGGCCTGCAATCCATGATGGGTCCCGGCCAGATTGGCGGCGATCTGATGCAGCAGGCGCTGCCGGGCAACGGTTTCGAACGCGTGGCCGATGTCGAGCCGACTGCAGATCCGGGACATCACGTGCCGACCCAGCTGGAAAGCTACATGCGCATGAACAGCTATCTGCTAAGCCACGCCGAACAGACGGGTGGGCAGGGCATGATGCCTTACGTGCGCATGGTCAGCTACACGCCTGCCCGCTAGGCGACTTCAGGCGTGCGTGTCGCTTCGATTGCCGGCTTGCTCGGCGGGGTCTTTCTTTTGCCGCCGATCCAGGCCGGCGCCGCCACGGACGCGGCGCATGGGCTTTTTTCGCAGATGCGGCATGCGGCGCGCACGCTCGATTACCGCGGCATATTCGTCTACCAGAACGGCGCATCGCTCAGCACCCTCAAGGTCGAGCATGCCTGGCATGACGGCAAGGAATACGAGCGCCTCGTTTCCCAGGACGGCGCGCGTCGCGAGGTACTCGTCGACGGCGATCTGGTGACCTACGTGCGACCATCGACCAAGTCGGTGGTCATCATGCACCGGGATAGCCATTCCAGCTTGCCTGGGCGCTTCGCCTCGGACGCCCACGCAACGCCTTATTACCACCTCGAACTGGGTGCGACCAAGCGCATCGCGGGGCAAACCTGCCGCGTCCTCGTGCTCAAGCCGATCGACCGCTATCGCTATCAGCACCGCATGTGCGTCGATGTCGGCAACCATCTGCCGCTCGAATCCGAGGTGATCGACCGACAGGGAAACCCCGTCGAGCGGCTGTTGTTCACGGATATCAAGCTCGTGACGGGTCTCAAGCCGGCCGCCTTCAAGCCACCCGTACTCGGTCCTCAATATACCCTGCGCTGGGTCAAGACGCGTCAGGCCGGCGACGAGGCCAAGCATGACGGCAGCCGCTGGAGCTTCAAGCCTTCGGCGTTGCCGCCCGGATTCGTGCTGCGCGCCGCGCAGACCCGCCGTTTCAGCGCTAGCGGCGACCCGGTCCGGCATTTCGTACTGGGTGACGGCGTGGCGACGGTTTCGGTGTTCATCGCCACGCATGAGCATGCCGTGCATGCGGCCAGCAGCATGGAGCGTAGCGGTGCGCTGAATGTGCTGACCACGTCTTCTCACGGTGCTCTGGTAACCGTGATGGGCGAGGTGCCGCGCATCACCGTGCGCCGGATCGCCGGCGCACTGACGTATTCGAAGACGCGCTGAACCCCAGAGCCGGACGCCGGAGGCGACGGTGGCGGTCGTCTCCGATGGCGTTTTCCCGTCCCGATCTGCATAATTCGCTCCACTTCCCGGGGTATGCGGCGACGCGTCGTGCGTCTTTCACGCCCCGGCGCGCGAGGCGATTGGGATGGATATGAGGACGCTTACGCTGTATCACCGCGAAGGCTGCCACCTGTGCGAACAAATGGCACAGGTGCTGGCGTCTCTGGCGACGGAGCTGCGTTTCGAGGTCACTCGTGTCGATATCGACGCCGATCCGGCGCTGCGCGAGCGCTTCAATGAAAAAATACCGGTGCTGATGGTCGAGGATGACGTGGTGTGCTGCCATTTCCTCGACGAGAAGGCGCTGAGGCAGGCACTGACGGATGGCTAAGCCGCTCAAGAACATACGTAATTTCTCCATCATCGCGCATATCGATCACGGCAAGTCCACGCTGGCCGACCGGCTGATCCAGCTGTGCGGCGGCCTGAGCGAACGCGAAATGTCGGCGCAGGTGCTCGATTCGATGGACATCGAGCGCGAGCGCGGGATCACCATCAAGGCGCAGAGCGTATCCCTGGATTACAAGGCCGCCGACGGCGAGATCTACCAGCTCAACATCATCGATACGCCCGGTCACGTGGATTTCTCCTACGAGGTTTCCCGCTCGCTGGCTGCCTGCGAGGGTGCGCTGCTGGTGGTCGATGCGTCCCAGGGCGTCGAGGCGCAGAGCGTGGCCAACTGCTACACGGCCATCGATCAGGGGCTCGAAGTCGTGCCGGTACTCAACAAGATCGACCTGCCCGCGGCCGAACCGGAACGGGTGATCGACGAGATCGAGGAAATCATCGGCATCGAGGCGCACGACGCGCTGCGTATCAGCGCCAAGACCGGCGAGGGCGTGCCCGATCTGCTGGAACAGCTGGTGGCGCGCATTCCACCGCCGGAAGGCGACCGCGACGGCCCGCTGCAGGCGCTGATCATCGATTCCTGGTTCGACAACTACGTCGGCGTGGTGGCGCTGGTGCGCGTGGTGTCCGGCCGCCTCACCCCTCGCCAGCGTATTCAGGCGATGTCCACGGGGCGCCAGCACCAGGTCGACAAGGTCGGCACCTTCCGCCCCAAGCCCACGGTGACGGAAAGCCTGGAGGCGGGCGAGGTGGGCTACATGATCGCCAGCATCAAGGAGATCGACGGCGCCAAGGTGGGCGATACCCTGACCGGCATCGACAATCCCGCGCCGAAGCCGCTGCCTGGCTTCAAGGAAGTGCAGCCGCGCGTCTTCGCCGGCATCTTCCCGGTGGAGTCCGACGACTACGAGAATCTGCGCGAAGCCCTGGACAAGCTGCGTCTGAACGACGCCGCACTGGCCTACGAGCCGGAAACCTCGCAGGCGCTCGGTTTCGGTTTCCGTTGCGGTTTCCTCGGCATGCTGCATATGGAGATCGTGCAGGAGCGCCTGGAGCGCGAATACGACCTCGACCTCATCACCACGGCGCCGACCGTGGTCTACGAGGTGGAAACCACCAAGGGCGAAACGCTGCGCATCCACAACCCCAGCGATCTGCCGGCGGTGAACTATATCGGCGAAATCCGCGAGCCGATCATCAGCGCGAACATCCTGGTGCCGCAGGAGTTCGTCGGCCCGGTGATCAGCCTGTGCGTGGAAAAGCGCGGCGTGCAGACCAAGATGCTGTATCTCGGCAAGCAGGTCTCGCTGGCCTACGATATGCCGCTCAACGAGGTGGTGCTCGACTTCTTCGACCGTTTGAAGTCCGTCAGCCGCGGTTTCGCCTCGTTCGATTACCATTTCCAGCGCTTCCAGGCCGCGCCGCTGGTCAAGGTCGATATCCTGATCAACGGCGAGCGCGTGGACGCGCTGTCGCTTATCCTGCATCGCGACACGGCGCAGTCGCGCGGTCGCGACCTGACCGAGCGCATGAAGGAACTCATCCCGCGTCAGATGTTCGAAGTGGCGATCCAGGCGGCCATCGGCTCCCACATCATCGCCCGCTCCAGCGTCAAGGCGATGCGCAAGAACGTGCTGGCCAAATGCTACGGCGGCGACGTCTCGCGCAAGCGCAAGCTGCTGGAAAAACAGAAGGCCGGCAAGAAGCGCATGAAATCGGTCGGACGCGTGGAGATTCCCCAGGAAGCCTTCCTGGCCGTCCTGAAAGTCGATAAATAATCATGCAGAGCGAAGGCGGATGGCGGCAGCCGGTGCGCCACTGACATAGGAACCACTGATGAATTTTGACCTTGAGTTCGTGCTCGTCGTCGGCGTCTTCCTGACCGGCGTGATCTGGCTGCTGGATGCCCGCTGGTGGGGGCCGAAACGCCGCAAGCAGGCCTACGAGGCCGGTCTGCGCGGCGAGGTCGCCGGCGACAAGGATGGGGACAGCTCTCGCGCGCCCTGGTATGTGGAATACTCGCGCTCATTCTTCCCGGTGCTGCTCGCGGTGCTGCTGCTGCGCTCCTTCGTGGCAGAGCCCTTCCGCATTCCGTCGGGGTCGATGATGCCCACGTTGCTGGTCGGCGATTTCATCCTGGTCAACAAGTTCGACTACGGACTGAAGCTGCCTCTGATCCACACCAAGATTCTGCCCATCGGCGAGCCCCAGCGCGGCGACGTGGTTGTGTTCCGCTATCCGCGCGATCCCTCGGTGGATTACATCAAGCGCATCATCGGCCTGCCCGGCGATACCATCACCTACGACGGCAACAAGCTCTATATCAACGGCAAACTGGTGCCGACCAAGATCGTCGGCCGTTACGCCGGCGAGGGTCCCAATCATCTCATGGGCGGCGCCATCGTCGAGCAGGAGGATCTGCCTCGCCGCAACGGCAGCGTGGTGAAACACGATATCCTGATCATGCCGGGACGCCCCGTGCCGACCGGGAGCGTGGTGGTGCCCAAGGGCGAGTATTTCGTCATGGGCGACAACCGCGACGACAGCAACGACAGCCGCTATTGGGGATTCGTGCCGCAGAAGAATCTCGTCGGCCGCGCCTTCCTGATCTGGTTCAACTGGGATTTCCAGGACGGTCAGGTAGACTTTCACAGAATCGGCGATCTGATCCATTAAAATTATTCCGCGATCCGACGCCCCATCAGAAATATATGGCTGAACGTCAACGGAGGGTGTGAGCATGCAAGGCAGACGAAAGCAGCAGGGTGTCTCCATTGCGTCGATGTTGGTGGTCGCGGCGATTCTCGGCGTGTTGTTCGTGATCGGCGTGCGCCTGTTCCCGGTGTACATGGATTACTACAGCGTGCGTTCGATCATGAACGAAGTGGCGCATTCGCCGGGTATCGGCAAAAAGGATTATCTGCAGGTTTGGGACGCCATCAATACCCGCTTCGACATCAACAATATCGACGACGTCCACCGCGACGATTTCAAGATGAAAACCGTGGGCAACGAAACCACGATAACCATCAGCTACGTGGTGCGTCGGCACCTGCTGGCGAATATCGACGGTCTGATCATCTTCAAGCACTCGGTGCATTACGAGCACACCGGCAGCAGTGACTGAGGTCAATCCGCCCGACTGGTTGCCCGCCGAGCTGCGGGCCTCGCCGCTGTGTCTGCAGGCGCTGACCCACCGCAGCGTGGGCGGCTCGAACTACGAGCGCCTTGAGTTTCTCGGTGACGCCCTGCTCGGGTTGATCGTCGCCGAGTGGCTGTATGCCGCCTTGCCCAAGGCCAGCGAGGGCGAATTGAGCCGAGTGCGCGCCTCCCTGGTCAAGCGCGAGACCCTGGCCGGGATCGCGCGCGAGCGCGACCTCGGCGAGCGGCTTCGCCTGGGGCAGGGCGAACTCAAGAGCGGTGGTTTCCGCCGCGATTCCATTCTGGCCGACGTGGTCGAGGCCCTGATCGGCGCCCATTATCTGGTGCTCGGCTTTACGGCCACCCAGGACTTCGTGCGCCTGCTTTTCGGCGAGCGCTTCGAGCGCCTGCCGAGCGCCGAGAGCCTGAAGGATCCCAAGACGCGTCTGCAGGAACGTTTGCAGTCTACCGGCATGGCGCTGCCGATCTACGATATCGTCGAGGCCACCGGCGAACCCCATCAGCAGACGTTTCGGGTGCGTTGCGCGCTCGGCGGCGATAAGCTCGCGGTCGAGGCCGTCGGCAGCAGTCGACGCAAGGCGGAACAGGCCAGCGCCGAAGCGATGCTGGCCCTACTGAACGAACAGGAAGGAAAAAAGCGTGTCCGATGAGGCCCACCAGGTACTGCATGCCGGCCATGTCGCCATCGTCGGCCGGCCCAACGTGGGCAAGTCGACCCTGCTCAACCGATTGCTCGGACAAAAGCTGTCGATTACCGCGGACAAACCTCAGACGACGCGTCACCGCATTCTCGGCGTGCTCGATATGCCGCAGGGGCAGATCGCCCTGCTCGATACCCCGGGTATCCACCGTCTGCCCGGCAAGCGCGCGCTGAACCAGTCGCTCAACCGTGCCGCGCTCGGTGCCTTGGCCGAGGCGGACCTGGTCTGGTTCGTGGTCATGGCCGATCGCTGGGAGGACGAGGATGCCTATATCCTCGATGCGCTGCGCCGGGAGGCGCGGCCGGTGATGCTGGTGGTCAACAAGATCGATCGACTGAGCGACCGCGCGCGTCTGCTGCCCTTCCTGCAGAAAATGCAGGCGCTGTACGCGTTCGTCGAAATGTTTCCCGTGTCGGCGCTCAAGGGCGACAACGCCGATCGCCTGGCCGAAACCAGCCTGCGCTATCTGCCGGTGGTGGAGGCGAAGCCCTTCGCGGAAGACCAGCTCACCGACCGCAGCCTGCGCTTCGTCAGTGCCGAATTCATCCGCGAGCAGGTCATGCGCAGCCTGGGCGATGAGGTGCCCTATGCGGCGGCGGTGACCATCGACCGTTTCGAGGAGGGCGATAAGCTGACGCGCATCGCGGCGACCATCTGGGTCGAACGCGACGGCCAGAAGGCCATTGTGATCGGGCGAGGCGGCGAGCGGCTCAAGGCTATCGGCAGCCAGGCGCGCAAGTCTCTCGAGACGTTGCTCGATACCCGGGTATTCCTGGAGCTTTGGGTCAAGGTTAGGGCCGGATGGCAGGACGACCCGCGCTTACTGCAACAGCTGGAGATGGACGAGGCGCGGTGGCCGAAAACCTGAGTGCGGAAGGCTACGTGCTGCATGCGCGCAGCTACCGCGAAACCAGCCTGCTGGTCGAGATCGTCACCCTGGAGCATGGCCGCGAAGGCGTGGTCGCCCGCGGCGCGCGTAGCCGCCGCGGCGAGGCGGCAGCCAGGTTACAGCCGTTTCGCCGCCTGCACCTCGGCTGGCGCGCGCAGGGCGATCTGGGCACCCTGACCGGCGTCGAGGAACTGGATTGCCATCGCCTGCCGCCGGCCGTCGTCGGCGTGGGGCTGTACCTCAACGAACTGCTGATGCGCCTGTTGCCGCGCCACCAGGAAGTCCCGGACATCTACGAGGCCTACGCCGCCGCGCTGCGCTCACTGACGGCCGAACTGCCGGTCGAACCGGTGTTGCGCAGCTTCGAGCTGCGTCTGTTGGCCGGGCTGGGCTACGCGCCTGCGCTGGACCGCGAGGCCGATACCGGCGCGGATCTCGATCCGGCACGATACTACCGCCTGTTGCCGGAGCACGGTCCGGTGGCTGCGACGTCCGGCGCGACCGGCGCGGTGAGCGGCGCGGCGCTGCTCGCGATGGCGCGCGAGGACTGGTCGGACCCGGAAACACTCGCCGCGGCCAAGCGCGTCCTGCGCAGCGCCCTGGAGGCCCAGCTCGGTCCGCGGGGCCTGCGCACGCGGAGCCTGCTCGGCGGCTTGGCACGTTACCGCAGAATGGCCGAGAATGAGCGGCCTACCGACCGCTCGGACGATTGAGCACACCCATTCCCGGACAGGCAAGCACATGAAACTCGGCGTCAACATCGACCACGTGGCCACCCTGCGGCAGGCGCGCGGTACACCTTATCCCGACCTCACGCAGGCGATCGCGGCCGTCGAGCGCGGCGGCGCCGACGCGATCACGCTGCATCTGCGCGAGGATCGGCGGCACATTCAGGATGCCGACGTGTTCGGCATCCACGATCATGTGACCACGCGCGTCAACCTGGAAATGGCGGCCACCGACGAGATGGTGGAGATCGCCTGCCGGGTGGGACCGGCCGACTGCTGCATCGTGCCCGAACGGCGCGAGGAACTGACCACCGAGGGCGGGCTCGACGTGACCGGCATGCAGACGCGCCTGCGCGAGGCCTGCGCGCGCCTGGCCGGTGCCGGGGTGCGTGTGTCGCTGTTCGTCGAACCCGACGTCGCCATGCTGCCGGCGATCGTCTCCACCGGCGCACCGGTGATCGAGCTGCATACCGGGCGTTACGCCAATCTGCCGCCCGGCGCGGCGCGCGATGCCGAGCTGGAACGCTTGCGCCGGATGAGTGCCGAGGCGCATGCGGCGGGTATTCAGGTCAACGCCGGGCATGGTCTGGATTACGACAATGTCGACCCCGTGGCCGCCATTCCGGAGCTGGTGGAGCTCAATATCGGTCATTCCATCGTCTGTCGCGCGCTGTTCGTGGGGCTGGAGCAGGCGACCGAGGAGATGAAGGCGCTGATGCTGGCGGCGCGCGCCTAGTGGCCATCCGCGGCATCGGCGTGGATCTGGTGAGGGTGGCGCGGCTGGAGCGGCTGCATGCGCGCTACGGCGAGCGTCTCGCGGAACGCGTATTGCATCCAGACGAACGCCCGGGTCTTGCCGAGGCGCCGGAACCGGCGCGTTATCTCGCCAAGCGCTTCGCCGCCAAGGAGGCGGGCAGCAAGGCGCTCGGTACCGGCTTCGCGCTCGGCGTGAGGCTGCGCGATCTGCGGGTGGCGCACGACGACCTGGGCAAACCGGCGCTGGTGCTGAGCGGCGTCGCCGCCGAACGCGCGGCGGCACTGGGGGTGACCGGCTGCCATCTGTCGCTCAGCGACGAACACGAACACGTCATCGCGCTGGTGGTGCTCGAAGGCGCGTGAGGAACGGATCGAGGAGAGAGGCATGGAATACCCCACGATAGAGCAGTTCGTCGGCAACACGCCGCTGGTGCGCCTGCAACGCCTGCCCGGCGAGACCAGCAATGTCATCCTGGTCAAGCTCGAAGGCAACAACCCGGCCGGTTCGGTCAAGGACCGCCCGGCCCTGAGCATGATCCGGCATGCCGAGGAACGCGGCGAGATCAAGCCCGGCGACACCCTGATCGAGGCGACCAGCGGCAACACCGGTATCGCCCTGGCCATGGCGGCGGCGATCCGCGGCTACCGCATGGTGCTGATCATGCCCGACAACATGAGCGCGGAGCGCCGCGCCACCATGAAGGCCTTCGGCGCCGAGATCGTGCTGGTCACGCGCGCCGAGGGCATGGAAGCCGCCCGCGACCTCGCCCTGAGCATGCAGGCCGAGGGCAAGGGGCGGGTGCTCGACCAGTTCTCCAACCCCGACAACCCGCTCGCGCATTACGAAGGCACCGGCCCGGAGATCTGGCGCGACACGCACGGCGAGATCACGCATTTCGTCAGTTCCATGGGCACCACCGGCACCATCATGGGCAACTCCGCCTACCTCAAGACGCAGAACCCCGGGATCGAGGTCATCGGCGTGCAGCCGCAGGAAGGCGCGAGCATCCCCGGCATCCGCCGCTGGCCGCAGGCCTACCTGCCCAAGATCTTCGAGCCGGCGCGGGTCGACCGCGTCATCGACGTCTCGCAGGAGGCCGCGGAAACGACCATGCGCCGGCTGGCCGCGGAGGAGGGCATCTTCTGCGGCGTTTCCTCCGGCGGTGCGGTGGCGGCGGCGCTGCAGGTCTCGGCCGAGGTGGAGAACGCGACCATCGTCTCCATCGTCTGCGACCGCGGCGACCGCTACATCTCCACGGGGGTGTTCCCCGCGTGAACGTGATGGTGTTCGACATCGAGACGGTGCCCGACGTCGACGGCGGGCGCCGCGTGTACGGGCTAGACGGGCTGTCCGACGCTGATGTCGCCCAGGCCATGTACCAGCTGCGCATGGCCAAGACCGGCGGGGACTTTCTCGCCCATCACCTGCACCGCATCGTCGCCATCTCGGTGGTGTTCCGCCACGCAGACCAGCTCAAGGTCTGGTCGCTGGGCGATCTCGATTCCGACGAGTCCGAGTTGCTGCGTCGCTTCTTCGACGGCCTCGACCGCTACACGCCCACCCTGGTGTCGTGGAACGGCGGCGGTTTCGATCTGCCGGTGATCCACTACCGCGCGCTGCGCCACGGCGTGTCCGCGCCGCGCTACTGGGAGGTCGGCGAAGACGACCGCGAGTTCCGCTTCAACAATTACCTGAACCGCTTCCACTGGCTGCACACCGACCTCATGGACGTGCTGTCCGGCTACCAGGGTCGCGCCGTCGCGCCGCTCGACGAGGTGGCCACGCTGCTCGGTCTGCCCGGCAAGATGGGCATGAGCGGGGCCAAGGTCTGGGACGCCTATCAGGCCGGCGATCTCGCCAGCATCCGCGACTACTGCGAAACCGACGTGCTCAACACCTATCTCGTCTATCTGCGCTTCGAATACCTGCGCGGGCATCTCGGTGCAGAGGCCTACGCGGCCGAACAGGGGCGCGTGCGCGACCTGCTCGGTACGGCCGAGGCCGCGCACCTGCAGGAATTTCTCAAGGCCTGGGACGCGAACGGAGCGGATTGAGCGTGGCGCGCAGAAACAACCGGCGCCGCGGCCCGCCGCGGGCCCCGGCCGAACTGTCCATCGAATCGCTGGCCCAGGACGGGCGCGGCGTCGCACGGCTCGACGGCAAGGCCGTGTTTGTGGCCGGCGGGTTGCCCGGCGAGCGCGTGCGCGCCGCCTTCACGCAGACCCATCGCGACTACGACGAGGCCGAGGCGGAGGCGGTGCTCACGGCCTCGCCCGAACGGGTCGATCCGCGCTGCCCGCACTACGGCGTCTGCGGCGGCTGCAGCCTGCAGCACCTCGCCCCCGAGGCGCAGATCGCCGCCAAACAGCGCGCCCTGCTGGAAGCCCTGTCGCGCATCGGCGGCGTCGCGCCGGAACACGTGCTGGAGCCGCTCACCGCGCCGGTGTGGGGTTATCGGCGCAAGGCGCGACTGGGCGTGCGCTACGTCGCCAAGAAGGGGCGGGTGCTGATCGGGTTCCGCGAACGCCAGGGACGCCTGCTGGCCGACCTCGCGCGTTGCGAGGTGCTGGTGCCCGAGGTGGGCGAGCGCTTCGGCGAACTGGCGGCGCTGATCGAGGGCCTGAGCGTACGCGAGCAGATCCCGCAGATCGAGGTCATGGCGGGCGACGGGGCGATCAGTCTGGTGTTTCGCCACCTCGAACCCCTGAACGACGACGACCGCGCCCGATTGACCGCCTTTGCGCAGGACACGGGCCTGTTCGTCGCCCTGCAGCCGGGCGGGCCCGATACCATCGTCCCGTTGTGGCCGCAAGCGCAGCCGCTCAGCTACGCACAGCCGGATTTCGGCACCCACGTGAACTTCCGTCCGGGCGATTTCATCCAGGTCAACGCCGGGATCAACCGCCAGATGGTCGTGCGCGCCCTTGAACTGCTCGACGTGCGGCCGGACATGGACGTGCTGGAGCTGTTCAGCGGCCTGGGCAATTTCACTCTGCCGCTGCTCGCCCGCGGGGCGCGGGTGGTGGCCGTCGAAGTCGACCCCGCGATGACCGAGCGCGCCGCGCGCAACGCGATCGCGAACAGTCTTGCCGGCGCCGAGCAGCACGCCGCCGACCTGTTCGCGCCAGACCCCAAGGCGCCCTGGCTCGCCCGCCGCTACGACCGCGTGCTGCTCGACCCGCCGCGCTCCGGTGCGCGCGAGATGCTGCCGTACATCGCTCGTCTGGCGCCGGCGCGCATCGTCTACGTCTCCTGCGATCCGGCCACCCTCGCGCGCGATGCCGGGGAGTTGGCGAAGGTTCACGGCTACCGTCTCGAAGCGGCCGGCGTCATGGACATGTTCCCGCATACCGCCCACGTCGAGTCCATCGCCCTGTTCGTGCGTCCCGGCGCCTGACAGCTTGCTAGCGGATTCTCGCCTCTACTGGCTTTGCTGCGGGTGCATCTTCGCGATGTTGTCGGGACCTCCTTAGGTCAGTGAATGCATGGACCCCGTAGACGCCATTGCCGAACGCCGTATCCGCGAGGCGCTCGAACGCGGCGAACTGGACGATCTGCCCGGTGCGGGCCGTCCGCTGAATCTGGACGACGACGCTCATGTGCCACCGGAACTGCGCGCGGCTTATCGTCTGCTCAAGAATGCCGGTTTCCTGCCGCCGGAGGTCGAACTGCGCCGCGAGATCGGCGAGGCTCAGGGGCTCATCGATGCCGCGACCGGACCCGGGGAACGCGATCGGGCGCAGCGTCGCTTGGAGCTGCTGCACCTGCGCCTGCGGCTGCGCGGCGATTCAGGGCGTGATCCGCGATTGGACGAGGCCTACCGCGAGGCGGTGCAAGTGCGTCTCGACCGTTGCGGGAGCGGGGGCTGAGGCGGCTTTGTTCGATCCTGGATGTCGGGCAGTGGTATGCGTCGATGGTGCCTGCCGCGGCTTATCCCGTCACGGGGCTCGTAGCCGTTTCGGCTTCGGCAGGGTCCTTGGGCACCATCAGCAGGGTCCGGGTGCCGATACCCCAATCGGTTGCTCGCCACTGCTCGATGGGCAGGGTGAGGGTATAGGCGCCAGCGGTCGGCAGGTTGTCGAGCCGGTCGCCGGTCAATGCGTTTGCCAGCATCGTCAGGCCGGGATTGTGACCGACAATCAGCAGATGCGCATCCTCATCGGCCTGCCCGCGGAGGATCGTGAGCAGCGTCTGCACGCCGGCTTCGTAGATGCGCGGCTCCCAGAGGATGCGCGCGTGCGGGTAGGCGAGCGCATCGGCGACTGCTTCCGCCGTGGCGCGCGCGCGTAGCGCCGGGCTGCTGACGATGCGCGTGGGTTGAAGACCGCGCCGGGCGAGCCGGCGCCCCATGTTGGGGGCGTCGGTTCGTCCGCGACCATTGAGCGGACGCTCGAAATCGCCGAGATCGGGCCGTTTCCAGCTCGACTTGGCATGACGCAACAGCGTGAGTGTCTTCATGGTCGGCAGGCGCGCGCGGGTGATGCGTTACAGGAAGTCGGGCAGATGCTGACGCAGATGCAGGCCGTCAAAGGCGGTCAGATCCTTGGGTATCTCGCTGCTCACCTTGCCGCGCAGCGAACCGCCCATGCATTCGCGCAGGCGGCCGAGGAAGGCCGGTGCGGCGGCGATGTGCAGACGTTCGCAGGGCGTGTTGCGCATGACTTCGGCGAGCCTGTCGCAGACCATGCGTGCGAAGCGCATGGCCTCTTCGGATTTGGGGTCGACCCGGGGTGCCATGGCATGGCGGCTCTGGCCACTGGTGTCGTGCGCGCGGCCGGCCTTGTCGCTGAGCATGTCGCGGGCTTTCAGGCGCGCCTCGCTGTCGACCCAGGCGGCCTGCTCGACGAGCTTGCCGTTGCGGGAGGAGGAGCAGAAAAGGCGGGCGCGGCCGGCGTTGGCGACGAGAACCCAGATAGGATTGATCATATGCGTTGACCTCGCTGTGAGTGAAGGTGAACTGCATGGGGGGAATACCCCAAGATCAATTGAAGATGATGCGCCGCAGCGGGGCAAGGCCGATTCCGACGGGCGGCGGGGCGTCCGGTCTGCCGTCCCGCCGCGGGGTCGTCAGGAGGCGCTCGGCGGCAACATCTCGGCCGCGGCCTGAACGCCGGGCGACTTGCAGACCTTGGCGGGTTGCTGGCCGGTGGTCTGGCAGATCGCGGCGGTGATGAGATTGGCCTGTGGCATCACCACGCGCGACAGCATGCCCTTGGGATTGGCCAGCTTTTCCGCTATCTGAGCCCAGTCGAGCTTGGCATAGAGATCGGGGTTGACCGGTGCCCCGAGCAGCAGCCATCGGCCGCCGATGTAGAGGAAGGGGATACCATTGGGATGGGCGGTATAGGGCTCGGCATCGAACTCCTGGAACAGCTTGGCCGGCTGCCCCTTGAGCGGATCGAGCGGGTGCCCGAGCCGGTCGGCGGTTTCGACCGGGACGAAGTCCACGTGGCGGCTGCTGTACTGCGCCTTGGCGAAGGTGACGGTGGTGGTGTCGGGATACACGTCCTTGGGGCTGGAGCGCATGGTACGCAGGCCCTGGAAGTCGCCGAAGCGCATCAGCGCGATGGTCAGCGGCCAGCGCAGCGCGGCGCAGAAGGGGCAGTAGTCGGCGCCAACGTAGAGTACGGTGCTCTTGCCGGCAGCCTGACCCGGGTTGGGGCCCTTGATTGCCTGCATGGAGGTGAAATCGGGGGCGCGGGTGGCGGCCAGGCCCTCCTGCGAGGCCTTTTGCAGGTTTTTGACGATGCCCGGTTCGAGCGGCTGGTCGAGCGTGGCATCGGCTCTTGGCGGCATCAGGCTGCCCGCATGGGCGGAAAGAGCGGCGAGCAGCGGCAGGGCAGCGAGGGCGGCCGACCGGAGCGGCGAGAGGGTTCTGGATTGGCGCATGAAGCTTTGGCTCCCTTATCGGAAAAGTGCGTGAAACGGAATGACGTCCACCGTGGCCCCGGCGGCCATTGGGCCGGCATCGCGGGGCAGTCGGATCAGGCAGTTGGCGCGGCTCATGCCGCTCAGTATATGCGACGACTGCAGCCCGGAGGTCTCGACTTCCAATGTGCCGTCGGGTCGCTGCGTGAGCACGCCACGCTGAAAATCCGTGCGCCCCGGGTTCTTGCGTAGCGCCGAGCGGGCGGTCGCGCGCAGGATCAACGGCGCAGCGTAGGATTCGCCGCGCAGACGGCGCAGCGCGGGCGCAACGAACAGGGCGAAGGTCACCATCACCGCGACGGGGTTGCCTGGCAGGCCGAAGAACCAGGCATTGTCCACGCGCCCGAAATTCAGAGGCCGCCCCGGTTTCATGGCGATCTTCCAGAATTGCGCGGCACCGTGTTCGCGCAGCACGCGGGTGACATGATCGGCGGCGCCCACCGAGGCACCGCCGCTGGTGACAATCAGGTCGGCCTGCGCCGCGGCTTGCGCCATCACGCGCCGGGTGGCGGCCTCGTCGTCGGGAATGCGGCCGAGGTCGGTGGCTTCGACACCGGTTTCGCGCAGCAGGCCATGGAGCGTATGGCGGTTGCTGTCGTAGATTTCGCCCTCGCCGAGCGCTTCGCCGGCGCTGCGCAGTTCGTCGCCGGTGGAAAAATAGGCCACGCGAGGCAGGCGGCGCACGTCGACCTCGGTCAGACCCAGCGAGGCGAGCAGGCCCAGCTCGGCGCTGCCGACGCGGTGCCCGGCCGGAAGCACCGTGCTGCCGGCCGCGATGTCCTCGCCGGCTTGACGCACGTTGGCGCCCGCAGCAGGCGCCTGCTCGACGCGGATGCGCTCGCCCTCCACGCGCACATGTTCCTGCTGGACCACCGTATCGGCGTCGCGAGGCATGACGCCGCCGGTCATCACACGCACGCATTCCCCGGGGCCGATGTCGCCGCGGTAGGGGTGGCCGGCGAAGGCCTCGCCCACGATGCGGAAGGCTGTGCCCATGGCGAGTTCGTCTGCGCGCAGGGCATAGCCGTCCATGGCCGAGTTGGCGTGCGGCGGCACGTCGATCGGCGCGGAGACAGGTTGTGCCAGCACCCGCCCGAGGGCGCCGTGCAGGTCGACGCGCTGCGCGCCCTCAAGCGGTTGCACCGTCTCCAGCACACGGGCCAGTGCCGCCTCCACCGTCAGCGCCTCGGGATCGGTTTCGTCGCAACTGCTGGGAATGCTCATCGGTTTCTCCTTGCCTGCGTCAGCCCGCCAGACAGTGGCGAACGACGAATTCGGCCACGGTGTCGGGCGTGTCGATATCCAGCTGCGGCAGTCGCGTGTCCAGCCGGGTGTCTCTGACCACGGCGATGATATCCGGATCGTCCGGGTACAGCAGCGGCTTGCCCACGGCGGCGCGGTGGACTTCGATCTTGGGGAAGTGTTCGTGCTTGAAACCCTCGACCAGCACCAGATCGGCCCGTGCGGGATCGAGGTGGGCGAGCAGTTCGGCGAGTTCGGGCTCGCGCTCGTCGGGCGATTCCACCATCAGCGCCCAGCGTCGGCGCGAGGCGATCAGCATCTGCTCGGCGCCGGCCTTGCGCAGGGTATGGCTGTCCTTGCCGGGCTGGTCGATGTCGAAATCGTGGTGCGCGTGCTTGATCATGGCCACGCGCAGGCCGCGTGCGCGCAGCAGCGGCAGCAGGCGCGCCAGCAGCGTGGTCTTGCCGCTGCCGCTCCAGGCGGCGAAGCCGAGCACCGGTCGGGGATACGAAAATGCGGACATGCGATCGGGTCTGCGGGTGTGAAGGCCTGCGGATGATCGCGTAAGCCGCGGCTCGGGGCAACGTCGATGCTATGCTTTAACCCGTCCTCGACTCGGGAGCAGCACTTTGAAGCGCCTCCATGCGCTGGTTTTGCTGATTTTCGGCCTTGCGCTGCCGCCGGTCGCTGCCGCCGCATCCCAGGGGCTGGCCGTGATGCTGTCGCTCGACGGTCGGCTCGACACGGCCAGCGTGTCGCACCTGCGGCATGAGCTTGCCGTGGCCCGCGACCGCGATGCCGTTCTTGTCGTGCTCACTCTGAACGCGCGCGGCATCGTGGCGGAGGCGGCGAGCCAAGCCATCGAGGCGATACTGCATTCGCCGGTGCCCGTCGCCTGTCTGGCCTATCCGTCCGGTACGCGCCTTGCGGCAGACGCAACGCGTCTGCTGTCCGCCTGCGGGGTGGCGGCGATGGCGCCGGGCACCCGCCTGGATCTGGCGGCCTCGACCCAGGCATTGCGTCCCTTGGCGGATCGCAATGGTCGAATGGTCGACTGGCAACAGATCGACGTTCATGCGGGCAAGGATCTGACCGCCGCCGAAGCCCAGCATGCACGCCTCGTGGATCTGCTGGCGACCGGCCCGGAGGCGCTGCTGCTCGCGCTCGACGGGCACCGCGTGCGCAGCCATGCCGGCTGGCAGGTGTTGCATACGGACAACCTGCGTCTCGTGCACGACAATCCGGGGGAGAAGGAGGGCATCATGGCGTGGATCAGCGATCCCAACGTGGCATTTCTGCTGCTGCTCATCGGTTTCTACGGCATCGTCTTCGAGCTCGCCGGTCCGGGGCTCATCCTGCCGGGTACCCTCGGCGCGGTATCCCTGATCCTGGCACTGATCGCCTTGCAGGACATGCCGATCAACTATCTGGGCATGGGGCTGATGCTGGTCGGCATTGCGATGATGGTGGGCGAGAGCTTCGTCGCCCTGTTCGCGGTGCTCGGGCTTGCCGGCGTGGTCGTGTTCACGGCCGGGTCGCTGCTTATGTTCGATACGCACGACATCCGCGTCTCCCTGCCCATGATCGGCGCCACGGCGGCGGTTTCGGCCGGATTTTTCCTGTGGCTGATCGGCCGTCTGCTGCGCCTGCGGCGGCGCGGCGCGGTCAGCGGCCGCGAGGCCATGATCGGCGCCCGAGGCGTGGTCGCGGAGGATTTTGCCGGAACCGGGCACATCCATGTCAACGGCGAACTCTGGCGCGCGCGCTGCGACGCCGCATTGCAGCGCGGCCAGCATGTGCGCATTACGGCGATCGACGGCCTTGAACTTACGGTAATTCCTGAGGAGAAATGAATATGTATATGATTATTCCGGTATTATTGGTTCTTGGTATCGCCTTCGCGTCGATACGCGTGGTGCCCGAATACCAGCGCGGCGTGGTGTTCTTCCTGGGGCGCTTTCAGGCCGTCAAGGGGCCGGGACTGATTTTCGTCATCCCCGTCATCCAGCAGGTGGTGCGCGTGGATCTGCGCGTCATCACCATGGACGTGCCCAGCCAGGACGTCATCTCGCGCGACAACGTCACGGTCAAGGTCAACGCCGTGCTGTACTTCCGCGTGGTCGACGCGGAAAAGGCGATCATCCAGGTGGAGAACTATTACATGGCGACCAGTCAGCTCGCGCAGACCACGCTGCGTTCCGTGCTCGGCAAGCACGAGCTGGACGAGATGCTGGCCGAGCGCGACCGCCTCAACAGCGACATCCAGGAGATCCTCGACGAGCAGACCTCCTCCTGGGGCATCAAGGTGACCAACGTCGAGCTCAAGCAGGTCGAGCTGGACGAGAGCATGGTGCGCGCCATCTCGCGCCAGGCCGAGGCCGAGCGCGAGCGCCGCGCCAAGGTGATCAACGCCGAGGGCGAGCTGCAGGCCTCGCAGACCCTGCTGCAGGCTGCCAGCGTCATCGCGCAGAATCCGCAGGCGCTGCAGTTGCGCTATCTGCAGACGGTCAGCGACATGTCCACGCGCAACAGCTCCACTATCCTGTTCCCGTTGCCCATGGACCTGTTCAAGCCGATGATGCAGGCCGTTTCGCCGGGCAAGGGCGCCGCGGACAACGATGCCGGCTGACGCTGCCGAAGCAGCACCCTGGCGCGGCCAGATCGAGGCCTTTCTGGACGCCCTGTGGGCCGAGCGGGGTCTGTCGGACCACACCCTGACCGCCTACCGCCACGATCTCGAAGGCCTGGCGCGCGCGCTCGACCGGCAGGGGCTCGGCCTGCTGCAGGCGCGCCGCGAACACCTGCTCGACTATCTCAGCAGTCGGCTGGCGGCGGGCGGCAGCCCGCGTTCCAGCGCACGCCTGCTGTCGACCCTGCGCCGCTTCTACCGCCAGATGCAGCGCGACGGCCGCATTGCCGGCGATCCCACCGCCGAGATCGACCCGCCGCGGCTCGGCCGGCCGCTGCCGGACGCGCTTTCCGAGGCGGATGTGGAGCATCTGCTGGCCGCCCCGGCGGTATCCACGCCCGAAGGCCTGCGCGACCGCGCCATGCTGGAGCTGCTGTACGCCACCGGCCTGCGCGTGTCCGAGCTGGTGGGGCTGGTCGAATCGCGACTCAACCTCAGACACGGCGTGGTACGGGTGATCGGCAAGGGCTCGCGCGAGCGCCTGGTGCCGGTGGGCGACGAGGCCTCCGCCTGGGTCGAGCGCTATCTGGCCGAGGCGCGGCCCGAGCTGATGAAGGGCCACGGCGTCAGTACGGCGCTGTTCGTCACCCGCCGCGGCGGACCGATGACGCGGCAGGCCTTCTGGTATCTCATCCGCCGCCACGCCCGCCATGCCGGGATCGACAAGCACCTCTCGCCGCACACCCTGCGCCACGCCTTCGCCACGCATCTGCTCAACCACGGCGCCGATCTGCGCGTGGTGCAGATGCTGCTCGGCCACAGCGACCTCTCCACCACCCAGATCTACACCCACGTCGCCAAGGCCCGTCTGCAGGCCCTGCATGCCGCGCATCACCCGCGCGGCTGATATGCTATCCGCCTGCGATTTCCTCATCCCGGAAACTTCATGTCCCTCATTTCGAAACGCCTGTTCGTCTCGACCCTCGCCTGCTGTCTGCTGATGCCCGCCGCGGCACTGGCCGATGCCGGCAAGACCGCCGCCGACGGCGCCAAGGCCCTGCGCCAGCGCCTCGTCAAGCTCATCCCAGGCCAAGCGCCGGATGCCGTCGAGCCGACGCCGATTCCCGGCCTGTTTCAGGTCCGCTATGGGCTCAAGGTGTTCTATCTCACCGGCAACGGCCGCTACCTGATCCAGGGCCAGCTCGTCGATCTCAAGGACCGTCAGAACCTCACCGACACCAGCCTGGACAAGGCCCGCCTCGGTCTGATCGACGCGTTGCCGGCGAGCAGCTTCATCGAGTACCGCCCCAAGGGCAAGGCACGCTATACCATCAGCGTGTTCAGCGACGTCGACTGCCCCTACTGCCGGGCGCTGCACGCCGAGGTGCCGGCGCTCAACCGCAAGGGCGTGGCCGTGCGCTATCTCTTCTTCCCGCGCAGCGGTCCGGATACGCCGTCGTACTACACCGCCGTCAGCGCCTGGTGCGCCAAGGATCGGCAGACCGCCTTCACCCGCGCCATGGAAGGCAAGGCCATCCCCAAGGCCACCTGCGCCAACCCGGTCAAGCGCGACTTCGATCTCGGCGTGCGTTTCGGCGTCGAAGGCACCCCCACCATCGTCCTGCAGAACGGCCAGGTCCTCCCCGGTTACCTGCCGGTGGACAAGCTGATGCAGGCGATCAAGGACGCCTCGGCGAGCTAGGGTCGAACGCGTCTGCCTGACCCGCGAGGACATTGGCCGAATCAGGCAACCAGCCGTCGCAGCCGCGAGATGTCCCGCAGGGGCGGGGCGCCGAACATGCGGTTGTATTCGCGGCTGAATTGCGAGGGACTCTCGTAGCCGACATTGAACGAGGCGGTCGACGCATCCAGGTTTTCGGTCAGCATCAGGCGCCGTGCCTCGTGCAGGCGCAGCCATTTCTGGTACTGCAGCGGGCTCATGGCGGTCATGGCGCGGAAATGGTGGTGCAGGGTGGACGGGCTCATGTCGACCTGCCTGGCGAGTTCGTCGATGCGCAGGGTTTGCCGGAAGTTTTCCTTCAGCCACTCGATGGCCCGCGCGATCTGATTGCCCTGGCTGCCCATGGAGGCGATGTGACGCAGGCGCATGCCCTGGTCGCCGACCAGCAGGCGGTAGGTGATTTCCCGCTGGATCAGCGGTGCCAGAATCGGCAGGTCCTGCGGCTCGTCCAGCAGATCGAGCAGGCGCTCGAAGGCCTGGAGCAGCGGCAATGTCATCTCGCCCGTGGCCATCCCGCGCCCGCCCTGGTTCGCGCGCGGCGCAGGGAGGTGGCTGTCGACCATCAGCTGCGAGACCTCGCGCAGGTCGAGCACCAGCTTCAGGCCCAGATAGGGCCTTTCCGGGCTCGCCTCGATAATCTGGAAATCCGTCGGCAGGTGCGTGGAGGTGATCAGGTAGCGCTGCGCGTCGTAGACGTAGACGTCGCTGCCGAGAATGACGCGCTTGGCGCCCTGCACGACCATGCAGATGCTCGGCTCGTACAGCCCGCCCACGGGCTCCGTCGGCCCGTGTTTGCGATACAGCGACAGGGGCGGAATCGCGCTCGGCGACAGTTCCCCGGCGGCCGTGAAACGCCCGATGCGATGACGCAGGCCAGCCAGGGCCTGCTCGATCGGCTCAAGGGGTTCAATCGGGTCGGTCGATGCCGGCATCGCTGCGCTCCACGCTCACAAGGCTGTCCGTCAGCCTAATCCTTGCCGTGCGCGAAATCCATTCGTCCGGAGGATCAGGCAATAAAACAACTCAAATGGTCTAACCGGGCTCCTGGGTCGCCACCTATTATGCAATCCGAGTTCGCTCACGGATATCGCAATGCCCCGCAGGCCGGGGCTTGACCCGTCCTACCGCTACACCCGATGGAGGTGCCACGATGCATGCACATGGATACGCCACTCATTCAGCTACCGAAGCCCTGGGTCCATTCGATTTCGAGCGACGCGAGCCGCGTCCGCAGGATGTGGCGATCGAGATTCAGTATTGCGGCATTTGCCATTCCGACATCCACACGGCGCGCAGCGAATGGGGCAAGACCCATTACCCCTTCGTGCCGGGCCACGAGATCGTCGGCCGCGTGACGGCCGTCGGCAGCGAGGTCACCCGCTTCAAGGCCGGCGATCTGGTCGGCGTCGGCTGCCTGGTCGACAGTTGCGGGCACTGCGAGTCCTGCAACGAGGGCCTGGAGCAGTATTGCGAAAACGGCTGGACGGGCACCTACGGCAGCGAAGACAAGATCGGCGGCACGCCGCACACCCACACCTTCGGCGGCTATTCCGACCGGATCACGGTCGACGAGCACTTCGTGCTGAGCATTCCGGAAAACCTCGATCCGGCCGCCGCCGCGCCGTTGCTGTGCGCCGGCATCACCACCTATTCCCCACTCAAGCACTGGAAGGTGGGCGCGGGGCAGAAGGTGGGCGTGATCGGGCTCGGC
The DNA here is from genome assembly GCF_000754095.2 of Acidihalobacter prosperus. NCBI lineage: Bacteria > Pseudomonadati > Pseudomonadota > Gammaproteobacteria > Chromatiales > Ectothiorhodospiraceae > Acidihalobacter > Acidihalobacter prosperus. The sequence continues at coordinate 153,282 of NZ_JQSG02000001.1, forward strand.
GGCCTGGGCCACATGGGGGTGAAGTTCGCCCGCGCCATGGGCGCGCATGTGGTCATGATCACCACCTCGCCGGGCAAGGCCGCGGACGCGGAGAAGCTCGGCGCGCATGAGGTGCTGATCTCGAAGGACGCCGAAGCCATGCAGGCCGCCATGGGCAGCTTCGACTTCCTGCTCAACACCATCCCGGTCGGGCACGACGTCGACCCCTACATGAACCTGCTCAAGCGGGACGGCGCGATGGTGATCGTGGGCGCGGTCGAACCGCTCACCCGGGTCAACGGCGTGCCGTTCATCTTCAAGCGCCGCACGATGGCGGGTTCGCTGATCGGCGGGCTTCCTGAGACCCAGGAAATGCTCGATTTCTGCGGCGAACACAACATCGTCTGCGACATCGAAATGATCGACATGCGGGACGTGAACGCCGCCTACGACCGCACGGTCAAGGGCGACGTGAAATACCGTTTCGTCATCGACATGGCGACGCTGAAAAACGGCGCCGCCTGAGCCATCGAGGAGGTCGCCATGAGCGCAGCACAGCCATCGCCAGATGAGATGCAGATATTCCGCGCCGGCGCGAGCGAGCCCATCCAGGGATTGAGCGACTGGTTCACCGGCAACGTGCATATCGAAAAGGCCTTCGCCGCGCCGGCCCCGGCGCGCGTGGGGGTCGCCCTCGTCAGCTTCGAGCCGGGGGCGCGCACCCACTGGCACACCCATCCGCTGGGGCAGGTCCTGGTCGTGACCGAGGGCGTCGGCTGGACCCAGTGCGAAAACGGCCCCAAGACCGAGATCCGCCCCGGCGACATGATCTGGTGCAACTGCGACCGCCGCCACTGGCACGGCGCGACCGACACCACGGCCATGAAACACGTCGCCATCAACGAATACCTGGACGGCAAACCCGTCGACTGGCTGGAACCCGTTCCCGACGCGACCTACCTCGCAACCGAGGTCAGGAAGGACTGACCCAGAACGTGGGTTGGGCGACATCGGAAGCCCAACGCCACCGTGCCTGGATACAGGTACACGGCATCGGTGCGGTTGGGATGGCGCTGATTGTTGGGCCTCCTTGCGGCGGTTCAGTCTGCGGTCTACGGTCGGGGTTGAATGGCGGCTGGGGGGCGTATGCGATACCGGAGGGCGCTGATTCCGGGCGGGACGTATTTCTTCACGGTGAATCTGGCTTCGCGCAGGGAAACGTTGCTCGTCGACCACGTGGACGTGTTGCGCGAGGCCGTTCGCGGGGTGCGGCGGGCACATCCGTTCGAGATCGTCGCGTGGGTGGTGTTGCCCGAACACATGCACGCGATCTGGACGCTGCCACCCGACGACCCGGATTATTCGATGCGCTGGAATCGCATCAAGGGCGAATTTTCACGCCGGCTTCCCCGGTGTGACCCGGGGCTGACGCCGAGCCGTGTCAACAAACGCGAACGCGGCATCTGGCAACGCCGCTTCTGGGAGCATCTGATCCGCGACGAAGACCGTTTTGCGCGGCATGTGGATTACATCCATTTCAATCCGGTGAAACATGGCCATGCGAACAAAGCGGCGGATTGGCCGTATTCATCCTTTCGCCGATTCGTGCAACAGGGCCTGTTGCACGAGGACTGGGGCGACGGCGGTGATCCCGATGGCAATTACGGCGAGCCCGCGAGATGAGCGTTATGCATTCGTGGGGTTTGTGTCCAGCGAAGCGGGGCACGTTGGGCCTTCTTCGGCGGCCCAACCTACGGCATCGCCCAATGTAGGTTGGGCCGACACCGGAGGCCCAACATTACACGCGCCACGCCAGATGCGTCCGCCACCGGGATGGCTGGATGCGGTTAGACGTGATCGTTGGGCCTTCTTCGGCGGCCCAACCTACGGTCAGACGGTTCATAACGTATCTGCTATTGCATCTACCGGCGCTACCCAGGGAAGCAAACTTCGGTGAATGCATCTTTGCATTGCCATTGAATTTTCATGGGAATGTGCGGTCCTACCGTATAGCATGCAAACGGCGTTCGTCGCGAACGTCCTTGCGCAAACGAATCCAAGACGATCCATGATTCGTCATTTCTTATAAATTCAATAAATTAAATTAATTCTTGCAGTGTGCCAGACATGGAATTGCCAATCCCCTAGAGGTGGCGCGCAACTAGAGACCTGGTTTGTGGCGTAGTTCTACATGCGGTCGGCGTATTTCGACGAGGCGACCAGCAGCCTGGACGCGCTGACCTCCGAGCATTTCGCCGCCACGATAAATCAACTGAAAGGCCAGATGACCATGCTCTTCATCACGCACGCGTTGCCCAAAAGTCTGCAGGTCGACGAGATCGTGCACATCGGAAAGTCGACGCCATCGACGCAGTGCACAAATGGGCAACCCGCATTCGACACAGGGACGGTGTGAAAGAAATGAATGGAATCTTCAAAAGGGCGTTGATGATGGGTCTATGTTCGGTCGGTTTTACATGGCTGAGCGCTGCCCATGCCGCGAGCTTCGACTGCGCCAAGGCGCGAACCCAGGTCGAAAAGCTCATCTGCGCTGATCCATTCATCTCCAAGCTCGATGGACAGCTCGGCAAGGTCTACGACAAAGATATTGCCAAGGCCAATCCCGAGCAGAAACAACGACTCGTCAGCGACGAACGCTATTGGCTGAAGAACATGCGTGATCGGTGTACCACGCAGGCCTGTCTCAAACAGGCATACAGGCAAAGGCTGGCCGAGCTGAAAGCGTTCGATGGGGTGCAGTCGTCGAAGCGCAAAATCCTGGGGCACTATGTCGCTCAGCGAGTCCCATTGAGCGCTTCAGTCTTTGTGCCGATCGCTCCCGTCTGTAGAACCTTGGTGGCGAATTTCAATCAATTCCGCGATATCCCCTTCGAGAGCAACGATCCAAGATTCTCTGCAAAATATCCCCAATTCCGCAGTGTATGGAAACCCATTTCCTGGAATCAGAAATTGGCCGAAAGAGTATATACAGGGTGCATTAGTGACGCTTGTATGAAAAAGGGAGGGGGGGCGGCATGGCATTACTGGCTCAAATACACCAAGCCCCTGCGCGAAGCCGGTAAACCGCTCCTTTGGCGCGCACGGGTGGACCTTCTGGGGAATGGCCACCGTGAGATACTTATTCGGCTTACACACATTTTCGGGCCGAAGATGGTAAACGGAAAGGAAGTGCTTGTGCCCCCCTCGAATCCGTATAGCCGCTACTTTGACAGCCTGATCTATATGCTTCCTTCGCCCTATCCAGCGGTGGCCAAGATATTTAACGACGGCCCAATGTCAGGGTTGGAGTATCCGGTTACCAACATTATTCAGGATGTCGGTGATAAAGCTACTCAGTATTTGGCCTTGGCCTGGTCGAGACGGCAAGCTGGTATCGGCGTGTCTAACTTCGAATTAAGTCAAGGACCATTCCCCTACGGTTTTCAGCCTTTGTGTGACATACGTTGGATATCCGACAGAAAATGATTGTGGCGTTACCTATCCATAAAGTGGATTTTACTCTTTCTAGCTTTAGGAATTTGTCATGACTCTTACGCCAAATACGTTGTCGAAAACAGATTATCAAGATCTGATTTACCAGATGCTGAAGGACTTCGAGGGCGTAAATCCATATGCGTACAACGATACCAACAATAATCCCACGATCGGACTAGGCTTTGAGATTAAAGCGAATGCGCCAGCGATTTTGAAGGGAATGGGGTATTCAGCTGCGAGTTTTGGTAACAACTCAGTTAAATTCAATAATTTTGTTTCTGCCCTTCAAGCCGTAGGGGAGGGAGCTTATCCTGATTCAGGTCCGGATGGGGAAAGTGTCAAGCTTCAGGCGGCGATCAATAAGATTGCCAATGAGTATCTTGGTACTCATTATGGAGAACACAATAAGAAGACTGGAAAAATAAATCCGAACTTCGGCTACGGAAATAATACGGGTGGAAGCGGGCTGACTGCCGATCAGCAAATCCAGGCAACCTTTAATCATATTGAGGGAACCTACGAAACCACGCTAGACAGTTGGCTCCAGGGCGTACAAATACCGGACAGCACGGAACGCGCCGCGCTGTTGTCGCTGACTTACAATAATTTGATTGGGCCTGGCAAGAGCCCGCATCTGCATGCGGCGATTGCGAGCAGCAACCGAGCGGAGGCCTGGTATCAAATCCGCTACAACTCCAATGGTGGCCCCGCAAAGAGTCAGCCTGGAATTGCCAAACGTCGTTACGACGAAGCGGCGATATTCGGACTCTATGCCCCAGGCGCAGTTACTCAAGCCGAAGCATTACAGATTTACCAGATGTGTACGGCGCATGGCCTGAACAACCTGAAGGCATACGATAAGCAGCATGCGTGGTCTCTGACGCATGCGCAGAGTATTAGCTACGCAAACGGAACCGCGCAGACACCGCTACCAGAATCACTCCCGTCCACGCTTCTTCCAGCCGCGCAGGAGCTGTCCAGTCTCTACGGCAACGGCCAAAGCTTCAATGCGCTGGACATCTTCGCGGCGAGTGCGAATCGAACGGACGTCAGCGCGACGCTGACAGTGCCAAATTCTCCTGCGCTGTTGTTGGCGGGCAGTGGTGCGGATACCTTGGTGGGCACCCTCACCGGCAACGATGTATTGGTGGCCGGTACCGGCAGCGACATGCTCGCAGGCGGCACCGGTGTGAACCGTTACGACATGGGTGCCTTGGCATCCGTCGCCAATGTCACCGATACGATCAACGACAGCGGTGGACAGGGTTCGATCTGGCTGGGCGCTACGCAACTCGGCGGCGGTTCTGGACTGACGCTCAACACGGCGAGCAACGGCAGTCTTGTATGGACAGCCAGCGACGGCACGCAATACGCCTTCACGCCTGGTAGTGGTGCGGATGCTGGGATCGGTACCCTGAGCATCAGTGGCGGGGCTCTGGGTACGGGTGATCAGATCGTTATCGACCACTTTGATCTGAGCAAGGCACAGGCCAGTGGCCAAGGCTATCTCGGTATCCATTTGAATGCGGCGCTGGCACTCGAAGCCGGCACCCAGGCCGATTCCCTGCCCGAGGTTTTGGCTCATGTGACCGCTGCATCGCCACCAAAGTGCTCCTCGCAATCATGAGCCTTGCCGCTCAATTCGTGGATTTGCGATTTTTCCAAGGCTGATATGATTCCGCGGTCCAATAGGGACGCTTACCTGACAATCCGTAAGCGAGGCCGTGCTTGCATCTATATATCGAACCGCGCGACCGCAGCCAGCCAATCGTGCAGATCATCGAACAGGCGCGCAGGAGCGTCGAACTCAACGTCTACATCCTGTCCGACAACCGGGTGCTTGCGGCGCTCAGTAAGGCACATGACCGGGGCGTGAAGGTGCGCATCATTCTCGACCGCGCGCCTCATGGGATGGGGCTGTGGCAGGTCGTGGACGAGTACAAGCGGATCACGGACATGGGGATCACGGTGCACGGCACCCCGCAGCGCTTCGCCTACGACCGCGCGGATTACATCTGCAACGCGAAGACCTGCGCCATCGGCACGGCGGACTACACCGCCGCGGGATTCAACCGGAACCGCGAATACATCATCCGCTTCTCGAATCCCGACATGGTTCAGGCGGCGCGCGAGGTCTTCGCCGCGGACTGGCACAACAAGCCGGCCGGAAACGCGCCGCGCAAGTATCTGGTGCTATCGCCCGGCAGCGCCTGGCGCATGGTGCGGCTCATCGACCAGCCGGGCAAGCTGGACATGGAGCAGGACGACATCAGCGATACCGGCCCGGTGATCCGCGCGATGGAACGCAAGGGCCGTGACATGCGCCTGATCCTGCCGTGGAGCGCAAGACGACATGACGCGCGCGAGATTCGCGCGTTGCGGCACGCGGGCGTCCAGGTGCGCTACATGAGCGGGGTGTACATGCACGCCAAGATGATCGCCGGCGACGAGCAGGGGTACATCGGCTCGATCAACATCACCCACGCCTCGCTCTATCACAACCGCGAGGTCGGCATCACGTACGGCGGCAAGATCCTGTCGCAGGTCCGCCGGCAGTTCGAGCAGGACTGGTCCGCCGCCAGGCCCTAGTTCACTGCCTTCCTGGTGCGGGGATGGCTGATGGCGACCACGTGTGCGCGGCTTCAATCGCCGCCGTGCGGCGGCGCTTGAAGCCCTCCCGTCAGTGCATCAGGTTGAACATCTTGCGCCGGTAGGGCGTGACGCGGTCGTCGCCGCTGAGGAGTTCGAAGGCGGCGAGCAGGCCGCGGCGGCCGGCATCGTCGTTGTAGCTGCGGCTGCGGCGCATGATTTCGAGGTATGCATCCATGCCGGCCTCGTATTCGCCGGCGAGAATGCAGGCGGCGGCGAGCTGTTCGCGGGCGGCCAGGTCGTCCGGCTGCGCCGCGACGTGCTCACGCAGTTCGTCGAGCGGGGGGGCGTCAGCCTGTTGCGCGGCGAGCTGGCTGGTGGCGAGCAGGCGCTTGACGGTTTCGTCCTCGGCGTATTTGGCGGGCAGGGCGCGCAGCAGCTGTTCGGCCTCGGCCGCCTGTCCCTGGGCGATCAGCAGTTCGGCGAGGTCGAGGTCGATGCGGTGGTTGTCCGGGTCGTCCTCGCGGGCGCGGCGCAGCAGGGCGAGCGCGGCGTCGGCATGGCCGGCCTCGGCCTCGGCGCGGGCCTGCGCGCGCAGGCCGTCGGATTCGCGCGGGACGTGCCGTTCGAGCAGTTCGCGGATCACGGATTCGGGCTGCACGCCCATGAATTCGTCGACGACGGCGCCGCCGACGAACAGCTTGACGGTGGGCAGGCTGCGGATGCCGTATTGCGAGGCGAGCGCCTGTTCGGCGTCGCTGTTGACCTTGGCGACCAGCAGCTTGCCGCCGTAGCTGTTGGCGATGCCGTCGAGCACCGGCGCCAGCATGCGGCAGGGTCCGCACCAGTCCGCCCAGAAGTCGACGAGCACGGGCACCTGCTGCGAACGCTGGAGCACGCGCTCGGCAAAATCGGCGGCAGTGACGTCGAAGACATAGGGTGAATCGCTCATGTTGGCTTCCTTTTCGCGGCTTTGGTGTTGGGCATGCGCGGGGCGTGCCGGGCAGGCCGCCCGCGGGCCGTGTGCACCCACTATGGGGTTCTGCGGCGCAGGCTTCAACCGTCGCCGGCGAGCGGGTATCCGGCGGACATGGCGTGCGGCCGTTCTGGCATAATCACGCCCCGTGAGCGCCCCGAAAGCCAGCGAAAGGATCGACCCGGCCGAGCAGTCCGCCGGCCGCTATGCGCGCGTCCACGGCGCATTGATGGAGTCCGATCCTGCATGCAAGTGTGCGGCCGCAGCCGCGCTCTGGCGCGACTGGCAGACCGGCGCACTGGCGGTCGAAGCGGCAGCGGCGCCCCCGGTCGCCGTACCCGTCCCCGGTCGGCCGACACGGCCGCGTCTGGTGGCGCCGCGCGAGTTGCCGCGGCGCGGGCTGGGTACGCAGGAGGGTCGTGCCGCCCTGGTGCACGCGGTGGCGCACATCGAGTTCAACGCGGTGAATCTGGCGCTGGATGCGGTTTATCGGTTCCGCGAGCTGCCCGATGATTTCGCCGGCGACTGGCTGCGCATCGCCGCCGAGGAGGCGCGGCATTTCGGCATGGTGCGCGAGCGCCTGCAGGATCTGGGTTGCGATTATGGCGACTATCCGGCGCACAATGGACTGTGGGAAATGGCCTGCAAGACGGACCGCGACCCGCTGCTGCGCATGGCGCTGGTGCCGCGTGTGCTGGAAGCGCGCGGACTGGACGTGACGCCCGGGATGATCGAGCGCCTGAGCGCGGCGGGCGACCTCGAGACGGTCGCGGTGCTGGAGGTGATCCTGCGCGAGGAGGTGGGCCATGTGGCCGCGGGTTCGCGCTGGTATGCCGAGCTCTGCCGCGCGCGCGGGCTGGAGCCGGAAGCCACCTTCCGCGAGCTGGTGCGCGAGCATGCGCCGGGCCACGTGCAGGGACCGCTGCATGCCGAGGCGCGTCTTGCGGCCGGCTTCAGCGCCGCGGAGCTGGACGGTCTTGAATCGCTGCGGCTGCGGCGGGATTGAATAAGCATGACAACGGAGTTGAGTCTGGCATGAGCAGCTACAATGCGGCGGATATCGAGGTTCTGAGCGGACTGGACCCGGTGCGCAAGCGCCCGGGCATGTATACGGACACCTCGCGACCGAATCATCTGGCGCAGGAGGTGGTGGACAACAGCGTGGACGAGGCGCTGGCCGGCCATGCCTCGCGCATCGAGGTTACGGTGCACGCCGACGGCTCGCTCACGGTGGTGGACGACGGGCGCGGCATGCCGGTCGACATCCATCCCGAGCAGGGCCGTCCCGGCGTCGAGGTGATCCTTTCCACGCTGCACGCGGGCGGCAAGTTCTCGGACAAGAACTACCAGTATTCAGGCGGTCTGCACGGCGTCGGCGTGTCGGTGGTCAACGCGCTGTCGAAACGGCTGGACGTGTGGGTGCGCCGCGACGGCCGCGAACATCACATCGCCTTCGAGGGCGGCGATCTGGTCACGCCGTTGGAAGTGGTCGGCACCACGGCCAAGCGCAACACCGGCACCACGGCCCGTTTCTGGCCGGACCCGGCCTACTTCGATTCGGCGAAATTCAGCCTGCCGCGTCTCAAGCATGTGCTGCGCGCCAAGGCTGTGCTCTGCCCGGGCCTCGAGGTGACGTTGCTCGACGAGGCCAGCGGCGAGCGCGAGGTGTGGCGCTACGAGGACGGGCTGCGCGACTACCTGATGGATACCGTCGGCGAATACGAACACTTGCCCGCCGAGCCCTTCGCCGGGCGCTCGGAAGGCAGCCGCGAGACCGTCGAATGGGCGCTGGTGTGGCAGCCCGAGGGCGGCGAGGGGCTGGCCGAAAGCTATGTGAATCTGATCCCGACCGCGCAGGGCGGCACCCACGTCAACGGCCTGCGCACGGGGCTGACCGAGGCGGTGCGCGAGTTCTGCGAGTTCCGCAACCTGCTGCCGCGCGGGGTCAAGCTCGCGCCCGAGGACGTGTGGGAGCGGGTGAGCTACGTGCTCTCGCTCAAGCTCGCCGACCCGCAGTTCGCCGGGCAGACCAAGGAACGCCTGGGTTCGCGCGAGGCCGCGGCCTTCGTCTCCGGGGTGGTCAAGGATGCCTTCAGCCTGTGGCTCAACCGCCACGTCGCCGAGGCCGAGCGGCTGGCCGAACTGGTCATCAACGCCGCCAACCGGCGCCTGCGCGCGGGCAAGAAGGTGGTGCGCAAGAAGGTCACCAGCGGCCCGGCGCTGCCGGGCAAGCTCGCCGACTGCAGCGCGCAGGATCTGGCGCGCACCGAGCTGTTCCTGGTGGAGGGCGATTCGGCCGGCGGTTCGGCCAAGCAGGCGCGCGAGCGCGAATTCCAGGCGATCCTGCCGCTGCGCGGCAAGATTTTGAACACCTGGGAGGTCGATTCGGCCCAGGTGCTGGGCTCGCAGGAGGTGCACGACATCGCCGTCGCGCTGGGCATCGAGCCTGGTTCGTCGGATCTGGCCGGCCTGCGCTACGGCAAGGTCTGCATCCTCGCCGACGCCGACTCCGACGGCGCGCACATCGCGACCCTGTTGTGCGCGCTGTTCGTGCGTCATTTCCGGCCGCTGGTGGCGCGCGGGCATGTGTTCGTCGCCATGCCGCCGCTGTATCGCATCGATCTCGGCAAGGAGGTGTTCTACGCCCTCGACGAATCCGAACGCGAGGGCGTGCTCGACCGCCTGCGCGCGGAAGGGCGTCGGGGCACGCCGCAGGTGACCCGCTTCAAGGGTCTCGGCGAGATGAATCCGCTGCAGCTGCGCGAGACGACCATGGCGCCCGACACGCGCCGCCTGGTGCAGCTCACGCTGGACGATGCCGCGGAAACCGACGGCCTGCTCGATCTGCTGCTCGCCAAGCGCCGCGCCGGCGATCGGCGCGGCTGGCTGGAGCGCAAGGGCAACCTGGCGGAGATCTGAGCATGCGCAACGATGCAGATGCGCGCGGCCTCAAACGGCAGCCGGCAAGGCGGGCAGCATGAGTGCGCCGCTGTTCACGCAGACCATCATCGCCATGGTCTGGGATTTCGACAAGACCCTGATCCCGGGCTACATGCAGGCGCCGCTGTTCCGCCATTACGGCGTGGACGAGAAGGTCTTCTGGCGCGAGGTCAATGCGTTGGAGGCACAGTACCGCGCGCGCGGCTGCGAACAGGTCGCCAGCGAAATGGCCTATCTCAACCATGTGCTGGCCTATGTGCGTCGCGGCACCTTCAAGGGGCTGAGCAACGCACTGCTCGAAGCCCTCGGCCGCGAACTGGTGTTCTATCCGGGTCTGCCCGAATTCTTTGCCGAACTGCGCGCGGCGGTGGCCTCCGAGCCGGCCTTTGCGCACCATGACATCACCTTGGAGCATTACGTGGTCAGCACCGGCTTCACGCGTACCATCCGCGGCAGCGCGCTGGCGCCGGAGCTGGACGGCGTGTGGGGCTGCGAGTTCGTCGAGGATCTCGACGGCGACGGCGACGAGATTGCCCAGATTGGTTACGTGCTCGACAACACCACCAAGACGCGCGCCGTGTTCGAGATCAACAAGGGCGTGAACAAGCATCCGGACCAGATCAGCGTGAACGCCAACCTGCCCGAGGGCGAACGCCGTATCCCGTTCCAGAACATCGTGTATGTGGCCGACGGACCTTCCGACGTGCCCGTGTTCTCGGTGGTCAAGCGCAGCGGCGGGCGCACGTATGGCGTCTACAATCCCGGCCACGACAAGGAATTCCGCCAGATCAACGAGCTGCAGCGCCAAGGGCGCGTGCAGTCATTCGGCCCGGCCGACTACCGGCCCGGCTCGCAGACCCACATGTGGCTGAGCAACGCGGTGCGCGAGATCGCCGAACGTATCGTGCGCGACCGCGAGGCCGCGCTCGGCGCCCGCGTCGGCCAGCCGCCCCGTCACCTCAACGACAACGACTGATACCCAAACGCATGGCAAACGCTTACGCGAATCACGACGGCGCCGAGCGCCTGCCGCTCTCGGCCTTCACGGAAAAGGCGTACCTGGATTATTCCATGTACGTGATCCTGGACCGCGCGCTGCCGCACGTCGGCGACGGCCTCAAGCCGGTGCAGCGGCGCATCGTCTACGCGATGTCCGAGCTGGGCCTGTCGGCCACGGCCAAATACAAGAAATCCGCGCGCACCGTCGGCGACGTGCTCGGCAAGTTCCACCCGCACGGCGACTCGGCCTGCTACGAGGCCATGGTGCTGATGGCGCAGCCCTTCTCGTATCGCTACCCGCTGGTGGACGGGCAGGGCAACTGGGGGTCGCAGGACGACCCCAAGAGCTTCGCCGCGATGCGCTACACCGAATCGCGACTGTCGCCCTACGCGCGGCTGCTGCTGGCCGAGCTGGAGCAGGGCACGGTCGACTGGGCGCCGAATTTCGACGGCACGCTGGACGAGCCGAGCCTGCTCCCGGCGCGTCTGCCGAACGTGCTGCTCAATGGCGGCACGGGCATCGCCGTCGGCATGGCCACCGACATCCCGCCGCATAACCTGCGCGAAGTCGCCGCCGCCTGTGCGTATCTGCTGGACAATCCGAAGGCGGATGTCGAGGCCTTGTGCGAACACATCCAGGGGCCGGATTTCCCGACCGAGGCGGAGATCGTCACGCCGCGCGAGGAGTTGGTGGCCCTCTACAGCAGCGGCAACGGCAGCCTGCGGCTGCGCGCCCGCTGGCGTCAGGAAAACGGCGACATCATCGTAGACGCGCTGCCGTACCAGGTCTCGGGCGCCAAGATACTCGAACAGATCGCCACGCAGATGCAGGCCAAGAAGCTGCCGATGGTGGAGGATCTGCGCGACGAGTCGGATCACGAGCAGCCGACGCGTCTGGTGATCACGCCGCGCTCGGCGCGGGTCGACGTCGAGGCCTTGATGGCGCACCTGTTCGCCACCACCGATCTCGAACGCAGCTACCGGGTCAATCTGAACATGATCGGCCTGGACGGCCGCCCGCAGGTGAAGAATCTGCGGGCGCTGCTGAGCGAATGGCTGCAGTTCCGTACCGAAACCGTGCGCCGACGGCTGAACTGGCGGCTGGACAAGGTCAACCGCCGTCTGCATCTGCTCGACGGCCTGCTGATCGCCTTCCTGAATCTCGACGAGGTGATCCGCATCATTCGCACGGAGGACGAGCCCAAGTCGGTGCTGATGGCGCATTTCGCGCTCAGCGAGGAACAGGCCGACTACATTCTGGACACCCGGTTGCGCCAGCTCGCGCGGCTCGAGGAGATGAAGATCCGCGCCGAGCTGGAGGCCCTGCAGCAGGAGCGCGCCGAGCTTGAGCGCGTGCTCGGTTCCGAGGCGCGCCTGAGGCGCGTGATCAAGCAGGAAATCGAAACCGATGCGGCAACCTATGGCGACGACCGCCGCTCGCCCATCGTCGCTCGTGCCGCGGCGCAGGCGCTGAGCGAGGCCGCGCTGGTGCCCTCCGAGCCCGTGACCGTGGTGCTGTCGAGCATGGGCTGGGTGCGCGCCGCCAAGGGACACGAAGTGGATGCCGCAGGGCTCGCCTACAAGGCCGGCGACGGTTTCCTCGCCGCCGCGCCAGGCCGCAGCAACCAGCAGGCGGTGTTCATCGATTCGACGGGACGCTGCTACGCCCTGCCGGCCCATTCGCTGCCGTCCGCGCGCGGGCAGGGCGAGCCGCTGACCGGGCGTCTGAGCCCGCCTGCGGACGCGCGTTTCGTCGGTCTGGTGCTGGGTGCGGAGGACGATGCCGTACTGCTCGCCACCGACTGGGGCTACGGTTTCGTCGCGCGTCTCGGCGATCTGGTGTCGCGCAACAAGTCAGGCAAGGTGGTGCTGACCGTGCCCGCCGGAGCGGGCGTGCTGCCGCCGTGTCTGCTGCCGCCCGCCAGCGGCCTGCAACTGGCGGTAGCCAGCGACGCCGGGCATCTGTTGGTGATCGATCTGGACGAGCTGCCGCGCATGGCCAAGGGCAAGGGCAATCGTCTGATCGGCATTCCTGCGGCGCGCCTCAAGCGCGGCGAGGAGCGCGTGACGGCACTTGCCGCGCTGTCGCCGGGGCAACCCCTCACCCTGTATTCGGGACAGCGTCACAAGGTGCTCAAGCCGGCCGAGCTGGGCGAGTATGCGGGCGAGCGCGGGCGTCGCGGGCTGCGGTTGCCGAGGGGCTTCCAGCGCGTCGACGGGCTGAAGGCCGGCGAGTGAAAGCGAAGTGTAAAGATGCGGTAAGTCGAGCGTAAATATGCTTGAATTTCAGCGCAACGCACACATGATTGTGTGGGTAAAAACATAACCGAGGGCACCGATACATGAAGCGCATTCTGCTGTTCCTGGCGACCAATATTGCCATCCTTGTGGTACTGAGCGTCGTGCTCAACGTACTGATGGCCGTCACCGGCGTACACGGCATTCAGACGCAGGGCGGCCAGATCAATTTCACGGGCCTGTTGCTGCTTGCTTCCGTATTCGGCTTCGGCGGCGCCTTCATTTCGCTGTTCCTGTCCAAGTGGATGGCCAAGATGAGCATGGGCGTGCAGGTCATCGACCAGCCGCGCACCAGCAGCGAGGTCTGGCTGATGGAGACCGTGCAGCGTCTGGCACATCAGGCCAATCTGAAGATGCCCGAGGTCGGCGTCTTCGACAGTCCCGACATGAATGCCTTCGCCACCGGTGCCACCCGCAACAGCTCGCTGGTCGCGGTGAGTACCGGCCTGCTGCAGGGCATGGACCGTGACGAGGTGGAGGCGGTGCTGGCGCATGAGATCAGCCACGTCGCCAACGGCGACATGGTGACCCTGACGCTGATCCAGGGCGTGATCAATACCTTCGTGATCTTTATCGCACGCGTGGTCGGCCATGTGGTCGACAGGGTGGTGTTCAAGAGCGAGCGCGACTACGGTCCGGCCTATTTCATTACCGTGATCGTGACCGAAATTTTCCTGGCGATCCTGGCTTCGGCCATCGTCATGTGGTTCTCGCGCCAGCGCGAATTCCGGGCCGACGCCGGCGGCGCCAAGCTGGCCGGCCGCGGCAAGATGATCGCCGCCTTGCGCCGTCTGCAGCGCGCGCACGAGGTCGAGGAACTTCCGGGCCAGCTGGCCGCCTTCGGCATCAACGGCGGACTGGGCCATGGTCTGCGCAAGCTGTTCATGAGCCACCCGCCGCTGGAAGAGCGCATCGCGGCGCTGGAGGCCATGCGCTAAGCTGGGCAGCATCACGCGAACCCGCGAAGGGGCCGCCGAGTGCGGCCCCTTTTTTTGCCCGGCGGCGGGGTGTTGCGGTCGACTCAGGTGCCCTCGAGACTGTCGCGCAGCGCCACGAAGGCCGTCAGTGCCTCGGGGTTGGCGAGCGCGTCGGTATTGCTCACCGGACGACCCTGGATGGCTTCGCGCACGGCCAGTTCGGTGAGTTTGCCGGAACGAGTGCGCGGCAGGTCGTCCACCTGTTCGATGCGTGCGGGTACGTGACGGGGCGAGGTGTTGTCGCGGATCTGCAGGCGGATGCGCCGGCGCAGCGCATCGTCCAGCGTGACCCCTTCGCGCAGCCGCACGAAGAGCACGATGCGCTCGTCGCCGCGCCAGGGCTGCCCGACCGCGATGGATTCGAGCACTTCGGGGATCTGTTCGACCTGGCGGTAGATTTCGGCAGTGCCGATTCTCACGCCGCCGGGGTTGAGCGTGGCGTCGGAGCGACCGTGGATGATGACGGTGCCGCGTGAAGTGATTTCGGCGAAGTCGCCGTGGGCCCAGACGCCGGGAAAGCGCTCGAAATAGGCCGCGTGATACTTGCGTCCGTCCGGGTCGTTCCAGAAGCCTACCGGCATGGACGGAAAGGGTGCCTCGCAAACCAGTTCGCCCGGCGTGTCGCGCACGGGACGGCCGTCATTGTCGTAGGCCTCGACCTTGAGGCCGAGCCCACGGCATTGCAGTTCGCCACGATAGACCGGCAGCAGCGGGTTGCCGAGCGCGAAGCAGGAGATGATGTCGGTGCCGCCGGAAATCGACGCGAGCATCAGCTCGGGTTTCACGTCCTTGTATACGTAGTCGAAGCTTTCCGGCGCGAGCGGGGAGCCGGTCGAGAGAATGCTCTTGAGCGTCCGCAGGCGATGGCTGAGACGCGGACGGATGCCGGCTTTCTCCGATGCGGCAAGCCACTTGGCGCTGGTGCCGAAGATGCTGATGTCGAGTTCGTCCACGAGATCCCAGAGCACGTTGCCGTTCGGGTGGAACGGCGAACCGTCGTAGAGCACGATGGCGGCGCCGGTGGCCAGGCCCGATACCAGCCAGTTCCACATCATCCAGCCGCAGGTGGTGTAGTAGAAGATGCGGTCCTCGCGCTTGAGATCGGTATGCAGCACCAGTTCCTTGAGATGTTGCAGCAGGGTGCCGCCGGCGCCGTGCACGATGCACTTGGGCACGCCCGTGGTGCCGGAGGAATAGAGGATGTACAGCGGGTGGTCGAAGGGGCCGCCGACGTATTCGAGCGGAGGCGTCTCGCCGTTGGGCAGGAATTCCGGTCAGGCGGTGGTTTCGGGCATGCCGATCAGATCCAGTGGCTGACCCGAATAGGGCACGATCACCGTGCGGGTCAGGCTGGGCAAGGCCTTTTGCAGCGCGCGCACCTTCTGCATGCAATCGTGGGTTTTGCCGCCGTAGGGGTAGGCGTCGGCGGCGATCAACACCTTGGGCTCGATCTGACCGAAGCGGTCGCTCACGCCCTTGACGCCGAAATCGGGCGAAGTCGAAGACCAGACGGCACCCAGCGAGGCGCTGGCGAGCATGGCGATCGCGGTTTCGGGGATGTTGGGCAGGTAGCCGGCAACGCGGTCGCCAGGACCCACGCCGGCGCGGCGCAGGGCGGCGGCCGTGCGGGCAACCTCCGCGTGCAGTTCCGCATGGCTGAGCGTGCGCGCATGGCCCCATTCGTTGCGGAAGATGATCGCCGGGCTGGCGTCGCGGTGACGCAGCAGGTTTTCGGCGAAGTTGAGCCGCATTTCCGGGAACCAGCGGGCACCGGGCATGCGCTCGCCATCCACCAGCACGGGGTCGTGCTCGCCCTTTGCGCGCACGCCGCAGAACTCCCACAGCAACGACCAGAAGCGTTCGGGTTGGCGCACCGAAAAATCCCACAACGGCGCATAACGGACGAGATCGGGATTGCCGGTGCGTTCGCGCACAAAGCGCAGGAATCGCGCCATGTTGGAGTCCTCGGCCTTGCGGGCGTCCGGTTGCCAGAGTGGCTGAGCCATCGGTGAGTCCCTCGTGTCGCTGGCCATGTGCCGTCATGGCCTCGTTCGTATGTTCAAGGCGGACGAATACTACCGACCGTGCGTCGTGCGCAAAAGCGGCGGTTTCCTCCGTTTGCCCGTCCGTTGCGGCATTGCAATAATGCCTGCCCAGCCCGGCGGGCTTGCCGCCATTATTACGGAAATCGAAGCATGTCAGAGATCGTTGTCGTCGGCGCGCGGCGCACGCCTATCGGCCTTTTCGGCGGCGCACTGGCCGATGTGCCGGCACCGGCGCTCGGCGCCGTCGCCATTCGGGCCGCATTGGCAGATGCCGGGCTTATGCCCGATGCGGTTTCCGAGGCGATCATGGGCTGCGTGTTGAGCGCGAATCTGGGGCAGGCGCCCGCGCGCCAGGCGGCGCTGGGCGCCGGTCTGGCGGAATCGGTCGGCTGCACCACGGTCAACAAGGTCTGCGGCTCCGGCATGAAGGCGATCATGCTGGGGCACGATATGATCCTCGCCGGTTCCGCCGAGGTGGTGGTGGCCGGAGGCATGGAATCGATGAGTCAGGCGCCGCATCTGCTGCCAGGGGCGCGCAGGGGGCACCGCTTCGGCACATTCGAGGCGCTCGATCACATGGTGAGGGATGGGCTGACCGATGCCTACGATGGCCGGGCGATGGGGCTGTTCGGCGAGGCCACGGCCGAACGGTACGGTTTTACGCGCGCGGCGCAGGATGCCTTTGCCGTCGCTTCGGTCGAGCGCGCGCGCGCGGCGCAGGCGGCGGCCGCGTTCGATGCCGAACGCGTGGCGGTCGACGTCGGGGAGGTTCAGCCGGTGATGGCCGACGAAGGGCCGATGCGCTCCGATCCGGCGCGTATCGCCACGCTGCGTCCGGTGTTCCGTCCAGACGGCGGCACGATCACGGCCGCCACGGCCTCCGGCATCGCCGACGGCGCGGCGGCCCTGGTACTGATGCCGGCGACGGCGGCAGCTGCGCGTGGATTGGAGCCGCTGGCGCGCATTGTCGGCCACGCCGGCCACTCGCAGGAACCGGCGTGGTTCACCACGGCGCCGGTCGGCGCCATCGAGCGCCTGCTGCGGCACATCGGCTGGCGGGTCGACGACGTCGATCTGTTCGAGGTCAACGAGGCCTTCGCGGTGGTCGCCATGGCGGCGATGCGGGAGCTCGGCATCGACCATGCGCGCATGAACGTCGACGGCGGCGCCTGCGCGCTCGGCCACCCGATCGGCGCCAGCGGCGCGCGCATCGTGGTCACCCTGCTGCATGCCTTGCGTAGGCGTGGTCTGCGTCGCGGGGTGGCGGCTCTGTGTATCGGCGGCGGCGAGGCCACCGCGATCGCCGTGGAGCGCGTCTAAGCAGGCGCCCGGTTCACTGCATGTGCCAGCCGTGGCTGACGGTCACGGACTGCCCAGTGAGCGCGGCGGAGGGAAACGCGCTCAGGAACAGCGCGGTTTCGGCGACATCCTCCACGGTGGTGAACACGCCGTCCACGGTATTGCCGAGCATGATGCGGCGGACGACTTCTTCCTCGCTGATGCCGAGTTCGCGTGCCTGCTGCGGTATCTGCCGGTCTACCAGCGCTGTGCGTACGAAGCCCGGGCAGATGACATGCGTGCGGACGTTGTGCGCGGCGCCTTCCTTGGCGAGCACGCGCGCGAGTCCCAGCAGGCCGTGCTTGGCGGTGACATAGGCGGATTTCAGCGGCGAGGCTTCGTGCGAATGTACGGAGCCCATGTAGATCACGGTGCCGCCCCGGTCGTCGCGATACATATGCCGCAGCGCCGCGCGGGTGGTGAGAAAGGCGCCGTCGAGATGCACCGCCAGCATGCGTCGCCAGTCCTCGAAGGCGTAGTCGACAAGCGGGTTGATGATCTGCACGCCTGCGTTGGAGATCAGGATGTCGAGGCCGCCGAGGGCCTCGACGACGGCCTGTGTGCCGCCATGGACGTCGTCCTCTCGGGTGACGTCCATGGCGATGCCGATGGCCTTCCCGCCGGCGGCGTTGATTGCGGCCGCCGCGGCATCTGCGCCAGCCTGGTCGATGTCGGCGACGGCCACTGCGGCGCCTGCCTGCGCGAAGCGTTCGGCGATGCCGCGGCCGATGCCGCTGGCGGCGCCGGTAATCAGGGCGATCTTGCCGGAAAGTTTCATGCTGTTTTTGCCTTATGCTCGTCTTTTGGCGTCCGCGCGCGGTCGACTCAGCCCATGGCGGTGAAATCGTAATCCATGCGCTCGGATGGCACCTGGAGGAAATTGCCCTGGATGTAGTTGATGCCGATGCCCCATAGCGTGGGCAGCACCTGTGGATCTTCGACGCGCTGGGCGATGACCATGCGGTTTTCGGTGTGGGCCTGGCTGGTCAGCAGTTTGAGGGTTTCCTGGTTTTCTGGGCTGTTGGGCAGATCGTCCATGAAACTGCCGTCGAATTTGAGGTAGTCCGCCGGCACCTGCTTGAGCAACTGGAACGGGTTGGCGCCGATGCCGAAATCGTCGAGCGCAAGGCGGCAGTGTATCTGCCTCAGACCCTTCTGGAATTCGCGCGCTTGCCGCAGATAGTTGACCGCGATTCCGGTCTTGATCTCGAATACCAGCAGTTCGCCGCTGATGCGGTTTTCCTTGAGCTGTTCGGCCAGCCAGGGGAGCATTTCGGGGTCCTGAAGCGAGCCGGCGGTCAATTTGATGAACAGCGCTGTACGCCGATCCTCGCGCAGACGTGCCGCGAGCTGCTTGAGGGCATGATGCAGCACCCAGCGATCGAGCATCTTGGCGGCGCCGGTACGCTCGGCGCTGGGCATGAATTCCCGCGCGGCGACCGGCTGGCCCTTGTCGTCGAGCATGCGCATGTACACGTTGTAGTGCTCGCCATGCTCGCCGTTGAGGCTGACCACCGGTTGGAACAGCAGTCGCATGCGATTTTCCTTGATGGCCTCGCGCAGGCGTTTGCTCCACAGGTCGTCGAGCTGTTTCTGGCTCATCTCGCCTTCGCGGGGGCGGTAGAGCACGCCCTGGCCGCCGCCGGCGCCGCTGGCCTGTTTGAAGGCGCGTTCCGCGCGTGCCAGCACTTCGTTGGCGTCGGGTGCGTTCTCGTCGATGACGCTGGCGCCGAGGCTGGCCGGGCTGGCGATCGAGCGGCCGTCGAGTTCGCAGATGTGATTGGCGACGGCGGTGACGAGACGGTCCATGTAGGCCTGCAGCGCGTCCGCCTGCCAGGTGTGCGTGAGCACGATGAATCGGTTGCCGTCGAAGCGGCAGGCGATGTCCTGCTCGTTGATTTCCTTCTCGATCAGCTTGGCGAAATCCACCAGCACCATGTCGCTGCCGGAAATCCCGAAGGTTTCCTTGAGGGCCTCGAAGCGGTCCAGTGCGAGCAGGATCACGGCTCGGTTGCCCAGGCCGCGCGTTGCGTCGGCCACCGTTTCCTTGAGCAGATCCATGAAATGCTGGCGGTTGAACAGGCCGGTCATCAGATCGCGCTGGCTGAGGAAGTGGATCTGTTTTTCCAGTTCCTTGGCGTTGCCGTCCTGGCGATGGATCACGATCTGGGTGCAGTCCTCGCCGTCGATGCTGGCCGGGCTGAAGGCGAGTTCGGCCTCGAATTCGTCGCCGCTGACGGTCAGCAGGTGCGTCGACAGGGTTTGTTCGGGTTCGCCGCCGCGGGCGTACTGACGCAGGAATTCCTTAACGTTGCCGCGCTCGCCTCGGGTGACCAGATCCATCAGCGGCACGCCTTCGATTTCGTCCATGTCGCCGAAACCGAAGAGGTCGAGATACGAACGGTTGGCGTAGATGTGCATGCCTTCGTGGGCATAGCCGACCGCGTCCTTGGAACTTTCCAGCAGGAGCTGGCAACGTTTTTCGCTTTCCCGCACCTGGGCCTGCGCGTGCTTGAGCGCGCGCCAGTTGATTTGCGCCTGTGCGGTGCGCACGACCACGTGTTCGAGATGGGCATGATTCGAGGCCAGCACCACGTCGTCCGCACCGGCCTCGATATAGGGTACGGGGTCGGCAACCGGCTGATGCGTAAGCGCAATCACGGGGAGGTGTTTGCCGGCGTCGCTGATGAGTGTTTTCAGTGCGTCGAGCGTCAGCTCGGATTTGTCGGTGTCGAATATCAGCAGGTCGGCCGGGGTGGCCTGCAACTGCTCGCGGAGCGCGTCATCCGTGGAGACGACCGCGGGGCGGATCGCAAAACCGCTGTTCCTGATCGCGCTGATCAGCTCCTCGGCTTCGTTGAGGTCGGTGGTGACGATGATCGGCGCCAGCCGCTTGGTGTCCATGAGGCGAGACTCTCGATCCCAGGGTGGATTGCAGCGCGTGTCCTAGTGGACGCGCGCGATGGGAGAACCCCGTTCTATCATAATTTCGACCAAAGCGCGTCGAATCCGCTTTCCTGTCCGGCGGGGGTTTCGGTATCGATGGTGCCGATCATGAATTGCGCGAAGCTGGTGGCCTGCTGCAGGCATTCCTGCAGGCGCACGCGGCTTTCATTGGCGCCTTCCGTAATCACGACGTCATCGCCCGGCTGGAAATGCCCGGCCGGCAGGATCAGCGAACCGGGCTGTCGCAGCGCCTTGACCTCGGGCAGGAGCAGGGCGTCCATCGCGCCGGCGGTGGCATGGCGGCGGGTATGCGCGGCATGGACCGTGATCTGATAACTGCGG
The DNA here is from genome assembly GCF_000754095.2 of Acidihalobacter prosperus. Classification (NCBI taxonomy): domain Bacteria; kingdom Pseudomonadati; phylum Pseudomonadota; class Gammaproteobacteria; order Chromatiales; family Ectothiorhodospiraceae; genus Acidihalobacter; species Acidihalobacter prosperus. Next base: position 174,206 of record NZ_JQSG02000001.1, read on the forward strand.
GCCGCCAGCAGCTGAATGCCGATGATCAGGCCTTCTTCGGGTACGTTGCGCATCCAGCGGATCAGCCCGATACGCCATAAGACGTTACGTCCTTCGCGATCGCGCAAGCCGATCAGCTCGCCGACCTGTGCGCGGGCCGGGCCGGCTTGCTCCCAGCTGATGCAGTAACCGCCCGGGCTGGCGTTGATCAGTCGCCATTGCGCCCATTCCTGCGGCGGATTCTGCTCGATGCTGGCGGCCGCGTCGGCGGCGTCCATATCCATCGCTGGCGACGTTGGTGCGGCGCGGTCCCAGAGCGCGTCGTTGACGACGAGGCGCCAGATGTCGTCGCTGGTGGCGTTAGGGTCGTAGTAATTGGTCGGATCGGCGTTGTGGCTGCGGTGCTGCTCGGGGATGGTTTGCAGACGCAGGTCACGCGCCCGGTCGGGCAGGCCAGCTGCGCGCAGCGATTCGCCGTGTGCCATGGTCCTTGCCGGATCGGCCTGGACCGCACGATGTATCGAGTCGAGTCCGATGGCGACGTAGATGCGCTCGTCGCGGTCGGCGCGGGCAAAGTCGCGTTTGGCATGCTGGGTCAGCGTCAGCAGCAATCGGCGGGCCAGATCGGCGGGCAGCGTCCCCGCCGCCTGCATGCCGCCCTGACCCACGGCGGTGCCCTGAAGCTGCGCTCGCAGGTGGGTCAGCAGCTTGTCCGGCGTGATGCCACGCAGGCTCGCAAGAGCGGGTGTCTCGGGCATCGAGGTATACGCGGGCGGGCGGTCGAGTTCGAGGTTGATCAGGTAGACGCCGCTGCCGGCGTCGGCGAGCGGGCGGCCGTCGATGCCGACCAGGCCGGCCGTCTTCTCGAAGAAGCCGGCCAGTCGCTCGGCTTCGCCCTGGCGCAGTGTCGTGGGCAGGCTCAGGGCGAGCAGGGCGGTCTGCAGGTAGGCCTCGGCGATGCTCGATTGGCGGATGTGACGATAGCTGGCGTCCTTGACCACGCTGGCGGTGAGCTGGTGTTCCTCGGCAAAGGCGTAGAGCAGGTGGATGTCGTGCCACATGCCGGCCGGCTCGGTTTCATACATCTGCGCCGCCTGCAGGTGAATCAGGCTCATGTGGCGCAGCGCGCGGTGGGTGGCGAGCGCAAGCAGCTTGTTGCTCAGGTTGTCCCCGCGGGCGGCGTCGCGCAGTGCCAGCTTGTAGCCCGTGGACAGCTCCTTGTGCAGACGCAGCAGCAGACGCAGGATTTTGCGACCGCGCGGCGGCAGCGGGAGCGAGCGGGCGATGAAGTGGCGCGAGAGATGTTGCAGCACGTCCTGGGCGCTCTCGCGCACCAGTTCCATGTTCTGTATGCGTTGTCCTGCGGGCAGTTGCGCCTGGTTGAGCGTCAGCAGGCCGTTGTAGACCAGCCGGGTCGTTTCGCCCATGTCGACCAGCGGCAGGGCCTTGAGCCAACGACGCAAGGGTCTTGGCGACAAGGGGATGCCTTCATCGAGAGAAGGCCGGTGCTTGAGCGAGGGCCACAGCATGGGCGTCGGTGTCCGGCTTTGTGTGATTTTTATGAAAATACGTCGTTATGGCTCCATGTTAGCGCTATCGCGAGCCATGTTGAAGCCTTATCTGATCATGTGCGAGATCAGGCGCGCAGGGGGATCTCGGTCTTGGCGTCATGGCCGGCCTCCTCGCGGACAAGCCGCGGGACGAGATAGCCCGGCAGGCGTGCGCGCAGGGCGCGTACGATGGCGGTGGCGCGTGCTTCGGGCGTGTCGAAATGGGCCGCGCCCGCCACCGCATCGAGCAGGTGGAGGTAATAGGGCAGGACACCGCATTCGAACAGGCGTCGGCTCAACGCTTCCAGCGCGTCGGCATCGTCGTTGACGCCACGCAGCAGCACGCTTTGGTTGAGTAGCGTCACGCCGACTCCGCGCAGGCGATCGAGGGCGGTCGCCACGCTGTCGTCCAGTTCGTTGGCGTGATTGGCGTGTATCACGCAGACGATGCGTAAACGGCTGCGGCGTAGCCATGTCAGCAGGCCCGCATCCACCCGCTCGGGCAACACTACCGGCAGGCGGGTATGCAGTCGCAGACGGCGAAGCTGCGGCAACGATTCCAGCGCGGCGACCAGCGCGGCGAGTTTTTCGTCGTCGAGCATCAGCGGATCTCCGCCGCTGAGGATGATTTCGTCGATCTCAGGCTGCGCGCGAAGCGTTTCCAGCACGGTGTTCCAGTGTCCGCGCGAGGCGCTCGCCTCGGCATAGGGATAATGCCTGCGAAAACAGTAGCGGCAATGAACCGCACAGGCACCGGTGGTAATCAGCAAGGCCCGGCCATGATACTTGTGCAGCAGGCCGGGGCCGGCGAGCGCTGGTCCGTCGCCGACAGGATCGGTGACGAAGCCCGGCACGCTGGCCGCTTCTTTTGCCAGTGGCAGTACCTGGCGCAGCAGAGGGTCGCTGGCGTCCGCACGGCGCATTCGGGCGGCGTATCCCCGCGGCACCAGCAACGGGAAGGCGCGCAGCGGCGCCTCTGCGCCGGCAATCAGTTCGTGGGGCAGGTCGAGTAGGTCGAGCAGTTCGCGCGGATCGCGAATCGCGGATCGCATCGCGGCCCGCCAGGCCGGGTCGTCGTCGCGGGAGTTCTGTATTGCCTGTGGCGTAAGCGGTATCATATGCGGCTTTATCTTACTTCAATTGCCTCGGCGCGCGGCGCGTATACCGAGAGGGGACTATGGCGACATACAGCACAAATGAGTTTCGTGGCGGCTTGAAGATCATGCTGGACAACGATCCCTATGCGATCGTTGAAAACGAGTTCGTCAAGCCCGGCAAGGGACAGGCCTTCAATCGGGTGCGCATCCGCAATCTCAAGACGGGACGCGTGATCGACAAGACCTTCAAGTCCGGCGAAACGGTGGAAGCCGCCGACGTGGTCGACGTCAGCATGCAGTATCTCTACTCGGACGGCGAGTTCTGGCACTTCATGGTGCCCGACACCTTCGAGCAGTATGCCGCTGGCGAGGCGGCCGTGGTCGATGCCAAGAATTGGCTCAAGGACCAGGACGTCTGCGTGGTGACGCTGTGGAACAACCAGCCGCTGAGCGTGACGCCGCCGAATTTCGTCGAGTTGACCATCGTGGAAACCGACCCCGGCGTGCGCGGCGATACCGCCACCGGCGGCACCAAGCCCGCCAAGCTGGAGACAGGGGCCGTGGTCAAGGTGCCGCTGTTCATCGAGCAGGGCGAGGTGCTGCGCATCGACACGCGCACCGGCGAGTACGTCTCGCGCGTCAGCAAGTAATCCGGCGTTGAGCGACTGGGAGCCTTCCGCGGAACGGGAGGCGCTGGTTCAGCGGGCCCGTCTGCTGGCCGCCGTGCGTGCGTATTTTGCCGCCCACGGCGCGCTGGAGGTGGAAACGCCGGTCCTGTCGGCGGCGGCGACCACCGACCCGATGATCGAAAGCTTCGCGGTGTCGGACGGCGGCGCGGCGCGCTATCTGCAGACATCCCCCGAATTTCCCATGAAGCGGTTGCTGGCGGCCGGCAGCGGCGATATCTACCAGATCTGCCGGGTTTTCCGTGCCGGCGAGCAGGGGCGTTACCACAATCCCGAGTTCACCCTGCTGGAGTGGTACCGGCTGGGCTGGGACGATACGCGGCTCGCCGACGAGGTGGCGGCGCTGATCGGCGTCGTGGCCGATGCCTTGGGTGTGGCAAGCTCATTCGAGGTGGCGCGTCTGACGTACGCACAAGCCTTCGATGCCTGCCTCGGACTCGATCCGCACCGGGCGTCGACCGCCGATCTGGCCGCGACGGCCGCCGCGGCCGGCGTGCGACCCGACGTACCGCTGCCGCGTGACGCTTGGCTCGATCTGTTGGTGGGGGCCGTGGTCGCACCGGCCTTTCCAGAGACGCGGCTGACGGTGCTGACCGACTACCCGGCCAGCCAGGCCGCCCTGGCACGCGTGCACGCGGGCGATCCGCCGGTGGCGGCGCGCTTCGAGGTTTTTGCCGGCGCTCTCGAGCTGGCCAACGGCTTCCACGAACTCACGGATGCCGCCGAGCAGGCGCGGCGTTTCGATGCGGATGTGCAGGCGCGTGCTGGCGCCGGCGCCCCGGTGCGCCCGCCGGACCGGCGGCTGATCGCCGCGTTGGCCGCCGGCCTGCCGGATTGCGCAGGTGTCGCGCTCGGCCTGGATCGTCTGTTGATGTGGCTGAGCGGGCGCGAACGCCTGGCCGATGTGATCGCCTTCGACTGGTCGCGGGCCTGAGCGCGGATTTACGTGCGCCGCGCGATCATGCGTCCCATGCGCACGGTCTGACCACTGGCAAGATTGTCCGACCACGCCACGCCATCGGCGCCGAAAAGCAGAATCACCGTGGAACCCATGTTGAAACGCCCGAGTTCCTCCCCTCGGCGCAGGCGCACGGCCGTCTCGCCCTCGACCGGATAGCTCAGCTCGCAGACATGGCGTCCTGCCGGTGGCGTGACCAGTCCTGCCCACACGGTTTCGATTGCGGCGACGTTAATGGCGCCGACCATGACCACGGCCATCGGGCCGGCCGGGGTGTCGAAATGCGCGACCACGCGTTCGTTGCGCGCGAATAGCCTTGGAATGGTGGCCACGGTGTGCGGCGCCACGCTGAAAAGACGTCCGGGGATGTAGGTCATGTGACGCAGGGTGCCGTCGATCGGCATGTGAATCCGGTGGTAGTCGCGCGGGGAAAGATAGAGCGTGGCGAAACGGCCGCCGCGGTAGTCATCCGCATGCGCTTCGCCGGCGAGCAGTTCGACCAGGCTGTAATCCCTGCCCTTGGCCTGGAAGATGCGTTCCGCGTCGATCGCGCCTGCCGCGCTGACGGTGCCGTCAACCGGCGAGACCACGGCTTCCGGTGCCGTATCGATGGGGCGCGCATCCGCCCGTAGGGCGCGCGTAAAAAAGGCGTTGAAACTCGGATATTCGCGCGGGCGGGGGTACTCGGCTTCAGCGAGATCCACGCTGTAAGCGCGTACGAACCAGCGGATGACCGGCGCCGCGAGCGGCGAGCGAATGCGGGTCAGCGCGTAGATCACGCGAGACAGGGCGTGGTGGGGCAGCAGGTAGAGCGGCCAGGATTTGAGGTAATTGATCAGCATCTCGTCGGGTATCCAGCCAGGCAGCGCGGCGTTGGTCTGCGTACGTCCCTGTTGCCGGTGCCCATGGATGGGCATGCCCGGCGAGGGCGCGTATTATCGCTGATTTTTGCCGCCAAGGGCGCGGCGGGAGGCATCGGTGAAAATATCGGAGGCGGACATGCGCGACTTGCGGACGCTGCGCGACCTGATGCGCTGGTCGGCGAGCCGTTTTGCCGAGGCGGGCATCAGCTGCGGACACGGGATGTCGAACGAGCTGGACGAGGCCGTGTATCTAGTGCTGCATGCGCTGCATTTGCCACCGGACCTGGATGCCGCCTGGTTCGACGCGCGACTGACCGACGACGAACGCCGCGCTGCACTCGAACTGCTGGCGCGACGTGTCGATGAGCGTCGGCCCGCGGCCTATCTGACGCACGAGGCTTGGTTCTGCGGCCTGTCGTTCTATGTGGACGAGCGCGTGCTGATTCCGCGCTCGCCGATCGCCGAGCTGATCGAGTCGGGCTTCGATCCGTGGATCGGCGGGGAGCGGGTGCATCGGGTGCTGGACGTCGGCACCGGCAGCGGCTGCATCGGCATCGCCTGCGCCTATGCCTTCCCGGACGCGGAGATCGATCTGGTGGACGTCTCGTCCGCCGCGCTTGAGGTCGCTGCGATCAATATCGACCGTCACGATCTGCATGGGCGCGTGCACACGGTGCTGTCGGACGGGCTGTCCGAGCTCGGGGATTCGCGATACGACATCATCGTGAGCAATCCGCCCTACGTCGACGCCGAGGATATGGCGGCCTTGACGCCCGAGTTCCGCCACGAGCCGGTGCTCGGCCTGGCGGCGGGCGAAGACGGGCTCGACGTGGTCATGCCGATGTTGTCCGCCGCGGCTGCACATCTCAATCCGGGCGGCATTCTGGTGGTCGAGGTGGGCAACAGCGCGGCGGCCCTGGCCCGTCGCCTGCCGGGCTGGCCGTTGACCTGGCTTGAGTTCGAACGCGGCGGCGGCGGCGTGTTCCTGCTGACCCGCGAGCAGATCGAAGCGTCCGCTGGCCCGGCGGCCTGAGCGGCCGGGCCAGCGGACGCCTGTTCTCAGGAGGTCGGGGTTTCGCCCTTGGTTTCCTTGATCGCCGGCGGGTTCAGCGGAGGCAGCTTGGGGATGCCCGTGGCCGCAGCCGGAATCTGGTCCGCGTGGGTGGCGATCTTGGCCTTCGCGCGCAGGTCGGTGACGTATTTCTGAATCGCCTGCTGGGTCAGCAGGGCCTCGATCCTGGGCTTGACGCTTTCGAACGAAGGCGGATTGAGCTTGCGCGTATCCTGCAGCAGGATGACGTGCCAGCCGAAGCGCGTATGCACCGGCGTCTTGGTGTACTCGCCCTTCTTGAGCTTTTCCACGGCGGCGGTGAAGGGCGGCACCATGGTATCCGCGGTGAACCAGCCGAGTTCGCCGCCCTGCGGCGCCGAGGGGGCGATGGAATCCTTCTTGGCGAGTGCCGCGAAGTTGGCCCCCTTGTTCAGCTGCTCGATGATTTTCTCCGCCTCGGCCTTGGTCTTGACCAGGATGTGGCTGGCCTTGTATTCGGTGCCGCCGGATTTGGCGACGACCTGGTCGTAGGTCTTCTTGAGTTCGGCATCGCTGTAATTCGGATGGCCGAATTTCTTGCGCAGCAGGGCCTGGATCAGGATGTTGGCGGTACTCTCGTTGATCTTGGCCTCAATCTTGGGGTCCTTGCCGACGCCTTCCTTGACCGCAGCCTGTTTGAGCAGCTGCATGTCGACCAGCTCTTCGAGCAGTGCCTTGCGGCTGAGCTTGACGTTGGGCATCTGCTGGGCGCGACCGTCCTTGTAGTTCTCGTATTCGACCAGCGTGATCGGCTTGCCGTTGACCGTGGCGACAATATTCGCCTGTGGCGTCGATGTCTGCTGTGAGGTCGAGCTGCTGTCGGTGGTGGATTTGGATTGGCAGCCGGACAGCAGGGCTGCGGTAATGGCGAGGCTGGCGCCGAGCCAGGCAAATCTGGAGGTCATGGCGATTTTCCGGATCGTGGGGTGGATGAAGGCAGTGTGCGACGTGCCGCGACGACGGGAGGAGGGCGCTTGCCGGCCCGGTCGCGGTCAGGGAAATGTCTGGCGGAAGGGGCGGACGTCGACGCCCGCATAGACGCCGGCGGCCACATAAGGGTCCGCATCCGCCCAGGCCCGCGCGTCGTTCAGCGTGTCGAATTCGGCAATGATCGCGCTGCCGCTGAAGCCGGCCGGGCCGGGATCCTCGTTGTCGACGGCAGGCATGGGGCCGGCCAGCACCAGACGTCCGTCGTCCAGCAGGGCCTGCAGCCTGGCTACGTGCGCCGGGCGGGCGCTGAGCCGTTTCTGCAAGCTGTCCGGGTGGTCCTGCGCGATGATGATGTAGAGCATTCAGATTTCCTCGTCTGCCGGGGTGTCCTGCATAAAGCGGGCGAGATAAAACGCCTGGGCGATGATGAACAGGATGCTCAGCCCGAGCATGCCGAACATCTTGAAGTCGACCCAGGTCTCCTGGCTGAAGCGGTAGGCCACCCAGATGTTGAGGGCGCCGGAGATCAGGAAGAACACGATCCAGCCCAGGTTGAGGCGGCGCCAGATGGCGGCGGGCACGGTGATCGCGTGGGACATCATGCGTTCGACCAGGGTGCGCCGACCGATCAGGTGACTGGCCAGGAACGCGGCGGCGAACAGCCAGTTGAGGATGGTCGGCTTCCACTTGATGAACAGAGGGTCGTGAAAGGCCAGCGTGGCGCCTCCGAACACGGTGATCAGCGCCAGCGAGACGAGATGCATGGTCTCGAACCGGCGGTGGCGCAGCCAGTACAGCCCGACCTGCAGGAACGAGGCGGCGATGGCCACCGCCGTGGCCAGGAAGATGGCGTCGGCATGGTCGCCCGCCTTGAGCGTCAGCGGCAGCAGCGGGTTCAGCGCATGGATGATCTCCGGCGGGATCGACCCATAGAATTTGTAGACCAGGAAAAACAGAAGAACCGGGAAAAAATCGAAAAGCAGCTTCATGTTAGGGCCCGGTGTTGGCTCATCCGGCGATGATAGCAGATCGCTTGCGGCGGGTGCGCGGCGCCGCCTTCGGCGCTACCATGGTCACTTCCGTCAGTCGAAGTCCATCATGAGCCAGTATTTCGAGATACACCCGGACAACCCGCAGCCGCGTCTGCTACGTCAGGCGGTCGATATCCTCTCGGGCGGCGGCGTGATCGTCTATCCAACCGATTCGTGCTATGCATTGGGCTGCGTGATCGGCGACAAGTCGGCTCAGGAGCGTATCCGCCGTATCCGTCGCCTCGACGACAGCCATCACTTCACCCTGGTCTGCCGGGATCTGTCGGAAATTTCCACCTACGCCAAGGTGGACGACCGCGCGTATCGGCTGATGAAGGCGTTGACGCCGGGCGCCTACACCTTTCTCCTGCCCGCGACGCGTGAGGTGCCGCGGCGGTTGCAGAACCCCAAACGCAAGGCCATCGGCCTGCGCGTGCCAGACAATACGGTGACTCAGGCATTGCTGGACGCGCTGGGTGGTCCATTGATGAGTACGACCCTGTGGCTGCCCGGCGACACGCTCCCTCACACGGTGGGCTACGAGATACGCGAACGCCTCGAGCACGAGGTCGATCTCGTGATCGATAGCGGCACCTGCGGCGTGGAGCCGACCACGGTGATCGACCTGTACGAAAATCCTCCTCGGGTGCTGCGCGAGGGCAAGGGCGAGATCGGGCATCTGCTCGAAGACTGATATCGGCGCCTCATGCGGGGCAAGTTTTCCCCGTAAGCGCGGGGGGATCGCGTATAATTCGGCGCTTATGACTCTCGATCAGATCATACAAACCATCAGCATCTGGATTTTGCCTGTACTGTTCGCGGTCACGCTGCACGAGGCGGCGCATGGCTACGCGGCCAAGCGCCTGGGCGACACCACGGCGCAGATGCTAGGGCGCCTGAGCCTCAACCCGTTGCGTCACGTCGACCCGATCGGCACGGTCGTCGTGCCTCTGGCGTTGCTGGTGCTGGGCGGTTTCATCTTCGGCTGGGCCAAGCCGGTGCCGGTGAATTTCAACAACCTCAAGCATCCCAGGCGCGACATGGCCCTTGTCGCCGCTGCAGGGCCGATGGCGAATCTGGCCATGGCGCTGTTCTGGGCGCTGGTGATGAAGCTGGGTCTTGATTTCGCGAGCAGCGGCAACGATTTCTTTGCGGTGCCGCTGACGTTGATGGGGCAGGCGGGCATATCCATCAATCTGATCCTGATGATCCTGAACCTGTTGCCGCTGCCGCCACTCGACGGCGGGCGCGTGCTTTCCGGCCTGCTGCCACCGGCCTGGTCGGACCGCCTGGATCGCATCGAGCCCTATGGGCTGATCATCCTGGTGATCCTGCTGATGACGCACGTGCTGTCCATGATCATCGGTCCGATCTACGCCGTGATCGGCGGCGGTATATACAACCTTTTTGGCTTGCCGCACCTTTAGGAGAAGGCGTGAGTTCCGTACCTGTGCCGAATCAACGCGTCTTGTCCGGCATGCGTCCCACCGGACGCATGCATCTGGGACACTATCATGGCGTGGTCAAGAACTGGGTCGAACTGCAGCATACCCACGAATGCTTTTTCTTCGTGGCCGACTGGCACGCCCTGACCACGCAATACGAGGACCTCAGCCGTCTCGAGGAGCACACGCGCGAGATGGTCATCGACTGGCTCGCCGCCGGCATCAACCCGGGTTCTGCGACCATGTTCGTGCAGTCCTGGGTGCCCGAACATGCGGAACTGCACCTGCTGCTGTCGATGATCACGCCGCTTGGCTGGCTGGAGCGGGTGCCGAGCTTCAAGGATCAGCAGGAGCAGCTCAAGGACCGCGACCTGGCCACCTACGGCTTCCTCGGCTACCCGCTGCTGCAGAGCGCCGACATCCTGATCTACAAGGCCGGGCTGGTTCCGGTAGGCGAGGATCAGGTGCCGCATCTTGAGATCACCCGCGAGATCGCGCGCCGCTTCAATCATCTTTACGGCCGCGAGCCGGATTTTGCCGAGCGTGCCGAACAGGCCATCGCCAAGATGGGCAAGAAGAACGCGCGCCTGTACCGCGATCTGCGCCGGCGTTATCAGGAACAGGGCGAAGGTGAGGCTATCGAGGTCGCGCGCGCGTTGCTGGATTCGCAGCAGAACCTTTCGATCGGCGACCGCGAACGCCTGTTCGGTTATCTGGAGGGCTCGGGCCGCATCATCCTGCCCGAACCGCAGCCGCTGCTCACGCAAGCGGCCAAACTGCCGGGCCTGGATGGACGTAAGATGTCCAAGTCGTATCACAACACCATCGCCCTGCGCGATACGCCGGCCGAGGTGGAGAAAAGCATCCGTACCATGCCGACCGATCCCGCGCGGGTGCGGCGCACCGATCCCGGCGACCCGGAGAAATGCCCGGTCTGGCAGTTCCATCAGATTTATTCCGGCCAGGATGTGCTGGACTGGGTGCAGTCGGGCTGCCGCAGCGCGGGCATCGGCTGCCTGGACTGCAAGCAGCCGATCGTCGATGCGGTGCTGGCGGAGCTGCGGCCGATACAGGAACGGGCGCGCGAGTACGAGGCCGACCCCACGCTGGTGCAGAACGTGCTCAACGAGGGCACGGAAACCGCCCGCGACGTTGCCGAGGAAACCATGAGCGAGGTCCGCCGCGCCATGGGGCTGGCATACCGCTGAGCGTGGCGCGATGAATCCCCGTCCGCGTCAGGTACGATCCGCGTGAGCGAGGAAACGCCTGCCGTCGGCGAGCGCCCGCCGGCTCATGCGGGGCACGCCCAGTCCGAGCTGCCGTTCGCGTTGGTCTGGGGCGAGCCGTTGTCGAACCCGCCGCAGGATCTCTATATTCCTCCTGACGCGCTGGAAGTCTTTCTGGAGGCTTTCGAGGGGCCGCTGGATCTGCTGCTGTATCTCATCAAGCGCCAGAATCTGAATATCCTCGACATACCCATCGCCGAGGTTACCCGCCAGTACGTCGAGTACATTGCGCTGATGCAGGATCTACGGCTGGAGCTGGCCGCGGAATACCTGGTGATGGCCGCCGTGCTGGCGGAGATCAAATCGCGCATGCTGCTGCCGAGACCGGAGGAGGCCGAGGACGAGGACGCCGATCCACGCGCCGAGCTGGTGAGGCGGCTGCAGGAATACGAGCGTATCCGGCGTGCGGCCGAGGATATCGATGCACTGCCGCGCATGGAACGGGACTGGGTCGGACTCGCCGTCGCGCCGCCACCGCGCGAAAATGTCCGCCCTGATCCCGATGTGGATCTGCGCGAGATTCTGCACGCCCTGCGCGAAGTGCTGGGGCGCGCGCAGATGTTCACGCACCATCACATCCAGCGCGAGCCGCTATCCGTGCGCGAGCGCATGTCGCGGGTGCTGGAGCGGATGGGCGACGAGTTCGTCGAATTCACCGGTTTCTTTTCGCCGGAGGAGGGGCGGCGGGGCGTGGTGGTGACGCTGCTGGCGCTGCTGGAACTGCTCAAGGATCACCTGATCGAGCTGGTTCAGAACGAACCCTTCACCCCGATCTACGTCAAACGTGCCGACCGCTGAGGTCATCTCGTGAGCGAATCGCCGATTATCCGACAAGTCATCGAAGCGGCCTTGCTCAGCGCCGCGCAACCTCTGAGCCTGGAGCGCCTGGAGCGCCTGTTCGCGGGGGAGGATCCGCCGCCCGGCCGCCAGGCAATACGTCAGGCGCTGGACACGCTGGCAGAAGCGTGCGCCGATCGTTGCTACGAGCTGACCGAGGTGGCCAGCGGCTATCGCCTGCAGATCAAGCGCGAGCTGTCTACCTGGGTGCATCGGCTGTGGGAGGAAAAACCGCCACGCTATTCCCGGGCCACCCTGGAAACGCTGGCGCTCATCGCCTACCGTCAGCCGATCACGCGCGGCGAGATCGAGTCCGTGCGCGGTGTCAGCGTCAGCAGCCACATCATCAAGGGGCTGCTTGAGCGAGACTGGGTACGCGTGGTGGGTCATCGCGAGGTGCCGGGTCGCCCCGCCTTGTACGCGACCACTCGCGGGTTTCTGGATTATTTCGGCCTCAAGTCCCTGGACGAGTTGCCGCCGCTGGCCGAGCTGATGGACATCGACGGTCTGCACCCGGAGCTCGATCTGGGCGATCCCGAGTCCCTGATTGAGGCCTCGGATGCCGCCGAAGCCGAAGCCGATGCCGAAGCCGATGCCGATGCCGATGCCGATGCCGATGCCGATGCCGAAGCCGATGCCGAAGCCGATGCCGAAGCCGATGCCGAAGCCGATGCCGAAGCCGATGCCGGCGTCGTGCGCGGAGAACGGGGTTAGGCGTGTCGCTGGCGCTGCGTTATGCGTGGTTCGCGGCTTTGGCGACCGCTGCCAATCTGCTGAGTCAGGAAGCCGTGCTTGCCCTGCTGAGGTCGGCGGGCTACGCCCTCTACGGCGCCATGGCCGTGGGTACGGGGGTGGGCCTGTATGTGAAATACGTGCTCGACAAGCGCTTTATCTTCGCCTACCGGACGCGCAGCGCCGCGCACGACCTGCGCACTTTCGTGCTCTATGCCGCCAGCGGGGTGTTTACCACATTGGTGTTCTGGGGCAGCGAGCTGGGTTTCTATCATGTCTTTGACTCGCATGCCTGGCGAAACGTCGGCGCAGTGCTGGGCCTGGCCGTGGGGTACTGGCTGAAATACCGGCTCGACCGTCGATTCGCCTTCGCCACGGCACGCGGCGCCGTGGCGGGCTGAGCGGTTGCGATCAGCGCTCCTGCAGGCGCGGCATCAGCATCACCAGATTGCACGGGCGCGTGCGATGGTCGAGCTGCGCGGCGATCAGCCGATCCCAGCCGGTGCGGCAGGCACCGGACGAGCCGGGCAGGCAGAAAACGTACGTCGCGTTGGCAACCCCTGCGATCGCGCGCGACTGCAGGCTTGAAGTCTTGATTTCCTCATAGGACAGCATGCGGAACAGCTCGCCGAAGCCCTCGATTTCCTTGTCCAGCAGGGGCTTTATCGCTTCCGGCGTTCCGTCGCGGCCGGTGACGCCGGTGCCGCCGGTCGTGACCACGGCATGAACCTCCGGTATGGCGATCCATTGCGATAGCACGGCGCGGATCTGGTAGATGTCGTCCCTGACGATGCGCCGGTCGGACACCCTATGGCCGGCTTGCGCGATGCGTGTCATGAGTACCTGGCCCGAGGTGTCGTCGGCTTCGGTACGGCTGTCGGAAATGGTGAGGACGGCGATATTGAGGGGGATGAATTCGGCTGTTTGGGTCACATTGGGCTCCCGTGTTGGATTCGATCGACGAAACAGGCCGTCCGGTGGCCCACCCGTCGGGTACAATGCCGGCATGAGCGATAGTTTACCTCCGGAAAGACTGCAGAAACTGCTGGCGAGAGCCGGATTGGGTTCGCGCCGCGAAATCGAAACCTGGATCGCGGCGGGCGAGATAACGGTCAACGGCGAGGTCGCGACCTTGGGTACCCGCGCGACTGCCGACGACCGCATCGCGCGCCAGGGCCGTCTGCTGTCGTTGGCACGCCGCGTCGCCAGACCGACGCAGACACTGGCCTATTTCAAGCCCGAGGGCGAGGTCAGCACGCGCAGCGATCCTGAAGGGCGACCCAGCGTCTATGCCAACCTGCCGCGCGGGCGTTGGGTGGGCGTCGGCCGTCTCGATATCAACACATCAGGCCTGCTGCTGTTCACCAGCGACGGCGAACTGGCGCACAAGCTCATGCACCCCTCCAGCGGCATCGAACGCGAATATGCCGTGCGCGTGCGCGGCGAGGTCAGCGAGGCGCAGATCGCCCGGCTGCGCGAGGGCGTCGAACTCGAAGACGGTCATGCGGGCTTCGACGAGGTCATCGACGCGGGCGGCAGCGGCGGATCGAATCATTGGTTCCACGTCGTGATCCGCGAGGGCCGCAAACGGGAAGTGCGTCGCCTGTGGGAGGCTGTCGGCCTTGCGGTCAGCCGCCTGATCCGTGTGCGTTACGGGCCGATTCAGCTCGGAAGGAGTCTGCGTGCCGGCCGCTGGCGAATGCTCGAGGAGCAGGAGCTGCGAGACTTGTATCAGGCCGCCGGACTCGAAGCGCCCCAGGCCAAGCCTGCCAGGCGCGCGCGCACGCCGCGGCGGCGCTGAAACATGAGCGTGCCGGCATCCCTGGATGCCGCCCGCGCCGGCGAGATATTCGAGCGGCTGCTCGTCGAACACGGCGAGCAGCATTGGTGGCCGGCCGAGACACCCTTCGAAGTGATGCTTGGTGCGATCCTGATCCAGAACACCCGCTGGCGCAACGTCGAGCGCGCGCTGGGCCGTCTTCGCGACGCCGGCCTGCTCGGTGCCGTCGAACTGGCCGCGCTGCCGCCCGAGACGCTGGCCGAACATCTGCGTCCGGTGGGCTATTACAATCTCAAGGCGCGTCGCGTCGCCGGTTTCGCGGACTGGTATCTTGCGCGCGGCGGCTACGAGGGTCTGCGCCTGCACGAGACGGCGCACCTGCGCGAGGCGCTGCTGGCGGTCGACGGGGTTGGCCCCGAGACCGCCGATGACATTCTTCTGTATGCGTTCGAGCGACCGGTATTTGTGATCGACGCCTATACCCGTCGCCTGTTCGGGCGGCTCGGCCTGCTGCCCGAGAAGGCTGCCTACGAACGCCTGCGCAGGGCCTTCGAAGCCTGCTTGCCGCCCGACGCGTACCACTATGGAGAATATCACGCGCTGATCGTGGCGCATGCCAAGGCGCTATGCCGTCCGCGGCCGCGTTGCGTCGCTTGCCCGCTGCGCAGCGACTGTCCGGCCGGAGGCGATTGAACGACCGGGGACTATACTCGAAGAAGACACGCACGCCGCTGACAGCGGCCGGCGCAGGGGCGGGGAAATGATGCGGATAGGACGTTTTGGAGCGGCGTTGCTGCTGGCGCTGGGTCTCGGCAGCGCGCAGGCGCGCGTGGAGGGAGAGCTGGCGCCGGGACTGGTCAATCCGGGGGCGCACGAGCAGCCCGCGTGGTTCAAGCAGTCTTTCCTCGACATGCGCGAGGATGTGGGCGAGGCCCGCGCGCAGGGCAAGCGGGTCATGCTGTATTTCTATCAGGACGGCTGTCCCTACTGTGCCAAGCTGCTGCGCGACAATTTCGCGCAATCCACCCTTTCCGATGCCACGCGCCGTTATTTCGACGTGATTGCCATCAACATGTGGGGTGATCGCGAAGTCACCGATTTCGAAGGCCGCAAGACCACCGAAAAACGCTTCGCCAAGATGCTCAAGGTCATGTTCACGCCGACGGTGCTGCTGCTCGACGGCGACGGCAACGTCGCCCTGCGTATCAACGGCTACTTCCCCCCGCATCGGTTCCTGGCCGCTATCCGCTATGTCGGCGAAGGGCTCGATGCGAAGGAGACGTTCCGCGAGTATCTTGCGCGGACCTCTCCGGAACCAGCCAGCGGCCAGCTGCATCACCTGCCAGGCGAGCTGCAGCCGCCGTATCGGCTGCAGGCCACGCTCAAGCGGGATCCGAGGCCGCTGCTGGTGTTGTTCGAACAGCGTCAATGCGGGGATTGCGACGAGTTGCACGACGTGGTTTTCAAGCGCCCGGAAACGCAGCGGCTGCTCAAGCGGTTTCAGGTGGTGATACTCGACATGTGGGCGGCGACGCCCCTGACCACTCCGGACGGACGGCACACCACTGTGGCGGCCTGGGCTTCCGCGCTGAAGGTCGACTATGCGCCAAGCATGGTGTTTTTCGACCGGGAGGGGCGCAAGGTGTTCGCCACCGGCGGCTACCTGCGGGCCTTTCATGTCCAGTCCGCGCTCGATTACGTAGCCTCCGGCGCCTATCTCAGACAACCGGAATTCCAGCGCTATATCGAGACCCGCGCCGACGCGCTACGGGCGAAGGGCGTGAAGGTCGACATCTGGCGTTAGCCGTGTGGGGGAAGGGGAACATGAAGACGATGACCTGCAAGCAGCTCGGCGGTGCGTGCGACGCGGCCTTCCGCGCGGACACCTTTGAGGCAATCGCGGAACAAAGCAAGCAGCACGGGATGGAGATGTTCCGCATACAGGATGCGGCGCATCTCGAGGCCATGCAGCGGATGCGCGCGCTGGCACAGGCACCCGAGGCCATGGCACGCTGGCTTAAGGCGCGCAAGCAGGCCTTCGAGGCGCTGCCTGAGGATTGACCTCCCCCCGCTCGGGCGGGTGTGCGCCGCCGCCTGTTATCCTGCGGGCATGCCCGTCCGCTCCGTCGAGGCGGGCTTAGCGTTTGCCCGGTTGGCATTCGAGGTCGGTGCCGGAAACGCCGCGGCTGTCCGGTCCGAGAAAATAGAGATAGGGCGCGATAACCGTCTCCGGCGCCGGATGGGCATCCGGCGGCTCGCCCGGATAGTGCGCGCGTCGTTCGCGCGTCGCCACCGGTCCGCTGTCGACCCCGTTCACGCGGATCGGATGATTGCTGTCGGCGTCGTATTCCGCCGCCAGAATGTCGAGCATGCCTTTCTGTCCGGCCTTGGCGATGCCGTAAGCCCCCCAGTAGGCGCGCTGGCAGTGGTGAGTTGAGAACACGATGGCGGGATCCTCTGCGCGTTCGAGCAGCGGCAGGCAGGCGCGGGTCAGCAGAAAGGGCGCATGCAGATTGACGGTCATCACGCGCGCCCATAGCTCGACGTCGTAATGCTTGAAGGGTGTCAGCGCGCCGACCCAGCCGGCATTGTTGACGAGGCCGTCCAGATGCCCGAATTCGCCCTCGATATTATCCATCAGGTCGGCGTAATCCTTGGCGGTGGCGCCTTCCAGGTTCATCGGATAGATTGCCGGTTGGGCTCCGCCGGCGGCCTCGATGCCGTCATACACCGCTTCGAGCTTTTTGACCGTCTTGCCGAGCAGGATGACGGTGGCGCCGGCGTGTGCGCAGGCCAGCGAAAGCGCCTTGCCGATGCCGTCGCCCGCGCCGGTGACGAGTACGATGCGCCCTGCGAGCAGGTCGGGACGAGCTTCATATTGTCGGATGGCGTCCTCGTCCAGTCGCATCAGTTCATTCTCCTCATGATTTGTGTGGAACATTCTAACCCGCTGCGCACGGCGCCTTCGAGCGTGGCCGGCAGTCCGGTGGCGGTGTAGTCCCCGGCCAGCCAGAGTCCTGCTACGGCCGTGGTGTTATCTGGGCGGCGCGCGTCGTTTGCCGGTGTGGCGAGAAAGGTGGCGGCGCGTTCGCGGATGATCTGGATTTCGAGCGGCGTCCCCCAGCAGGGGAAATGTCGCCCGACATCGCCCGCGATGCTTCGCGCCAGGGTATCGCGATCGAGCGCTTCCAGGGGGCCAGGGCCGCTGACGACGGCGGCCACGACGCCGGGTTCGCCCGCGACCCGGCGATCGAACAGCCACGCGCCCGTGCCGTCGAGCAGCGCCTGCATGGGTGGATCCAGGTGCGGCTGTGGATCGTAGCGCAGGTAGGCGGTGGCGATGGGCGCCCGTCCCAATGCGCGCAGGCTCTCGGCGATGACGCGGGTTGCCGGCAGGGGTTCGAGCAGATGCACCGCGGCGGCGGGTGCGGTGGCCAGGATCACCTGGTCGGCTTCGAGGGAGTCGCCGTCACGCAGGCGTACGCCCGTGATGCGGTCCTGGTGTACGCACAGCGCTGCGACGCGCGTGCCTAGGCGGATATCGGCACCAAGCCATTCGAGTCGGCGTATGGCCGGTGTCGGCAACAGCGCGCCCAGCGGTTGCCGGGGGATGAGCAGGCGCGCGCTGGCCGCGCTTGCGAAGGCTTCGCGCAGGGTGCGATGGAAGATGCGCGCCGAGGCGCACGCGACCGGGAGGTTGAGCGCGGCCAGGCACAACGGTCCCCATAAGCGCTCGATCAACGTCATCGGCTGACCCTGTGCCAGCAGCCAGTCGTGCGCGCAAAGATGGGCCGCGGGCGGGGACGACAGCAGTCGACCGGCGCCCAGCAATGCGCGTTTCAGACGCCAGTCGAGGCCTTGTGCGCCGATCAGTCCCTGCAGCAGGTGCAGCCGCCCAGGCAGATGTCCGCCGCGAACCCGGATAACGGGGTGGGACGGGGCTGGGCGCAGCAGCAGGTCCAGCGGCCCATCGTGGAAGGCAGTGTCGCGGCGTATGCCCAGGCGCTCCAGCAGGCCAAGGGTTTCGCGATAGGCGCCGATCAGCAGATGCTGCCCGTTGTCGCGCAGGGGTTGCCCGCGCAGGCTGCGTGCCCGACCGCCTGCGAGGGCGGCGGCTTCGACAAGTGTGACACGTCGGCCCGCCTCGCTGAGCGCCAGTGCGGCGCTCAGGCCGGCCCAGCCCGCGCCGACGACAAGAATGCGGCTCACGCCACGGCCGTACCGGGCTGGCGTCGGCGTTCGCGTCGCGCCATGCGCCATGCGATCCAAAGTTTGCGCAGCGGCGTCAGGCGGATGCGATGTTCCAGTACGCGGTAGCCGTCGCGCTCGATTTCGTCGAGCAGGGTCTGATAGATCGAGGCCATGATCAGGCCGCTGCGCTGGGCGCTGCGGTCCACGGCGGGCAGATGGGAGAAGGCACGACGGTAGTAGTCGCGCGCACGGGCGGCCTGAAAGGCGAACAGTGCGCGTATGCGGTCGTCCGTGTGCCCGCGCCGCAGCTCTTCCGGCGCTATGCCGAAGCGTTGCAGCTCGTCGAGCGGGATATAGATGCGTCCGCGGTCCGCGTCCTCGCGGACGTCACGCAGGATGTTGGTGAGCTGGAAGGCGAGCCCGAGGTCGCTGGCGTAGCGCTCGGTGCCGCGGTCGCTGTAACCGAAGATGGCGGCCGCCATCAGTCCCACCACGCCGGCGACCCGGTGGCAGTAGAGCGAAAGCTCCGTGAAACTGGGATAGGCATCGTAGTCGAGGTCCATTTCCATGCCGGCGATGACCTCGGCGAGTTGCGTCTGCGGTAACCCGAAACGTTCGACCGCCACGGCTAGGGCGCGCGTTACCGGATGCGCAGGGCTGCCTGAGTAGAGACGGTCGAGTTCTTCGCGCCACCAGTTCAGCTTGGCGCGCGCGACTTCAGGCGACAGGCCGCGGTCGACCACGTCGTCGACCTCCCGGCAGAAAGCGTAGAGGGCAATGATGGCCTGCCTGCGCGCTTCGCCCAGGAACAGGAAGCTGTAATAGAAACTGGAACCACTGCGAGCGGCTTTTTGTCGACAGTATTCGTCAGGGGTCATGATTGTGCCCGGATTCGCCCGCCGGTCATGCTAACACACCGCGCGGGAGGCTTAACTTCGACGGCGCGGCAGGCAAGCGCCACCGACGATGGCCAGCCGGTCGCGCAGATTCAGGCGCGGCCTGGAGAACAGATCGTCCCGTTGTTGCTGCAGCCGGTAGAGGATGCGGGCGCCGCCGATGATGATGGCGCGTAGTTCGAGACCCATGCGGCCAGGGAGCCGGCCGCCGAGCGGAGCGCCGGCTCGCAACAGGCGATCGGCACGCCGGTATTGATGGTGCATCAGTCGGCGCAGTGCCGATGTGCTGCGTCGCCGGGCGATATCGGTTTCGTCGACGCCGTACTCGGCCATTTCGTCCTGGGGCAGGTAAATGCGCCCCCGGTCGACATAGTCGCTGTAAAGGTCCTGATAGAAATTGATCAGTTGCAAAGCGGTGCAGACGGCGTCCGATTCGGCTAGATTGTCAGGCGTGGCCTGTGCGTTGAGATGCAGCAGCAGACGGCCGACCGGATTGGCCGAGAGACGGCAGTAACCCATGATCTCGCCGAAGTCGCGATAGCGGGTCTGCCTAACATCCTGGCGAAAGGCGAGCAGCAGATCCTGAAACGGCTGGATGGGCAGTTGATAGCGTGCGATGGCGTCGGCGAGCGCGACGTATATCGGGTCGTCGGGCCACTTCCCGGCTGCGGCCGACATCAGGGCCGCATCCACACGGTCCAGCGCATCCAGGCGTTCGCCGGCGCTCTGGCTGCCTTCGTCGGCAATGTCGTCGGCGCGGCGGGCGAAGGCGTAGATCGCCGCTACGGGGCGGCGCAACTGCGCCGGCAGCAACCATGAGGCGACAGGGAAGTTTTCATAATGCCGCGAGGCGATGGCGAGGCAGGCACGGTAGGCCTGTTCGGTTTCCGGTGCGAGCGGTGGCGATGTCATATCGTGGCGGTCGAGTCGGTGCCGGGAGGATAACCCGGTGAAGCGCGCGCGGAAACCGTTGCGTCGACGACAGGGAGAATACGGATATGGTTGACCAGGAACAGCGGGTGGTGCACCGGGTGCGCTTTATCGCGCGGGCGGTGCTGAAGACCCAGGGACATACGGTCGAGGTGCAGATGCTGGATATTTCGCTCAAAGGCGCCCTGGTGGATTTGCCGGCCGATGTAACCACCCCGTCGCTGGAGAGCCGGGTGGTCCTCGACCTTGTGCTGGGCGGCGATATCGAATTGGTGGCAACCGGGCGGGTGGTTCGTGTGGCGCCGCCGCATCGCCTGGGTCTGCTTTGGGAGAGCATGGACGTGGATACCGCGACCCATTTGCATCGCCTGCTGGTGCTGAATCTGGGTGGCGAGGAGGCGTTCGAGGCGGATCTCGACGCGATGCTCGCCGCGCAGGCCGACGACTAACGCGACATGGGGGTGGCTTGTGGCGTCGCCGCCGGCGTTTCCAACCACTCCAGCAAGGCTTCCGGTTGCTGCAGCTCGGCGTCGGCGCCCCAGGCCTGCGGGCATTGGTCTGAGTCGATGTATCCCCAGCGTGCGATCAGGGTGTGCATGCCCGCCGCGCGTCCGGCCGCGATGTCCCGCTCTGCGTCGCCGAGGTAGCAGCAGGCGCCTGGAGGCAGTCCGCAATCCGCAGCCGCGTGCAGCAGCGGCGCGGGATGCGGTTTGCGCTGCGGGAGCTGATCGCCGCTGACCAGGCAGGCAATGCGTCGTTGCAGTCCGAGCGCCTCGATCAGCGGCCTGCTGAGGAATCCCGGCTTGTTGGTGACAATGCCCCAGACGAGACCGCGTACTTCGAGGGCGTCGATGACCTCGGGCATGCCGGGAAAGAGTCGCGTTTGCTGTGCCAGGTTTTCGGCGTAGATCGCCAGAAAGCGCGCCCGCAGAGCCTCGAAACGCGCCTCCGCCAGCCCGTCGCCGAAACCGATGCGCACCATGGCCGTGCTGCCGTGCGAGACGTGATCGCGTATCGCGGCGAGGGGCAGTGCGCCCAGGCCGTGCTCGCGCCTGAGGTCGTTGAGCGCCGCAGCCATGTCCGGGGCGGTGTCCAGCAGCGTGCCGTCGAGGTCGAACAGGACGCCGCGAATGCCGCGCGGATTACTGGACGACGGCATGGACGAGGTAATTCACCGAGACATCGGTGGACAGCGAGTAGGCGTGGGTCAGGGGATTGAAGTGCATGCCGGCGATGTCGACAAGATTGAGGCCGGCGTGGCGGATGGCTCGGTCGAGTTCGGAGGGGCGGATGAAGCGCTGGTACTCATGCGTGCCGCGAGGCAGCAGCTTGAGCAGGTATTCGGCGCCGACGATCGCGAACAGGAATGATTTCGGGTTGCGGTTGAGCGTGGAGAAGAACACGTGCCCGTCCGGCTTGACCAGCGCCGCGCAGGCGCGCACCACCGATTCCGGGTCGGGCACGTGTTCGAGCATTTCCATGCAGGTCACCACATCGTAGCTGCCGGGCCTTTCGGCTGCGAGCGCTTCCACGGTGACCTGGCGGTACTCGATCTCGACGCCCGTTTCCAGGCCGTGCAGACGGGCCACGGAGAGCGGTGCCTCGCCCATGTCGATACCGGTGACCTGGGCGCCTCGGGCGGCCATGGATTCGGACAGAATGCCGCCGCCGCAGCCCACGTCGAGCACCGTTTTGCCGACCAGGCCTGCAGCGTGCTGTTCGATGAATCCCAGGCGCAGCGGGTTGATCTCGTGCAGCGGCCGGAATTCGCCGTCGGCATCCCACCAGCGATGGGCCAGCTCCTCGAATTTGCCGATCTCCCGGGGGTCTACGTTGCCTCGTGGTTCGTTCATGCCGGTGCCGTCAGGTGGGGACGGCGGCAGTTTAGCATTGCGCGCATGAAGGCCGCATGCATCGGTTTATACTGGCGGACCCCGCCGGAACCGGGAGGGGATGCGCGAGCAACGAACGGAGTGTACATGTCACTGGCGATACGGATTCATCGGCACGGTGGGCCCGAGGCCCTGACTTTGGACAATGTCAAGGTCGGTGCGCCCGGCAAGGGCCAGGTGTTGCTTGAGCAGCGGGCGATCGGTGTCAACTTCATCGATGTTTATCATCGCACCGGCCTGTATCCGGTGACGCTGCCGACAACGATTGGCCTGGAGGCGGCCGCGCGGGTCGAGGCCGTGGGCGAGGGCGTCGTCGACTGGCAGCCCGGGGATCGGGTGGCCTATGCCGGCGGGCCGCTCGGCGCCTATGCGCAACGGCGCCTGATGCCGGCCGAGCGGCTGGTCAGGTTGCCGGACGAGATCGACGACCGCGCGGCCGCGTCGATGATGTTGCAGGGGATGACGGTACAGTATCTCGTGCGCCAGACCTATCGGGTATCGCCGGGAGAGAC
Source organism: Acidihalobacter prosperus (assembly GCF_000754095.2). Classification (NCBI taxonomy): domain Bacteria; kingdom Pseudomonadati; phylum Pseudomonadota; class Gammaproteobacteria; order Chromatiales; family Ectothiorhodospiraceae; genus Acidihalobacter; species Acidihalobacter prosperus. The sequence continues at coordinate 196,891 of NZ_JQSG02000001.1, forward strand.
CGTGCTCTGGCATGCGGCCGCCGGGGGTGTCGGCCTGATCGCCTGCCAGTGGCTGCGCGCACTGGGCGCGACGGTGATCGGTACCGTGGGTTCGGACGAAAAGGCGGCGCTGGCCAAGGCGCACGGGTGCACGCATACGATCAACTATCGCCGCGAGAACTTCGTCGAACGGGTGCGGGAGCTGACGGATGGGCTCGGCGTGCCGGTGGTGTACGATTCGGTCGGTCGCGATACCTTCGAGGGCTCGCTCGACTGTCTTCAGCGGCGAGGGTTGCTGGTTTCATTCGGCAACGCCTCCGGCGCGGTGCCGCCGTTCAGCCTGGGTGTGCTGGCGCAAAAAGGCTCATTGTTCGTGACCCGCCCCAATCTTGCCGGCTACACTGCCGCGCGAGACGATCTGTTGCAGTGCGCCGGCGAGCTGTTCGAGCAGGTGCGCGCCGGCACGGTCAGGGTCGCGACCCACCATGCCTACCCGCTGGCAGAGGCAGCCCATGCGCACCGCGATCTGGAGGCGCGCAAGACCACCGGGTCCATCGTATTGCTGCCGTGATGCGGCCGTTGCCGGTCATGCTCGCTCCGGAGCGGCAATGCGCGCGGCCCAGGCGGCGGCATTGGTCATGATCTCGCGGCCGTCGAGCTGCGTCAGCTCGCCGTCGACGAGTTTGGCCTGGCCCGCAATCCATGCATGGCTGACGGCTTCGCGTCCGGCCGCGTAGACGAGGTGGGAGACGGGATCGTAGACCGGTTGGGTTTCGATGCGTGCGAGGTCCACGGCCACCAAGTCCGCGGCCTTGCCAACCTCGATCGAACCGATTTCCTCGCCGAGGCCCAGCGCGCGCGCGCCGGCCAGCGTGGCCATTCTGAGCGCGGCATGCGCGGGCAGCGCGTCTGCACGGCCGGCCACGCCCTTGGCGAGCAAGGCCGCGGTGCGCATCTCGTCCCACAGATCCAGATCGTTGTTGCTGGCGGCGCCGTCGGTACCCAGCGCCACGTTGATCCCGGCGTCAAGCAGGCGCGCGACAGGGCAAAAGCCGCTGGCGAGCTTGAGATTGGACTGCGGGCAGTGCACGACGCTGGCGCCGCGTGCCGCAAGCAGCGCGATTTCATCGTCCTCTAGCTGGGTCATGTGTACCGCGACCAGATTCGGACCGAGCAGTCCGAGACTGTCCAGGCGGGCAAGGGGACGCATGCCGTGTTTGGCCACGTGCTCGTCGACTTCATGGCGGGTTTCGTGGACATGGATATGCACCGGCCGGTCCAGTTCGTCGGCGAGATTGCGGATTCGAGCAAGCGGCGCATCCGACACGGTGTAGGGCGCGTGCGGCGCGAAGCAGGCGCTGATCAGGCCTTCGCCCTTGTGGGCATCGAATACCTCGTCGATGCCGCGGGCGATGTATTCGTCGGCGTCGCGCGCCCAGGCCGAGGGAAAATCGACCACGATCATGCCGATGCTGGCGCGCATGCCGAGGGTCGCGGCCACGCGGGCGGTGACCTCCGGAAAGAAATACATGTCGTTGAAACAGGTGGTGCCGCCGCGCAGCATTTCGGCGATGGCGAGGCGCGTGCCGTCGCGCACGAATTCCGTCCCCACCCAGCGCGCCTCCGTCGGCCATATGTGGGACTGCAGCCAGGTCATCAGCGGCAGATCGTCGGCGATCCCGCGCATCAGGCTCATCGCCGCGTGCGTGTGCGCATTCACCAGGCCGGGAATGAGCGCGTGCTCCGGTAGCTCGTGATGTTCCGCCGCACGGTATTTCTGGGCCGCTTCCGATGCGGGTAGAATATCCACGATGCGGCGCCCGCGTACGGCTACGGCATGGTGTTCCAGCACCACGGCGTCGGGCTCAACGGGAATCACCCAGCGGGCGCTGATCAACAGGTCGACGGTTTCCATGTCGTCGACAATAACCGCGTCCCGAGACGTGCCGCAAGCATTCCCATGGCAGGAGCCTCAGCCGATGACGATTCGCGACAATGACGGCGTGCGTGCCGTGGTATGGGCCGGTGACCGCCTGCGACTGCTCGATCAGCGCCGGCTGCCGGGTGTCGTTGAATGGATCGAGGCAACCAGCGCGATCGAGGTCGCGGATGCGATCCGCGACATGGTGGTGCGCGGCGCACCGGCGATCGGTATCGCGGCGGCCTACGGCGCGGTGATGGCTGCGCGCGACTGCGGCGACGATCGTCTGTCCTTGCTGGCTGTGTTCGATCAGCTGGTCCGCGCGCGCCCCACTGCGGTTAACCTGCATTGGGCACTTGCGCGGCAGCGGCGCGTCGTCGATGCGGCACCGCAGGATCTGTCCGGCGCGCTGCTGGAGGAGGCCGTCGCCATCCACGACGAGGATATCGCCGCCAACCGGCGCATGGGGGCGCTGGGCGGGGCCCTGATCGAATCGGGCGACGTGCTGACGCATTGCAATACCGGCTCGCTGGCCACGGGCGGCTACGGCACTGCGCTGGGCGTGATCCGCAGCGCCTATGGCGACGGCCGTATCGGACGCGTGTATGCCGACGAGACGCGGCCCTGGCTGCAGGGCGCGCGGTTGACGGCCTGGGAGTTGGTGCAGGACGGTATCCCGGTCAGTCTGCTGTGCGAAGGTGCCGCCGCCGCGCTGCTCGCGCGCGGGGGCATCAGCTGGGTGGTGGTCGGTGCGGACCGTATCGCCGCCAATGGCGATGTCGCCAACAAGATCGGCACCTACGGGCTCGCCGTGCTGGCGCGCCATCATGGCGTCCGTTTCATGGTCGTGGCGCCGACCAGCACCGTCGATATGGAGACGCCGGATGGCGCGTCGATTCCGATCGAGACGCGTCCCGCCCAGGAACTGCTGACGCTGGCGGGGCGGCCGGTGGCGGCCGCCGGCGCCGACGCCTGGAATCCCGTGTTCGACGTGACGCCGGCTGGCCTGATCGACGCGATCGTGACCGAGGCCGGCATCGTCGAGCAGCCGGGCCTGGCCGGCATGCACGAGCTGATGGGGCAGCGCGCCTGAGGCGCGCGCAGTGGCGCGGGCTGTGTGGTATTATCGACCGATTATTTTCATCTTAGGGCTTCCCATCTGAATGGCTGATTTCGCCAAAGAACTGCTCTCGGTCAACCTCGAAGACGAAATGCGCCAGTCCTACCTGGATTACGCCATGAGCGTGATCATCGGGCGGGCGCTTCCCGACGTGCGCGACGGGCTCAAGCCGGTTCATCGCCGTGTATTGTTCGCCATGAGCGAACTGGGCAACGACTGGAACAAGGCTTACAAGAAATCCGCGCGCGTCGTCGGTGACGTCATCGGTAAATACCACCCCCATGGCGACACGGCGGTCTACGATACCATCGTTCGCATGGCGCAGCCCTTCTCGATGCGCTACATGCTGGTCGATGGCCAGGGCAACTTCGGTTCGGTTGACGGCGATGCGCCGGCGGCCATGCGTTACACCGAGGTGCGCATGGCCCGCATCGCGCATGAGTTGCTTGCGGACATCGACAAGGACACGGTCGATTTCATCCCGAACTACGACGGTTCCGAGCGCGAGCCGGCGGTACTGCCGGCCAAGATCCCTAATCTGCTGGTCAACGGTTCGGCCGGCATCGCGGTCGGTATGGCCACCAACATCCCGCCGCACAACCTCGTCGAGGTCATCAACGCCTGCATTGCGCTGATCGACGCGCCCGAAACCGATATCGACGGGTTGATGGCGCATCTGCCCGGCCCGGACTTTCCGACCGCCGCGATCATCAATGGCGCCCTGGGTATCCGTGAGGCCTACAACACTGGGCGCGGGCGCATCTACGTGCGTGCCCGTTCGCATATCGAAACCGACGAGGCCAACGGCCGCGAAAGCATCGTGGTCACGGAGCTGCCCTATCAGGTCAACAAGGCACGGTTGCTGGAGAAGATCGCCGAGCTGGTCAAGGAAAAGAAACTGGAGGGCATCTCCGAGCTGCGCGACGAGTCCGACAAGGACGGCATGCGCATGGTCATCGATCTCAAGCGCGGCGAGATGGCCGAGGTGGTGCTGAACAACCTTTACCAGCACACCCAGATGCAAAGCGTGTTCGGCATCAACATGGTCGCACTGGTCGACGGACAGCCGCGTCTGCTCGATCTCAAGACCATGCTCGAATCGTTCCTGCGCCATCGTCGCGAGGTTGTGACGCGTCGTACCCTGTACGACCTGCGCAAGGCGCGCGATCGCGCCCACGTGCTGGAAGGTCTCGCCGTGGCCCTGGCCAACATCGACGAGGTGATCGCCCTGATCAAGGCCTCCGCCAGTCCTGCCGAGGCCAAGGTTGCCCTGCTTGGCCGGGCATGGGAGCCGGGGGTGGTCACCGAAATGCTGGCGCGCGCCGGTGCCGAGGCATCGCGACCCGAAGGGCTGGATGCATCGCTCGGGCTCCGGTCCGACGGATACCATCTGTCGGAGGCCCAGGCCCAGGCTATCCTCGAGCTGCGCCTGCATCGCCTGACCGGACTGGAGCAGGACAAGATCGTGGCCGAATATCGCGAGCTGCTTGAGCGGATCGAGGATCTGCTCGATATCCTGGCGCGCCCCGGGCGTCTGATGCAAGTGATCCGCGACGAGCTGATCGCCGTGCGCGAGCAGTTCGGCGATGCACGCCGTACCGAAATACTGGACCGGCGCCTGGACCTGTCGCTGGAGGATCTGATCTCCGAGCAGGACGTGGTGGTGACCTTGTCCCATGCCGGCTACGCCAAGGCGCAACCCCTCGACGTTTATCGAGCCCAGCGCCGCGGCGGACGCGGCAAGGCGGCGACGACCATGCGCGAGGAGGATTTCGTCGATACGCTGTTCGTGGCCAACACCCACGACACCATTCTGTGCTTTTCCAGTCACGGACGAGTCTACTGGCTTAAGGTTTATGAGCTGCCGCAGGCCGGGCGTAACGCGCGTGGACGGCCGATCGTCAACCTGTTGCCACTGAGCGAAGGCGAGCGCATCAACGCCGTCCTGCCGGTCAAGGCCTTCGAGGAGGACCGTTACGTCTTCATGGCCACGGCCCAGGGCACGGTCAAAAAGACGCCGCTGGCGGATTTTTCGCGGCCGCGCAGTACCGGCATCATCGCCGTGGATCTGCGCGACGGCGATCGTCTGATCGGTGTCGCGATGACCGATGGGCAGCGCGACGTCATGCTGCTGACCAGCGCCGGCAAGGCGATTCGCTTTGCCGAACAGGATGTGCGCGCCATGGGCCGCACGGCCTGCGGCGTGCGCGGAGTGCGTCTGGCCGAAGATCAGAGCGTCGTGTCGCTGCTCATCCTCGACGACGATGCGCAGGTGCTCATCGCGACCGAGAACGGTTACGGCAAGCGCACCGAGTCCGCGGAATTCCCCCGGCATGGCCGCGGTGGACAGGGCGTCATCGCAATCCAACCCTCGGCTCGCAACGGCGAGGTGATTGGTGCGGTGCAGGTCGTGGACGGCGACGAGGCCATGTTGATCACCGACGGAGGCACCCTCGTGCGCACGCCGGTTGACGACGTGTCCGTGATCGGGCGCAACACGCAGGGCGTCACGTTGATACGGTTGGGCGAAGGCGAGCGACTGGTGCAGATCGAGCGGGTCGAGTCACTCAACGGCGACGACGCCGAGAACGAGGGCGATACCGGCGATGTGGACGACACGGCCGATGGTGCGGATGAAGAGGACGCCGGCTGAGGCGCGACCTGCCGGGGAGGCGTGATGGGACGTGTGTTTAATTTCAGCTCCGGACCGGCCGTGCTGCCGCAGCCGGTGCTCGAAAAGGTGCAGTCCGAACTGCTCGACTGGCAGGGTAGCGGCATGTCCGTGATGGAAATGTCGCATCGCGGTGAGGATTTCACCGCGATCGCCACGCGCGCCGAAGCCGCGCTGAGGCGGCTGCTTGACATACCCGACGACTACCGGGTTCTGTTTCTCCAGGGCGGTGCGACCGCACAGTTTTCCATGGTGCCGATGAATCTGCTGCGCGAAGGCGGCAGCGCCGATTTCATCGATACCGGCATCTGGTCGCGCAAGGCGATGGCCGAGGCGGCGCGCTACGGGCGCGTGCGGCTGGCGGGCGGCGGCGAGCGCAACGGCTATGCCCGCGTACCGACGCCGGATGAGCTGGATTTCGATCCCGCCGCCCTCTATGTCCACTACACGCCCAACGAAACCATCGGTGGTGTCGAGTTCTCCTATGTGCCGGACAGCGGTTCGGTACCGCTGGTCGCGGACATGTCCTCGACCATTCTCTCGCGACCGTTGGATGTGCGCCGCTTCGGCCTGATCTATGCCGGGGCGCAGAAGAATATCGGGCCCGCAGGCCTGACGCTGGTGATCGTGCGCGAGGATCTGTTGGGCGAGCCGGCAACGGCGGCGACGCCGACCGTGTTCGATTATCGCGTGTATGCGGACAACGCTTCCATGTACAACACGCCGCCGACCTTCGCCTGGTATATCGCGGGCGAGGTGTTCGAGTGGATCGAGCGTGAGGGTGGACTCAAGGCCATGGGCGAGCGCAACCACCGCAAGGCGGCCAAGCTCTATGCGCTGCTCGACGCCAGCGATTTCTATCGTTCACCGGTGGCGGTCGACAGCCGCTCCTGGATGAACGCGACCTTTACCCTCGCCGACGAAGCGCTCAGCGCGGCCTTTCTTGAGGGCGCGGAATCCAGCGGCCTCAAGAATCTCAAGGGCCATCGCTCGGTCGGCGGCATGCGGGCAAGCCTGTACAATGCGATGCCCGAAGCCGGTGTCGACGCGTTGGTCGAATACATGCGTGAATTCGAACGCGTGCACGGCTGAAGCCGCGAGCGTACAGGGTTCGCCACGCGTCATACTACAGTAGTCATCCATTCAAGCAGCAGGTCCCAGCCATGTCTGAACAGGAACAGTTGCGGTCGATCCGTGAACGTATCGATGCGATCGATCGGGAGCTGATGCGGCTTATCAGCGAACGTGCCAGCTGCGCCCAGACCGTCGCCCAGGTCAAGCGAGCGGCCGGCTCCGGTGACGACTACTACCGCCCCGAGCGCGAAGCGCAAGTCCTGCGCCAGGTCAAGGAGGCCAATCCAGGGCCGCTGGAAGGTGAAACCCTGGCGCGGCTGTTCCGCGAAATCATGTCCGCCTGCCTGGCCCTGGAGGCGCCGTTGAGGGTGGCCTTCCTGGGGCCCGAGGGCACTTACACCCATGCCGCGGTGCTCAAGCATTTCGGCCAGGACGTGCGACTCGCGCCGATGGCATCGCTGGGCGAGGTGTTCCGCGAGGTGGAGGCGGGCGGATGTTCGTATGGTGTGGTGCCCATCGAGAACTCGACGGAAGGCGTCGTCAATCACACGCTCGACCTGTTCGTGCAATCCCCCTTGTTCGTTTGTGGCGAGGTGCTGTTGCGCATCCACCATCACCTGCTGTCGTCGGGGCCCGATGTGGCGCATGTGCAGCGGGTCTACGCACATCAGCAGGCGCTGGCGCAGTGCCGCCGCTGGCTGGATGCGAACCTGCCCCACGCCGATCGTATCTCCCTCAGCAGCAACGCCGAGGCCGCGCAGCGGGCCTCGCAGGAAACCGGATCGGCGGCAATCGCGGGCGATACGGCCGAGGCGCTCTATGGCCTGCGCGCAGTCAAGCGGAATATCGAGGATCATCCCGACAACACGACGCGATTCCTGGTAATCGGCCGCCAGGCGACGATCCCGCCCAGTGGAGTGGACAAGACCAGCGTGCTGGTGTCCACATCCAATCGCCCCGGCGCGCTGCACCGACTGCTGACGCCGCTGGCGCACAATGGGGTCAGCATGTCGCGCATCGAGTCCCGTCCGTCGCGTTGCGTCAACTGGGAATACGTGTACTTCCTGGATATCGAGGGTCATAGCGAAGACCCCGATGTCAGGCAGGCGCTCGCGGGCCTGCGCCAGGAAGCGCAGCTGTTCCGGATTCTCGGCGCCTATCCGCGCGCAGTGCTCTGAGTCCGTCTGCCGTCCGTATGTCGCAAACGCCTGCGCCAAGTCCCGCTCCCGCGGCGATCAATCGGCTGGCCATCATCGGCGTGGGTCTGATCGGAGGCTCGTTGGCGTTGTCCCTGCGCCAGGCTGGTTATTGCCGCGAAATCGTTGGTGCTGGCCGCGACCGGGCCAGCCTGCAGCAGGCGCAATCCCTGGGCGTGATCGACCGGTTCGAACTCGATATCTGTGCCGCCGTGCACGGCGCGGACATGATCGTGCTGGCCACGCCGGTGGGCGCCATCGAATCAGTCTGCCGGGCACTTCGCGGATGTCTCGCCGAGAGCGCGGTGCTGACCGACGTCGGCAGTGTGAAGGCGTCGGTCGTCGACGCCGTGCGTATCGGGTTGGGACATCTGCCGGCGGGTTTCGTGCCGGCGCATCCGATCGCAGGGCGCGAGCGCTCCGGCGTGGAGGCCGCCACCGCGGACCTGTACGAGGGGCGGCGCGTCATACTCACTCCCTTGCCGGAGAGCGATCCGCAGGCCTGCCAGGCGGTGCGCAGGATGTGGGAGGTCGCGGGCGCGCGTGTCGAGGATATGCCGGTCGATCACCACGACGAGGTGCTGGCCGCCACCAGCCACCTGCCGCACCTATTGGCCTATACGCTGGTTTCGAGCCTGTCGCGGCTGGGCGAGCAGGAAGAGATTTTCCGCTACGCCGCTGGGGGGTTTCGCGATTTCACGCGCATCGCCTCCAGCGACCCCGTGATGTGGCGGGATATCTGCCTGCACAACAAGGAAGCGATTCTGGGCATGTTCAAGCACTTCGCTCGCGATCTGGAGTTGCTGGGCGAGGTCATCGATGCAGGGGATGGCGATCGGCTGCTTTCGATCTTCCAGCGCGCCAAGCAGACGCGCGACCGCTTTTGCGAGCGCCCGGATTCTTAACGAACCTATTCCACGTACGAACCGACGAGTACCCATGCATTCGAGCGAACTGATATTTCATGTCCGCCCCGGCGGCCACATGAGCGGACGAATCCGCGTGCCCGGCGATAAATCGATCTCTCATCGCGCCATCATGCTGGGTGCGCTGGCCGACGGCGTGACCGAAGTGTCCGGCTTCCTCGAGGGTGCCGACTGTTTGGCCACGCTGGCCGCCATGCGGGCGCTCGGGGTCGGGATCGAGACACTGGGGCAGGGGCACGTCCGCGTCCACGGTGTCGGGGTGGACGGACTCAAGCCCGCCGCCGCGGCGCTGGATCTCGGCAATTCCGGCACCTCGATGCGTTTGATGACCGGGCTGCTCGCGGGACAGGCCTTCGCCAGCACCCTGGTCGGCGATGCTTCATTATCGCGTCGCCCGATGCGACGGGTGACCGAGCCGCTTCGGACCATGGGCGCCGAGATCGATACCACGGCAGACGGCACGCCGCCAATGCGCATTCAGGGAGGGGGCGCTCTGTCGGGTATCGATTACGACATGCCGGTGGCGAGCGCGCAGGTGAAATCCGCCCTGCTACTGGCCGGGCTCTATGCATCGGGCGAGACCTGCGTGCGCGAACCGGCGCCGACTCGCGATCACACCGAGCGGATGCTGGCCGGTTTCGGTTACGCGCTATCCCGTACCGGCGACCGTATATGCCTGCGTGGCGGCGGGCGCTTGCGCGGGACGCGCGTGGATGTGCCGGCGGATATCTCGTCAGCCGCGTTTTTCCTGGTGGCCGCGAGTCTGGCGCCGGGCTCCGACCTGACACTGGAGCATGTAGGCGTCAATCCGACGCGGACCGGTGTCATCGACATCCTGCGCCACATGGGAGCCGACATCGAACTGCTGGCTGCGCGCGAAGTGGGGGGGGAGCCGGTGGCGGACCTGCGAGTGCGCCATGCGCCGTTGCGTGGCGTGGCGATTCCGGATGCATTGGTGCCGCTGGCCATCGACGAATTCCCGGCGATATTCGTTGCTGCGGCCTATGCCGAAGGCAGAACGACATTGACGGGCGCCGCCGAACTGCGAGTCAAGGAGAGCGACCGCATCCAGGTGATGGCTGACGGCTTGCAGGCCTGCGGCGTTACCGCGGTGCCCACCGCCGATGGCATCGTGATCGAAGGTGGGGCAGGACGTTTGCGCGGTGGAACGGTCAACAGCCACGGCGATCATCGTATCGCCATGGCCTTTGCGGTAGCCGGCCAATGCGCTCAATCGCCGGTAATCATCCAGGATTGCGCGAATGTGAACACCTCCTTTCCCGGCTTTGTCGAGCTGGCCGCGCAGGCAGGCCTGGATATCGAGGCTGCTGCGGGAGTGGACACGTGAGCGATGCGCCGGTCATCGCCGTCGACGGCCCGAGCGGCTCCGGCAAGGGCACCATCAGCCGCTTGCTGGCGCAGCGACTGGGATGGCATTTGCTCGACAGTGGCGCGCTGTATCGCCTGACGGCGCTGGCCGCGATGCGGCGAGGGTTCGAGTTCGAAGATGCAACCGCGCTCGCGGCGGTTGCCGGAGCGCTCGACGTGCGCTTCGCCGGCGACGGAGAGCGCGCGCGCGTATTGCTGGAGGGCGAGGATGTCGGCCTTGCAATCAGGGCAGAAGACTGCGGCGCCGCTGCCTCGCGGGTGGCGGCGCTTGGCCCCGTGAGGGATGCTCTGCTGCAGCGCCAGCGCGATTTCCGCCGCCGCCCCGGGCTGGTGGCCGATGGGCGTGATATGGGTACGGTGGTGTTCCCCGACGCCGCACTCAAGATATTTCTGACCGCGAGCCAGGAGGAGCGGGCGAGCCGACGCCTCAAGCAGTTGAAGGATCAGGGGGTTAGTGCTAACCTTCCAAGCCTTTTACGCGATCTTGCGGAGCGGGATGCGCGGGATGCGCGTCGTGCGGTGTCGCCATTGCGGCCTGCGGACGATGCCATCGAGATAGATTCGAGCGGGCTGGACATACCGGCCGTTCTGGACAGAATACTGGCACTCGCCCGCGAACGTAATCTGGTTTGATGTAAATTTTTGTTTGGATATTGAAAAGGCGCCAGGGCTAGAGTCCCCGGCATGATGTCAACCGCAACCCGCCGCATGGGCAATCGGGCCCTGCCGCGGTCTATCGTGAGTTCAATCAACCTATGAGCGAAAGTTTTGCGCAGCTGCTAGAAGAGAGCATGGCCTATACGGAGATGAAGCCCGGGGCCATCCTCAACGCCACCATTCTCGAGATCAAGCCCGACGTCGTGGTCGTCAACGCCGGCCTCAAGTCTGAGGGCGTCATCCCCGCCGAGGAGTTCTACAACGATCGCGGCGAAATCGAGGTGGCCGTCGGCGATGTGATCGAGGTTGCCCTCGATGCGGTCGAGGACGGTTTTGGCGAAACGCGGCTGTCGCGTGAAAAGGCGAAGCGGGCCAAGGCCTGGAAGGTGCTCGAAGACGCTTTCGAGAAAGACGAGATTGTCAGCGGCAAGATCAGCGGCAAGGTCAAGGGCGGCTTCACGGTCGACATCAACGACATCCGCGCCTTCCTGCCCGGTTCGCTGGTCGATGTGCGTCCGGTGCGCGACACGGCCTATCTCGAGGGCAAGGACCTCGAATTCAAGGTCATCAAGCTGGACCGTCGCCGCAACAACGTCGTCGTGTCCCGTCGCGCCGTGGTCGAGTCCGAATACAGCGCCGAGCGTGAAGCACTGCTCGAAAGCCTGCATGAAGGTCAGGTGCTCAAGGGCATCGTCAAGAACCTCACCGACTATGGTGCATTCCTCGACCTCGGCGGCATCGACGGCCTGCTGCACATCACCGACATGGCGTGGAAGCGCGTCAAGCATCCCTCGGAAGTGGTCAATATCGGCGACGAGATCGAGGTCAAGGTGCTCAAGTTCGATCGCGAGCGCAATCGCGTTTCGCTCGGTCTCAAGCAGCTGGGCGAGGATCCATGGGTCGATATCGCGCGCCGCTACCCGACGGGCACGCGCCTGTTCGGCAAGGTCACCAACATCACCGATTACGGCTGCTTCGTCGAAATCGAGGATGGTGTCGAAGGTCTGGTGCACGTATCCGAGATCGATTGGACCAACAAGAACGTCAATCCGGCCAAGGCCGTGACCATCGGCGAAGAGACCGAGGTCATGATCCTCGACATCGACGAGGAACGCCGCCGCATTTCGCTGGGCATGAAGCAGTGCATTCCCAATCCTTGGGAAGAGTTCGCGCAGAATTTCAACAAGGGCGACCGCGTTACCGGCGTGATCAAGTCGATTACCGATTTCGGCATCTTCGTCGGTCTGGACGGCGGCATCGACGGCCTGGTGCATCTTTCCGACATCTCCTGGCATGTGCCGGGCGAAGAGGCTGTGCGCAACTACAAGAAGGGTGACGAGATCGACACTGTGGTCCTGGCCGTCGATCCCGAGCGCGAGCGCATTTCCCTGGGCATCAAGCAGATCGAGAAGGATCCGTTCTCGAATTTCGTCGCCGAACACCCCAAGGGCACGATGCTCAAGGGCACGGTGGTCGAGGTCGATGCCAAGGCGGCGACCATCGATCTGGGCGACGAGATCATCGGTACGCTGCGTGCGTCGGAACTTTCGCGTGATCGCGTGGAGGATGCGCGTACCGTACTGAAAGTGGGCGACGAGGTCGAAGCCAAGTTCATGGGCGTGGATCGCAAGAACCGTACGGTCACCCTGTCGATCAAGGCCAAGGAGTTTGCCGAGGAAGCCGAGGTGCTGCAGGATTACAGCAGCAGCGGCAGTGGTGCGACGACTTCGCTGGGCGAGTTGCTTAAGGAAAAAATGGACGCCAACAACCGGTCCTGATCTTTAGCGGCATGTCAGTCCGTGATGGGCGGTATCTTGGCGATACCGCCCATTTTCTGTCTGGCTCGGAACGGGAAGCATAACGGGTTGCTTCATGACAAAATCAGAACTCATCGAGGCCCTGGCCAAGAAACACGACCACCTGCATTACCGTGACGTCGAGCTTTCGGTCAAGGGTTTGCTGGAACAAATGAGCACGGCCCTCGCTTCCGGCGAGAGAATCGAGATACGAGGTTTCGGCAGCTTTTCGTTGCATTACCGGCCGCCTCGTATCGGACGAAACCCCAAGACCGGCGATACGGTGCCCCTGCCGGGCAAGCATGTCCCGCATTTCAAGCCTGGCAAGGAACTGCGCGAGCGGGTGAACAGCAGCATCGGCTGACCCGTTGTCGCCCGGATGGGCGAGAGCGAACGCTCTGAATCGACAGAGGTACGATCCGTATGCGCAAGCTGTTTTCAATCGTTCTGATACTGCTCATGATGCTGTTGGCGGTGGCGTTCACATCGCTCAATCTCGGCGCCATGGCGATCAATCTTTACTTCATCCACGTCGATCTGCCGATCGCCGTCGCGATTTTTCTGTTTCTGCTGTTGGGCGCCATACTCGGCGTGATGGCCAGCAGTGGTCTCTGGTTGCGTCAAGCGCGTACGAACCGAAAATTGCGCCGTCGCCTCGAGAACTGTGACAAGGAGTTGGCGAGTCTGCGCAACCTGCCGGTCAAGGACCCCTCTTGATGCTCGACTTGTTGTGGCTGCTTCTTCCCATAGCAGCCGCGACCGGGTGGTGGTCCGGACGGCGCAGTTTGCGGGCGTCCGGCAAGGACCGCCCGTGTCCTTCTTTACCCGGCGAATACGTCAAGGGACTCAACTACCTGCTCAACGAACAGCCCGACAAGGCACTTGAGCTGTTCGTGCGTGTCGTCGAAGTTGATTCGGAGACGGTCGAGACCTATTTGTTGCTGGGTAGCCTGTTTCGTCGCCGGGGAGAGGTCGAACGGGCGATCAGGATTCATCAGAACCTCATCGCGCGCCCTCACCTCGAGGGGCAGCACCGGGCTACCGCGCTGCTCGAACTGGGCAAGGATTACATGCGGGCGGGGCTGCTTGACCGCGCCGAGGGACTTTACAAGGAATTGCTGAGCACGCGCTATCTCAAGGGCGAGGCTTGCTTTGAGCTGCAGAAGATCTATGAGCAGGAAAAGGACTGGCTCGAGGCAATTCGTTCGGCCGAAGCCTATCAGTCTTCATCCGGGGATTCGCAGCAGAGCGTGATCGCGCATTACTGGTGCGAAGCGTCCGAGCAGCAGCGCCAGGCGGGTCGGTCGCGGTTGGCTATCGATTATGCCAAGCGTGCGCTGGTGCGCGACCCAGGCTGTGTGCGGGCGAGTATTTTGCTGGGCGATATCGCGCTTGCGGCGCGCGACAGCGCGCAAGCCGTCAAATATTATGCCCGCGTCGCCGAACAAGACCCCGATTTTCTCCCCGTGGTATTGCCGAAATTGCGCGCGGCTTACGCTGGACTGGGCGATCAAAGCGGCCTGTCGAGGCTGCTGTCTCGCTTTCGGGGGCGCAAGCACGACAGCGAAACCATCCTGCAGATGATCCGTGATCTGCTCGATCATGGCGATGAGCCGGCCGCACGCAAGGCATTGATCGAGGAAATCGGCAAGCAGGTGGCGCCAGTGCGGTTGCTCCGGGAGTATGTGGCTCTTGAACAGACTCGTTTCGAAGGCGATCCGGCCGAAACCCTGCGCCTGATCGAGCGGGTTTTGGGCGAACATCTGCAGCAGTGGTTTGCCTACCGTTGTAACCATTGCGGTTTTCGCGCCAAGAATCTCTTTTGGCAATGTCCGGGCTGCCATCGTTGGGGCACGATTCGCCCCTATGATTCGCCGGACGACAATCTTTCAGGAGGTAGGCATGGATAGCCAGCGTACGATCGACGGCGCTCGGGTGATCGTGGCCCTGGACTTTCCGGATGCGGGCGGCGCGCTCGCGCTCGCCGCACAACTTGACCCGCAATTGTGCCGTCTGAAGGTCGGTTTCGAGCTTTTCGTGGCGGCGGGCCCGGCCTTGGTCGAAGCCCTGATGGCGCGCGGTTTTGATGTATTTCTGGATCTCAAGTTTCATGACATTCCCAACACCGTTGCGTCCGCCTGTCGGGCGGCGGCCAATCTCGGCGTCTGGATGCTGAACGTGCATGCAAGTGGCGGGAGCGCAATGATGCAGGCTGCACGCGAATCGATCGCGACCTGCCCGAGGCCGCCGCTGCTGATTGCAGTCACGGTGTTGACGTCCATGGACAGCGGCGATCTCAGGCGGATTGGCGTCGAGCGTTCCGCAGGCGAACAGGTGCTCGAGCTAGCACGCCTCACCCAGGACTGCGGACTCGACGGCATCGTGTGTTCGGCTCAGGAAGCCCGCCTGTTGCGCGAAGCGATTGGCGCTGAATTTCTGTTGGTCACGCCGGGCATCCGCCCACACGATAGCGAAGGCGACGATCAGAAGCGTGTGCTGTCTCCCGTCGAAGCGCTGCGCGCAGGATCGGACTATCTGGTCGTGGGGCGCCCCATCACGCGCGCGCAGGACCCGCTCGGTCGCCTGCATGCGATATCGGAATCCTTGAGGGCCGCGGAATAATCGCTTTCCAGCGTGCGCGATGACCGGATGCCGTGCGGCGCGCACGCGCGCGTCCGTGCGGGTACGCTCGATTGCGCTTTTTGTGATTGATAGGCATATTCAAGACGAGCGTGGCGATTTTCGGTACGGACGGTCGCCATTGAGATCATGTAGCCGCAATCATGGAGGGGAATCGGTGACTAGGATCAGTAAACCGGTACGCAAGGCGGTCTTCCCGGTGGCCGGTATGGGTACGCGCTTCCTGCCCGCGACCAAGGCCAATCCCAAAGAGATGTTGCCGGTTGTGGATAAACCCTTGATCCAGTACGCAGCCGAGGAGGCGGTCAAGGCGGGGATCGAGGTACTGATTTTCGTCAATGGCCGTAGCAAGCGCGCCATTCCGGATCATTTCGACAAGGCCTACGAACTCGAAACCGAACTCGAGGCGCGCGGTAAGTTCAAGCAGCTTGAGCAGGTACGCAATATCCTGCCGCCTCAGGTCAGCGCGGTTTATATCCGCCAGCCCGAGGCGCTTGGCCTGGGCGACGCAGTGGCGCGGGCCCAGGCCGTAGTCGGTGACGAGCCCTTCGCGGTGATACTGGCCGATGACCTGATCGATGCGGGTAGCGACGGCGTGCTCAAGCAGCTGGTCGACGTCTATGCACGTGAACAGTGCAGCGTGCTTGGGGTTGAGAAGGTACCGATGAGCGATATCCATCGCTACGGCGTGGTCGATGGCCGGCCGGCCGGCAACGGCCTGTGGGAGGTGAAGGGGATTGTCGAAAAACCCCACCGTGAGGAGGCGCCTTCGGATGTGGGTGTGGTGGGGCGCTACATCCTGACGCCTGCCATTTTCGAGATGATCAGGAATACGCCGCGCGGGGCGGGCGGTGAAATACAGCTGACCGATGCAATCGCGGCGCTGCTGGCGCATGAGCGCGTGCTGGGCTGCGAGCTGAAAGGCGTGCGCTACGACTGTGGAGACAAGCTCGGCTATCTTCAGGCGACCGTGCAGTATGCGCTCAAGCACCCGGAACTGAGCGCCGATTTTAGGGCCTACCTCGAAAGTCAGTTTTCCAGCGCGGCCCGTTCGGTTTCCTGATCGCTCTGGCGGGCGTTTTCGAGGGCTTCGCTGGCCTCCAGCCAAGCGCCCTCGGCTTCGGACAATGCGCTCTCGAGCGCGGCTTGCCGACGCAGCAGTTCCTGCAACCGTGGGACGTGCTCCGCTTCGTAGAGCGCAGGGTCGGCCAGGTCCTCGAGCAGGGCGGTTTTCTCCTTGCTTAACCGCGCGTGCTCGCGCTCCATGCGCCGAACCTGATCGTCCAATGCCTTGAGGCGTTGGCGCTGTTCAGCAGCCTGCCGGCGGCGGACCTTGGGCGGGATGGCGTTCGAGTCCGCCGCGGTTTCGCGCTTGTCCGGTTTCCCCGGCGTTTCATCGCGGCGGCGGCGTGCGAGCCAGCGGGCATAATCCGCCTGATCGCCATCGAATGGCGCGGCCTGGCCATCCGCCACCAGGACGATGGTATCGCAGACGCTGCTGATCAGGTGCCGGTCATGGCTGACCAGTACCACGGCACCCTCGTAACGGTTGAGGGCGATGGCGAGCGCGCGGCGCATTTCCAGGTCGAGATGGTTGGTCGGCTCGTCGAGGAGCAGGAGGTTGGGTTTGCGGTAGCAGAGCATGGCGAGCACCAGCCGGGCCTTTTCGCCGCCCGAGAACTGCCCGGCGGTATCCAGCGCGCGGTCGCCGCTGAAGGCGAATTTGCCAAGGTGATTGCGCAAGGATTGTTCGCCGGCCTTCGGATCCATGCGCAACAGGTGCGTCAGAGGGCTGGCCTGCGGGTCGAGCTGCTCAAGCTGATGCTGCGCGAAATAGCCGACGGCCAGATGGGGCGATGGGTTGCGCTGCCCGCGCAGTGGGTCGATCTCACCCGCCAACAGCTTGATCAAGGTGGATTTCCCCGCACCGTTGGGGCCGAGCAGCCCAACGCGGTCGCCGGGTCTCAATCCGAGGTTGGCGTGATCCACCAGGGTGTGGCCGTCGTAGCCCACGGCAACGTCGTCCAGCGAGAGCAGGGGATTGGGCAGCTTCGCGGGCATGCCGAAATCGAAGTCGAACTCGCTGGCGCTGTGTACCGGGGCGACCAAGGCCATGCGTTCGAGCGTTTTGAGGCGGCTCTGGGCCTGGCGCGCCTTGGTGGCTTTTGCCCTGAAGCGTTCGACGAAACGATTCAGATGCTCGATCTGGCGCTGCTGGCGCGTATGGGCCGCTTGCTGCTGAATCAAGGCTTGGGCCCTGGCCTGTTCGAAATCGGAGTAGGTGCCCGTGTAAAGCGTCAGGCGCCTGTCGTCGAGGTGGGCGATGTGCGTGACGGTATGGTCGAGAAATTCACGATCGTGCGAGATCAGCAAGAGCGTACCCGGATAGCCGGCAAGCCACTGTTCCAGCCAGAGTACGGCGTCCAGGTCGAGATGGTTGGTCGGCTCGTCGAGCAGCAGCAGGTCCGAGCGGCACATCAGTGCCTGGGCCAGATTCAGGCGCATCCGCCAACCACCGGAGAACTCGCGTACCGGTCGTTGTTCCTCGCCAGGCGCGAAACCCAGGCCATGGAGGAGACGCGTGGCTCGGCTCTCCGCAGTATAGGCGTCGATGTTGTCCAGCTCGGCATGCAATTCGGCAATGCCGGCGTCATCCGCAGTGGCCAGTTCGGCCTGGAGACGTCGCAGCTCGGCATCCCCGTCGAGGACGTAGTCGAGCGCGGTAGTGTCGACCGCCGGGGTTTCCTGTGCGACATGGGCGATCGTCCATTCCGGTGGCAGGTGACATTCGCCGGTATCGGCTCCGAGCTGGCCTTGTATCAGTGCGAAGAGGCTGGATTTTCCGGTGCCATTGACGCCGACGAGCCCCACGCGCCAGCCGGCGTGAATACTGAGGTCGGCGGAATCGAGCAGCAGGCGGGGGCCCCGGCGAAGGGAAAGTTGGGTCAGGCGCAGCATGGCGCAGAGTGTATCAAGCTTCCGCCTGCAGGTGCGTCTTTACTCGGATGCGCCCTGTGATGGGGCGCTGAGTTCGACAGGCGACGCTGCGCGTGCCTGCAACGCCTCTTCGATAGCGTGTTGCAGGCGCCTCAGGGTTTGCGGGGCATGCTGGCCGAGCGCAACGGATTCGATCATGGCCGAGCCGGAAAGCGGTGGCGGGTGGCCAAACTGGCGTTTGAAACTTTGCGCAACGTGTTGCGCAAGCGCCGCCATCCGCGCTTCGTCTTCATGGGCGTCGGCCATCAGCTTGGCAACCGAAGCCTCGATGTCGCGCAGGGGTTTGCGTTCATGGCGCTCGTATAGATTTTCCAGCGTGAGGATGATGGAGCGTGACGGTTCCGCCGGATATCCGTTGTGTTCGAGGTATTGATACAGCATGCGATCAATCGGGAAAGGCAGCGTGCCGAAACGGTGAATAAACGCGCTGATCAGTGCGCCGATGCCGGCCGCCATGTCATCCTGGTTCAGATCGGGTGTGCTGCGTACGGCTTCGACGACATGTGACAGCAAGTCGCCGGCCCGCGTGCGACCGAGCGCGTGTGGCTCGGATACCGGGATGCGGGATTCGGCGGTGCCGATGGAGGCTCGGTCGACGGCAGCCGCCAGGCTGCCCGTGTTGGCCGGCAGATGATCGCTGGCGAGGTGGTCGAGTTGTTGTGCCAATTCGTAGAAACATAAACTTGCGGGCGCATCGTAGCGCAGGAAAATCACGGGCCGTTGTATGCGCACGGCGGTGGCGACGGTTTCGTCGGATACGACATGACCGATCGCGTCGACATGGCATTGCAGATATTTTTCCACCGCGCCCTTGAATCGACGGAATACGGCGCGAAACTCCTGGGCATCCGCAACCTGATTCACGATTACCTGAATCGGGGTATGGACGCCTTCGCGGCGCATCACCCTGATCAATGAAAAGGCGTTTGTCAGCGAAGTCGGTTCCGGGGTGATGACCAGCACGACCAGCGCCGCCGCACGAAGAAAAAAGACGACATCCTGGCTCGCACCCGCGGCCGTGTCCACCAGTAGATAATCGAAATCCCGCTCCAGTGAGAACAGGGCTTCGCTCAATCGTTCGCGACGGGTTTCGTCCAGATCCGTCCCGTTGGCGATGCCGGACGCGGCTGGCACAATGGAAATGTTGCCGGGCGCCTTCAGCAGGATGTCGTCGATGGGGTGTCGTCCATCGAGCACCTGTTCGAGGGTAAGGGTGGGGCGCAGCCCCAACAGGATGTTGACGTTGGCCTGATTGGTGTCCGCATCGAACAGGCAGACGCGGCGGCGACGGCTGGCCAGTGCGACGGCCAGGTTCACGCTGATGTTGGTCTTGCCGACGCCGCCCTTTCCGCTGGTGACGGCAATGACCTTGGCCCGGATGGGTAACGCTGAGCTCATCCTGGGACTCTAGCGACTTTCGGCCTGGACGGTGACGTCGACGTTTCGGCTGATGGCGGCTTCCAGAAGATGCGTGACCGCTTCGGTGGGCAGGGGGCGGCTGAACAGATACCCCTGCATGCCATGACAGCGTTTTTGCGCCAGCCAGTCTTTTTGCAATTCGGTCTCGACGCCCTCGGCCACGATCGTGAGTTCCAGGCTGTGCCCCATCGCGATGATGGCATCGATGACTGAGCGGCCCGTTCGCTCGGGCACGATATCCTGAACGAACGAGCGGTCTATCTTCAGCGTATGGATCGGCAACTGGTGCAGATAACTCAGCGAGGAATAGCCGGTACCGAAATCGTCAATGGCGATACTGATGCCGTGACGAGCGAGTTCGGTCAGGCGCTGTGTGGCGATGTTGATGTCTTGAACGATCAGGTTTTCGGTAATTTCCAGCTCGATGCGTTCGCCGGGGAGCTGATGCCGTTCGAGCGCCTGCGTGATTTCTCCAACCAGGCTGCTACGTTTGAGGTCGAGTGCCGAAAGATTGATGGCCATCCGTGGCGGCGCGATGCCGGCGTCGACCCAGGCCTTCATTTGACGCACGGTGGTATCGATGACCCACTCGGTCATATGGCCAATCAGGCCGACTTCCTCGGCCAGGGGGATGAAATCGCCGGGATAGAGCAGGCCGCGCTCCGGGTGCTGCCAGCGAAGCAAGGCCTCGACCCCGCAAACCGTTTGTCCCTGGGCGTCGAATTGGGGTTGGTAATGGATTGCGAATTCGTGATTGGTCAGTGCGCGGCGCAATCCCATTTCAAGATCAAGATGCTGGGAAAACGTCGATTCCATGCGCGCCGTGTAGAAGGAATAGCCGCCACGCGTGTCGTTTTTGACGCTGTACATCGCGATGTCGGCATTTTTGATCAGTTCCTCGTCCGAGTTGCCGTCGCTCGGGAACAGGGATATGCCGATGCTAGCACCGACGAACAGTTCGTGCTGGTCGATCAGAAAGGGCGGTGTGAGGGACTCGATGATCTTGCGGCCGACGGTGGCGGCACTTTCGCGATGGGTGAGTTGAGGCAGCAGAACCACGAACTCATCGCCACCCAGGCGCGCCAATGTGTCGCCCTCGCGCAGACAGGTTTGTATCCGGCGCCCCACCGCGCGTAGGAGCTGATCGCCGATCACGTGTCCCAGCGTGTCGTTGACGATCTTGAAGCGATCGAGATCGATGAACATCACGGCGACCATTTGCCCCACGCGCCTTGCCTGGGCGATGACCATGTTCAGCCGATCCTTGAACAGGGTGCGGTTAGGCAAGCCGGTCAGCAAGTCGTGATAGGCCTGGTAGCGGATGATGGCTTCGGCCTGCTTGCGGCTCGAAATGTCGCGCGCCACGCCATAGGTGCCCAGGTGGCGGCGTGCATTGTCATGCGCGCCGCTGGTGTTGGCATAGAGTCCCGTGGCATTGAGTTCGACGCACATGACGCTGGTGGCGAAACTCTTGTGCGAATGGCCCTCGCGGTCCTTGGTTCGTAGTCGCAACTCGAGATTGTGGGTGGCCCGGGTGCCGGTGCGTCGTTCGTTGAAGGCGTATTGCGCCAGTTCAAGATCGTCCTCATGCACCAGGGTGGTGTAGTGCTTGCCGATGAGTTCTTCGCGGGTAAAACCCAGCAGTTGATGGACACGCTGGTTGACGAAGGTGAAATGGCCTTCCTCGTTGAGGACATAGATGATGTCTGGAGAGGTGTTGACCAGGAAGCGGTGGAGTTTCTCGGAGTTCTTGAGCCGCTCCTGAATGTCGACCGCATCCGACTTGAGTTTTCTTCGCTCTATCGTGTTTTCGATGCGTTTGATCAGCTGTTCTGGCGCATAAGGCTTGAGCAGAAAATCATGTGCACCGAGTCTGATCGCCTCGACCGCAGTTTCGAACGAGGCCTCGCCGCTGATGACGATGATGTCTGTGCGGATATTGTTTTCGGCTACGTAACGCATGATGCGCTGGCCGTTGACATCGGGCATTTTGAGATCGATGAGCGCGATGTCGAAGCTGTCCGTGCGCAATTGTTCTATCGCCGCGCGGCCGTCATTCGCCGTGGTGATCGCATAGCCGTGCAGGGCGAGCAACTGTTGCAGGCTGTCAAGCAGCCTCGGTTCGTCGTCGACGGCGAGTATCTTGGCGGTATGTTGTGGCATGGGACGGGTGTTGTTGTAGTGCCCGGCTAGGGTGAATGAGTCGCGGCTGCAATATATGCGCCAGGCGCGCATCCACAGGTGTTCATATCATGGGCATGATCAAGCCCTGAATTACGCCCGAGGTCAAGCATTGGGTAGGCGTCTGGGCAGCAGTATTTGCATGCGGGTACCTTGTGTGGGGTTGCTGCGGCAGGTGATGGTGCCGTGCAGTGCATCCACGAGCTTCTTGGTGATCGACAGACCAAGGCCGGCGTGGTGGCCACCTTTGGTGCTGATGACGGGCTGGAACAGGGTGGCGAGTACTTGCGGCGGCAACCCGGGGCCGTCGTCTGCGATGTCGATGCCGACGTACGCCTGGTTGCCGATGTAGATGTAATCGGCGGTCGTGAGGGTGATGGTTTGTCCGGTATTCAGGGCTTCCGCGGCATTTTTGAGCAGATTGACCAGTATCTGCTTAACACTGTTGTGCGCGGCCTTGATGACGGGAATCGAAGTGTCCAGGTGGGTCATCAACCGGATGCCCGCGGGATCGATCAGGGTGGGTTTGAGGAGCGTGATGACATCGTTCGCCACGGCATTGACGTCGACTTCGCCGCGCGATTCCTGCGCATGCCCGATCTCGCTCAGACTGCGAAGCAAGGCACCGACGCGGCCGATTTCCTCGTCGATGATCCGGATGTCGTCGGCAGTTTGCGGATGCCCATCGGCGATATGGCGGTCGAGTATGCCCAGATAGTTCTTGATGATGCTCAACGGGTTCTTGACCTCGTGGATAACGCTGCGGATCTTGAGATCCTGCTCTTCGGCGCGTGCCCTCAAGGTTTGCTCGGCCGTCTGCTTTTGCCGGCGCTGCGACGCGATGGCGTCGCCGATCTCGCGAGCGAACAGTTCGAGCAGTGCTCTGCGAGCGTTCAAGCGGGGCTCGTCGATGGCATTCAGGCCGATGATCGCCGCGCCGAGAATACGTCCCTCGCCGGCGAGCGGGAGCAGGCTCATGCCCTGCGTGCCGAGCAGTTCCAGAATTTCCAGGTCGAGGACGCTGGCCGGAGTGGTGTCGTCGGAAACGACCGTTTGCCAGGGAAAGTGGTCGGCCGATTGTCCCAGGGTCAACGTGCGACCGACGAGGCTTCGCTCGGAAGGCAATTTCAGCATCAGTCCCGCCCACTCGTCCGTGCCGCCGGCATGTCCGACTGCGAGCTGCCCTGCGGAGTCGATCAGAAAATAGCCGACCTGACCCAGACCAAAGAGCAGTTGACTGGCCAAGCTGGCGGTGGCAAGCAAATCGTCATCTCGCTCGCTGTCGCTCAACTGCCGCCGGACCGCAGCCGCAATCTGCCAGTGTCCCAGCCGCTGCTCAAGTTCGCCCTGCGCGCCCGTCCTCGGCGGCACCGGGTCGTCCGTTGCCGGTGAGCGGCAATCGAGACCAAGCGCGTGCGCCGTTTCCAGGGTCTCGTCGACGGCAGAGGTGTGCAATTCCTCCAGTAGACTGGGTATCAGTCCGAGGATCCGGTCTCCGGCTACGAGACCGGTTGCGGGTGGTATTTGATCGTTGGCGCTCATGCGGCTGGCAACCGCGACCACTCGGACCAGGTGATGGGCTTCGCTTAACTCGTCGGTATGGGCATGGTGAAAGCGGACGGCGTCGGCGAGTGCGCCGCGTCGGCCGGCCCTCTGCAGCATGAGTCCGCCCAGCGTCGCATGATCGATGCCGAAGAGTTGGGTTTCGCGGGATATCAGCGTCTCGGGGACATCGCCGGCCTGATCGAGCAGCGTGTCGTACTGCTCGGGTTCGGCCGTGATAAGGCCGATCTGGCCGATGCCGCTGAGCAGGCCGGCCAGATAGGCCTCGTGCACCGAATGATAACCGCTCAGTTCCGCTATTTTCCCGGCGAGGACGGCGGTCAGCAGGGCATCGTGCCAGAAGCGTCGATGGCGATGCGGATGGCTGGCTAGCGAGCGGTCGACAAACTGATAGGCTGCAGCCGTGAGGGCAAGCGTGCGCAGGGTGTTGGTGCCGAGCAGCATCAAGGTCTGTTCGAGATTCAAAGGCCGCGCCGACGGCGACCGGCCGTAGGCAGGGCTCGCAGCTATCGCCACCACGCGCGCCGCCAGCGCGGCGTCCTGGCGTACCAGATCGGCGATTTCGTGCATGTTGCGATCACTCGATGCGCAGGCATCGAGCAGGCGGAAAAGTATCTGCGGCAAGGTGGGCAGGCAGGTGATATCGATGGCATTTAGCTTCGCTGTCTGCACGCGATTCATGTCGCTCTGCCCTTGCCGTTTTTACGACTGATTATAGGTTTATCATCTAACTGTGCTGATTATATGGCATTTGTTTCCGGTGCAGAAGGTTTGTTCATGAAGAATGGCTGTGCTGGTGGATCGTGACCGCAGACCGTGCCGGCGCTTAGCTGAACCAGTTGTCCCGCCGACGCCGTGCGATCCGCGGCAGCAGCAGACCGATCACCAGTCCACCGAGTAATACCCCGCCGCCGGCAAGGAACCACTGTATGTTGGCGCGCCGGCTGAGGGTGGCATTTGCCTGGGTCAGGATATCGATACGCTGTTTGTCTGCTTTTTGTTGCTCACTCAATGTCTTATTGATGTTTTTGAGTGCGATTGCCTGTTGCGAGGTGGCAACCAACGCTTGGTATTTCCGGTTCATGGAATCGAGTTGGGTTTGTAATTGCTGCTTCGCCTGTTCCAGCTGCGAAAGCTGGGTTTTGGCCTGAGCGAGTGAGTCGCGGCTCTTGCTCAGCGCCTCATCCGCCTGCGTGAGTTGTTGTTTCGTGGCCGCCAGACGCATGGCGGCCGGCGGCGCGGTCATCAGATAACGGCTGAGCACCCAGCCCTCGCTGCCGTCCCCGAGTCGCACTTGCGTGTAGCCGTTGCCCGTGGTCTTGAGCGTTGCGACGCGATCGCCCGTGGCCAGCATTTTCAGTATCTGGTACTGCAGCCCGGGACCGGAACGCAGCGTGACCTTGATCTGATCGGTGATGTACAGCGTACCGCTGGCGGGGGAGGCGGACGTCGGATCGGGCACAGTGCCGGTATCGGTCGCGGCAGAGGCGGTATCCGCAGCGGACAGGGCGGTGGCAAGCAACAGGCTAATGGCGGTCAGGCCGAGGCGCATGCAGTGATTCTCCCAGGGGGTTGTAACGTCCGGCAAGGGGCGGAAAACACCTCGGATACTAGCATAGCCACCCATCTGCCTTGCCCGGATCACTGTGCTAGACTGCGCGCACCGCCCCGGTGGCACAGATGGATAGCGCGGCCCCCTCCTAAGGGGCAGGTCAGAGGTTCGAATCCTCTCCGGGGCGCCATCTCTTCCCCCGCTTTTGCGCAAGCGCCCCAGGCGTCGCTTCGTGGGCGCGGACGCTTTACCACGGCCGCCTGCGCTCATGGCCCTTCCTCTCTGCCCTGCCGGAAATAGGCGATCAACGCGGCTATCTGGATTTCGTCCAGGGGATTCTGCAGCGATATCCTCGGGGTACCGTGTATGCCGGTGATCATGCGTGCCGCGAATTCGGCCGGGCGCATCGTTTTGGCCCAGTCGAACAGGTCAGGCGCCGGCAATTCGGCCGTGGGATTGCGATAACGATGGCAGGCGGCGCAGCGTTGGTCGTACAGCCGCCTCGCCCAGCGGATTTGTCCACGCGTGGCGCCGGCGCCGTCCATGTCGTGCAGGTACAGCGGATAGGCGTGTATCAGGTGCTCCAGCTGGTGAGTGAATGCGGTCCAGTGTCCTTCGATGAACGCCGCGCGCAGTGCCGTCGCGCCGTCGACCGCCATCGTTTCCGCAGAGGCATCCTCTTGGAGATACCGGCGCGCCTGCAGGGGCAGCTGATTCAGATCGCCCATGAGTTTCTGGTGCAGGCCGCGCCGCTGCGGCGTTTGCGTCTTGGCTCGGCGCAGTCGCACGAAATCGCCCCGGATGACGAGGAGCACGGCGGCGAAATCGCGCGCCCGCGCGCCCGCGCGCATCGCATCCGCCTGGGCAGCGCCCGGGAGGGGCGCCGCCAGACAGATCGCCAACAGCAGTCGCCAGGCGCAGACCCGGAACGGGTGGTAACGCATGCGAACTTGAGGTGCGTCAGTGGGCCTGCGACAACTTGATCTTGGTTTCCACCGGCAGCGCGGGATTGCTTGTCCACTGTGCCATCGAGCCGTCGTAGACCTTGGCCTGCTTGTTGTGGAGCAGTTCGTAACTCACGAACCAACCCAGCGAGGCCCAGTGACCGGTATTGCAGAAATTGATCTGCTCGCCCGAGGTGCCGACGCCGGCTTCCTTGTAGAGCGCCTTGAGTTGCGCAATCGAGCGGAATTCGCCGCCGTCGTTGACGGTCAGCCAGCCTTGCGGGAGATTGGCGGCGCCGGGGATGGTGCCGGCGCGCTTGTCCATGGGTGGGCGGGTGACGCCGAGATATTGCGACATGGGGCGGTTGTCGACAAGCTGGACCTTGCCGGATTTCATCGCCTGCTCGACCTCCGCCTCACTGGCCAGCAACGCATGATCGAGGTGACCGTTGAATTGCGCCGTCTTGGCCTTTTGCGTCCCGCGTTTGACCGGATACTTGCCTTCCACGTAGGCCTTGTAGCCTCCATCCATGATGGATACGTTGTTGTCGCCCAGCACCTTGAAGGTCCAGAACACGCGTGTCGCGCTGCCCATGTCGAGGGCATTGGTCCCGGCCGAATAGATCACCACATGCGTATGGTTGTCGATGCCGAGTCCGCCGATCAGCTTGTCCAGCTGGCCGACCGGGGGCAGCATGCCGGGGATGCCTTTTTCCTTGACGCGCCAACCTGCCTTGGCGTAATCGCTGTATACGGCGCAAGGCACGTGACCGCTGAGATAGGTGAACTGGTTGCCGCCTCCACCTACGTGACTGCGGACGTCCACGACCACGACGCCTGGTTTGCACGAATGGGCGGCCACCCAGGCAGGGCTGACCAGGGGCGGAGGTTCCTGAGCGGCACAGGCGACGCCCGTTATGGCCGTCAGCATGGACCCGATGACAATGGTTTTAATGTGCATGTGCGACTCTCCAGCGCTGGTGGTTCAGACCGTGAACACACGGTCCGATGTCAGGATTTCGTCCAGCAGACGATCCCATTGTTTTTCGTTCCGCGTTTCCCGCAGATCGTTGCGGCGTACGTTATGCGGGCATGCGGTGTCGGTCAGGGCCTGCAGCAAGATGTCCCGCTCGGGAAACAGGCCGGTTTCGAGAATGAGGACGTTCATCCAGGGGGCTCCAGAGACGATTGGGTCAAAGGTTGAGCACGGCATCCGCCGAAAGGCACATCGCGCAGAGTTCGGCGGGCGGCACGTACGGTAATTCGGAGGTCTGTAGGGTGCTCCGGGGTTCGATTTCGGCCAGTTCGAGCAGATCGGCCTGGGCACGGTTTTCCAGGGTGTCCTCAACCTCGCGTCCCATGAAGACGAGCCTGACCGTATGCCCGAAAATGGTCAGGCCTGCGGCGACGCGCATGGCTTCGGTCTGATCATGGCGCGCAAGAAGAACGAGGGTCTTGGTGTCCATGGCATCCTCCATCGAGGTCAGAGGCTGATGACCTTGTAGGTCCGGGCGATCATGGCGCTGTGATCGGTTTGGCTGCCGAGCTCGATAGGGCAGGATTCCCCGTCGCCGTGGCGTTGCCAGGAATGCTCGCAGACCACCGCCCGGGCAGCGCCCGAGAGCAAGGCGGCGCATTCGGCGTCGCCGAGTATCGCGGCGCCCTCGCCGGTGAAAAACGCACCCCATTCGATGCCGCGTCGACGCGTCGCGCGCAGCAGGGGGGGCAGCAGCGCTCGCGCGTCACGCGATGAAACCACGTACATCAATTCCATGAGACCTTCCTTGTCGTGAGATAAAGGGCGGTGTAGGCGACGGCGCCACCCGCGACGCCCGCCAGCAGGCCGAGCGGCAGCCCGATCGAGGACGACGAAAGGGCCCTGTCGGAGCGGCTGGCGGCGACGTCGGTCGGATGACGGGGTCGCGCGACATAGGTCTCGTCCGAAACCGGCAGCGCCGTATGGGCCGCCCAGGCGCGCCAGCCGCCGGGGTAGACCTTGACTGCCGCTCCGAGGCCGGCGTGTAGCATGGCGAAATAGGCGATGCCGCCCATGGGATCTTCGGCATACGCAATGGCGCCGGCGAGCGTGGTGGCGGACGGCCGTGTGGCCTGCGGTGTCGAGAGCCCGTCCGCCGGTAGCGAGAGCGCGCCTGGTATATGCCCGCCGCGATAGGCGTCGATACGGATGCCCAGATAGGCATCTCGGCCCCGGCCGTCGACCAGCAGCGGCGGGTGCGGTCGGGTCAACGCCCGCGCCAGTTCCGCGCGCCAGACGATCAGGCGCGCACGCGGCCGGCCCTGGTAGATCGGATCGGCCAGCAGTGAGCGCGGACGTCCCGGCGTTTCGGCGAGGCCTGCCGCGTGCAGGGCGGCTTGCAGTGGGCGCTGCAGAATCAGTACGCGCCGCTGTCCCGCGAGATAGAGGATTCCGGCAACGAAATCCCGCCGTTGCGCGCGCTCGCCGGCGACCACGAGCGTTTCACGACCGGAGAGGCCGAGCGTCCCGAGCAGCCATGCGATCTGACGGAATGACGGCAGTCTTCCATGCGGCCCGAGCAGGTCGCCTGCCGGCAGACAGCGGGCGCCCGGCACCGATGCGCGTTCGCAATCGGCCAGTGGCCTGACATCGAGCACGACGGTGCCGGGGCGATCCAGCCAATGCGGATCGCCGGTGTAGGCGAGGTTATTGGTGGCGCCGGCCGTGCCGGGGGCGGCCAGCAGCAGGCAGCAGGCGATGACAGCGGCACGCGACATGGATTCAGCAACCGCCGAACTGTACCGGCGCGGCGGCCGTGGATGGCACGCCGGCTACCGCTTTGGGGGGGTGCTCGATGTAGTATTCCATCAGCTGTGTCACGGTCATCTCGCCATGGCGATGTCCGACCCGGATGGGCTGGTCGAAGGCGTCGAGTGGTTGCGGTATGGCCGCCTGCTGCAGCGTATCCGGCGATACCGAGGCGAGCGGCGTCAATCCGATCGACAGGCCCAGGCTGGCAAGCAGAGTGGCGGTGCAGAAGATCAATATCCTGGCGTTGCTCATGGTCGTGCTCCCGGGGGCATCATTTGCCGAAAGGGTCCTGGGTGAAGGCAACCCACATGATGTAGAAGGCGACGCAGAACATGCCGATCTGGATCAGGGTCGACAGGGTCATGGGGTTCATTCTCCAAGGTAGTGGCGCACCAGCGTGTTGACGTCTATGGGCTGGCCGCTGACCGGATCGAGCGCCTTCGGCGTGTAATAGGGCACGCCGTAGCGCGTAGCCTTGAGGTAGGGCGGCGCGGCCGTGGTGATGTAGCCCAGCCCGCCGATCGTCAGCACGGCGGCGAGCGCCGCCAGCGCCGACATCTGCCATTGCCCGCGTGTCATCTCAGTTTCTCCTGATCACGACCTGCCAGCCCCGTTCGCCCTTGGGCGATCCGAGCAGGGTGCCGCCGAGTTCGGGCAGCATGGCGAGCACGGCCTCGTACGAGGTGGGGTTGTCGATCTTCACGCCGACGATCTGTCCGCTCGCTGCCTTGCCGAGCGCCTTTTTGGTCATCAGTTGTGGGCGGGGGCAGGAATCGCCCAGGCAATCCACCCATTCGTCCACGTTCACTGAACGGCCGTCGTCAAGTGCCACTTGCGACGCGGTTGCGGGTGTCGCCGTTTGTTTTTTTCCACCGAACAATCCCATGGCTTTCTCCTGGTTGTGTGTCGCCGTGCGTATGCGGCGCGTAGCGTGTGTGTTCAGCCCTTGCCGGCCGCCGCGAGCGCGTCATCGTCCGCGTCGCCGGTGGTTTCGGAGGGCGAGGCCTGCTCGACGGCATTCACTGCGGCGATCGCGGGCGCGTTCCGGGCAGCAGTTTCGCGGGCTGCGGCCATTGCGCGTTCCTTGCGGACGATGGCGTAGTAGATGCCGCCGAGCACCAGGCTCTGCAGCAGGCCGAAGAAAATGGCCGGGATGCCGGTCTGCAGTTGCAGGGTCTGGGCATTGGCGAAGCCCAGCTGCAGGCTGCTCAGGTTGACGCTGCCGGACATGGTCGCCGGTGCCGGCGGCCACCAGGTGGCGGACCAGAACAGCGAGAACAGGAACATCCCCACGAAGGTGAACAGCAGTGCCCAGATCGCGCCGACGTTGCCTTCGCCGGACTTGACCCAGGTGGAGACCGTGCAGGCGCCGGCCAGCACCATGCCGATGCCGAACAGGAACAGGCCGATGACCTGGTTGAGACCGACCTCGAAATGCATGGGATGGCCGCCGCCGACGCTGATGAAGGCGGTGAAGCCGATGGTCAGGATCATCATGCACACCAGCAGGGCCTTGGTGTTGCGGTAGCTCTTGAACAGCATGGCATCGCGCAGGGCAGCGGTGTTGCAGAAGCGCGAGCGCTGAACCAGAAAGCCGACGACGGAGCCGAACATGAAGGCGGCAAGGCATTGCGTAAGCGATGAAAGTTCCATGGCTCAGGCCTCCATCACGCGCTTGTAGATCAGCGATCCGACCCATGCGCCGACGATGATGCCGCTCACCGAGAGGTAGCCGCCGAGGTTCATTTCCGGGGTGAGCCCGAAAAAGGTGCTGACGTTGCAGACGAAGGCCAGACGGATGCCGATCCCCATCAGCAGGCCGCCGATGGTGATCATGATCCATTCGCTGAGGTGCCGCGGCACCCGCCAGTAGAATTCGCGGCTGCCGACCGCGGCCACGATGGCGCCGAAGAACATGCCGAGGCTGATGTAGATCTTCCAGTAATACGGCGTGGGCTCGAAGGCGTATTGCCAGAACGGGATGCGGTAGATCTGATCGCCCATGAACAGCTTGGCGACCAGGCCGGTGATCATGGTTTCGCCGCCGCCCACGGTCCAGGCGCCGACGACCAGAAACAGGAATACGTCGAGCAGCGCGATGATGCTCAGCGCGACGATCGGATCGATGGTTTTCTTGAACAGTTGCATGGCCTCTCCCTGCGTGCACCGCGTATGTGCGGGAAAGGGAGCAAGGGGCATGCCATTACCCGTAATTCATTGAAATCAACGTGTTGTGCGCCACGCGCACGTGCGCATCTGTTCGATGGTCTCGTTTTGAGACAATCGCCTGTCCCGAAACGAGACAGCGGTCGTCAATCGAGGCCCAGCTTGCGGCGCAGCGTCGAACGGCTGATGCCGAGCCGCCTGGCCGCAGCCATCTGGTTGCCGTCACAGGATTCCAGCACCCGACGGATGTGCGCCAGCTCGACTTCGGACAGGGGCTGAAGCTCGCCGCCAGCCGAGCCGCCAGGGGGCGCAACGACCGGGAGGTTGTCGAACAGTAGGGATTCGGCATCCAGGGTTTCGCTGTCGCTCAGCGCGAAGCTGCGTTCGAGCACGTTGCGCAGCTGGCGCACGTTGCCGGGCCAGTCGTGCGCGCTGAGCCGGCGCCGTGCCTGGGCGTTGACCGCGAGCGCGTCACGGCCGGTCTTGTGTCGCAGGCGCTCGACGAAATGGTCAACCAGGGGCGCGATATCGTCGCGCCGCTCGCGCAGCGGCGGTATCCGCACCGGCATCACGTTGAGGCGAAACAGAAGATCCGAGCGGAAACTGCCGGCGTTTACCATTTCGCCGAGGTCGCGGTTGGTGGCGGTGATCACACGGACATCGACCCGGGTACTGCGCGAACCGCCTACGGGGCGGACTTCGCCCTCCTGCAGTACGCGCAGCAGCTTCGCCTGCAGACGCGGACTGACGTCGCCGACCTCGTCCAGAAACAGCGTGCCGCGGTCGGCTTGCCCGAACAGCCCCTCGTGCTGGGCCACGGCGCCGGTGAAGGCGCCTTTCACGTGACCGAACAGCTCGGAATCCAGCAGATCCTCCGGCAGGGTGGCGCAGTTGACGGCGACGAAGGGCGCGGCGGCGCGGCGGCTGGTGCGGTGAATGGCGCGTGCGAGCACTTCCTTGCCGACCCCGGTTTCGCCGGTGATCAGTACGGGCACGTCCTGATCCCTGATGCGCTGGATCAGATCGGCGATGCCGCGCATCGCAGGGCTCTTGGCGATCAGGGCGGCATCGGGTCGGCCGTCGAGCTGCGCGCGCAGCCGGCTGACCTCCTCGCCGAGCTGTTTGCGTTCGAGCACCTTGACCACGCGCAGCAGCAGTTCGTCTGGATTCACCGGTTTGGTCAGATAGTCGTAGGCGCCGAGCCGCATGGCATCCACCGCATTTTCGATCGAGCCGAAGGCGGTCATCACGATGCTTTGCGTGTCGTCGCCGCGTTCGCGCAGCAGTTCGACGATTTCCAGGCCATTGCCGTCACCCAGACGCAGGTCGGTGATCACGAGGTCCATGCGATGACGATCGAGATGCGCGGAAGCCTCCGCGACCGAACCCGCCTCGATCACCTGGTGCCCGCGAGCCTTGAGCATCAGGCCCAGGCTGGCGCGCACGGCGTATTCGTCGTCGACGATCAGGATGTTGGCCACGGTTCAGCGGGTCTCCAGTTCGAAGGCGACCTCGGTGCCCGCGCCGGGCTGGCTGGCGATGTCGAGGACGCTGGCGTGTTGCATGAGTATGCGCTGCACGATGGCGAGACCCAGGCCGGTTCCGCCCTTGCGGCCGGAGACGAATGGCCGCCGGACCTTTCCCAGCAGTTCCGGCGCGATGCCCTCGCCGCTGTCGCGGATCGCCACGCGCAAGCGGCACGGCGAACGCGTTGCCAGGCTGACGGTGAGACGGCCGTGTCCGCCCATCGCCTGAACGGCATTGCGCATCAGATTCCACAATACCTGACGCATCTGGTCCTGGTCGAAGACCGCGGTGCGCTGCGGGACGTCGAGCCGACGCACGATCTCGATGCCGTCGGCCACGTCGGGATCTTCCGCAAACAGAGTGATGACCTCATCGATCAGGTCGACCAGATCGTGCCGTTCGAGCTGGGACTCGCGCACGCGCGAGAAGTCGAGGAAGCTTTCGAGGATGCGTTGCAGGCGGCCGGCCTCACCGTTGATGATGCGCCGTACCTTGTTGCGGTCGTCGGCGTCCAGTTCCGGTTCGCCGATCAGGCTGACGGAGTTGATGACCGCCGCCAGCGGATTGCGGATTTCATGTGCGATGCTGGCCGCCAGTTCGCCGACGCAGGCCAGCCGCTCGGCGTCCATGCGTTTTTCGTGTTCGCGCACCACGGCCTGCGAGGTCTCGCGCAGCGAGTCCAACATGCCGTTGAAGGCCTTGGCGAGCATGCCGACTTCATCGCGGCTGCGTATTTCCACGCGCGCGCCCAGATCGCCGCCGGCGATGCGCCGCACCGCGGTGCCCAGGCGGTGCAGATTGCGCGTGATGGCGTAGGACAGCAGCCAGGCGGCGCCGCCGCCGATGAGCAACGCGGCGAGTATGAACAGCAGGCCTTCGTTGCGGATGCGCTGCAGTTCGCGGTGCATGCCGGCAGTGGACAGGCCGAGGTAGACGGTGCCGACCACGCGTCCGGCAACGCGGACCGGTTCCTCCAGGCGCATGAGACGGGCACGCGGCCGGGCGATGTCGGGCCGCACGGCCGCCAGCGGGCGTCCGACGTCGCCGCCCGAGGTGCTTGCCAGCACTTCGCCGCGTTCGTCGACGATCAGGCCGTAGGCCACGTCGGGCTGCTGGCGCACACGCCCGGTCACTTCCGCGAGCGAGGCCAGATCCTCCGACAGCAGCGCGTTGGTGCTGGCCACCGCCATCAGGTTCACCAGCGAATGGCCGCGGCTCTCCAGTTCCGTACGAATGCCGGCGGATTGTTCGTTGACGGCATCCCAGATGAAACCGCCCATCAGGATCACGTGCACCAGCGACACGGAGAGGATCAGGCGCATGCGCAGGGTCGACCACCAGGGGATGCGTTCGCTGCTGCGCAGCGTCCAGCCGGCGGCGGGTTTCATGGGCTATTTTACCTCCCGGTATTCGGCGTTGCGGGCGCGGATGAAGCCTTGCGGAAAGCCGAGTTTGCTAAGGATCGCGCGATCTCGCGGGTGTGTGTGCAGGGCCAGCAGGCTGGCGGTGATGTCCTGACGCAGCGCGGCAGGGAGGCTGTCGAGCACGGCGATGGGCATCTGTGGCTGCGGCGGCGTTTCGGCAATCACGCGCAGGTTGCGGCGTATCGCGGGCGGCATCGAACGCAGCGACGGCCACCAGGTGCCGGCCACGCCCACCAGCCCCGAATTCAGCGCCATGAGCACGGAGTCCTGCGAGCCGAAATAGCGGATACGGCAGCAATGCGTTACGTCCACGCCGTGCGTGCGCAGATAGCCGCGGGTCATCACCGTGGCGGCGTAGGCGCGAGGGTCGGGAAAACCGACGATCAGACCTTTGTGCCACTGCGCCGGGTCGATGCCGTGCAGCGGGCTGTCCCTGCGCACCACGAGGATGCCGGTGAACGGCTCTCCCAACACCTTCGCCACGGCGTCGTAGCCGGCCTTCTCGGCTTGAGTGAACAGCAGCGGGTTGAGGTAGACGATGTCGTAGTCGTGATGCATCACGCGCTGCATGAAGATCGTGAAACTGGGCGCGGTGACGAATTGCACCGGGCGATGCAGCGAGCGTTGCAGGTATTCGACCAGCGGCATGAACATGTCGGCCAGTTTGGTGGGGCTTTGCAGCGGCAGTACGCCGAAGCGCAGCCACCGACCATCCGTCTGAGGCGGGTTGGCCGGTTGCGCATGGCCGGGCGATATCCACACCAACAGCAGGAGCAGGCAATGGGCGGCAAGCCTCGCGCGCGCGGTGCCGGGGTTCGGATTCGATGACATGCCGATCTCGACGGACTCAATGAGAATACCGAATCAAGGTATAACGCGACTCTATCGAGATGCAATCCGGCATGCGCGACAGGGCGCATGCGCCGCCGGTCGCTCAGCGCGGCAGCCGTGCCGCCGCGATCAGATGTCTCGACCAGAAACGGCTGTCGAGACGGGCGATGCTGACACGGTCCCCGGTGGCGGGCGCATGGATGAAGCGACCACGGCCGATGTAGACGCCGTCGTGCGTGGGCGGGCCGGGGTGGAAGCGGAAGAACAGGATGTCGCCGGGCCGCAGGCGGTCGAGGGGCACGCGGCGCAGCTGCCGGTATTGCTCGCGGACTGTGCGCGGCACGCCGCGATAGCCGGCATGCCGGCTGGCCCAGTAGATCAGGCCGCTGCAGTCGAAGCCGGTGTGCGGGCTGGCGCCGCCGTAGCGATAAGGGGTACCGACGACGCCGTGGAGCAGCCGAATGAGATGCTGCCGGTCGCTCTGGCCCGCGGTTACGGGTTCCGCCGGCCGGTATTGCGGTGCGTGCGGGTAGGGCGTGGCGCAGCCGCCCAGCAGGAGCGCGGACGCGAGCGTCAGCAGGGCGGTCGACGGGGCGCGTCGTGTCACGGGCGGTCCGGCAATGGGTACAGGCTCAGTCTAGCAGCCGGCCCCGCCCTCGTGTCGGGCCTACAGGTCGAGGCGCGCGCGCAACGCCGCCGTCGGCAGGGGTTCGCGTCCGTCGACCTTTAGGCAGGGTTCGTCGGATTCGACCGCCTCGGCATGGGCAGTCTGCCAGTCGAGGATGTCCGCAGTGGCTTCGGATGCGTCGCCCTGACGTCGCTGCAGGCGTTCCTTGAGCTGATCTTCGGGCGCCTGCACATCGAGGATGGCAAACCCCAGTTCTCGTGCCGCGGCCAGTTCGGCGAAGCGTCTGCGGTGCCTGCGAGCAAGAAAACTCGCATCCACCACCACCGGGAAGCCGCCGTCGATGGCTGCTTCGGCGCGCGCCTGCAGGGCGTCGTAGGTCCGCTCGGTGGCATCCTCGGCGTACAGCCCGGTGCCGATGCCGGAACCGCTGCGGGCCTCGGCCGGCAGTCCATGCAGGCGCTTGCGCTCGACATCGGAACGCAGCCGGATCATGCCGAGGCTCTCGACGGCCTCGGTGCTCAGCGTGGTTTTGCCGGCGCCGGCAAAACCACGGGTGATCAGCAGCGCGCGTCGCGCGGCGGTGGTGTAGTGCTCGGCCAGGTCCGCATAGCGCTGGTAGGCCGCGAGCACCTCCTCGCGTTCCGCGTCGGCAAGACCCGTCTGGCCCAGGCGGATGCTGGCCACCTTGGCGCGCACCATCGCGCGATAGGTCTGATAAAAGCGCATCAGGCGCAGCGCCTGATGGTCGCCGCTCAGTTCGACCCAGGCATTGAGCGCGCGGTGCGCAAGCGCGGCCGCCCCGCGACTCTCCAGGTCCATGACGAAGAAGGCGATTTCGTTGGCGACGTCGATCCAGCGGAAGTCGTCGTTGAATTCGATGCCGTCGAAGATGGCGATATCGCCGTCCACGACCGCCATGTTGCCGAGGTGCATGTCGCCGTGGCATTCGCGGATATGCCCCGCAGCGCGGCGCTCGGCCAGAAGCGGTGCGAGGCGGTCGTATTCGGCGCGGGTCCAGTCTTCCAGTCGCCGCAGCTGCTGGCGGCGGGCCGGCTGGTCGATCAGGGGATGCAGCTGGTCGAAGTTCTGCTGCATGGGCGCGAATACCGCCTCGGGCGTGCCGAGCTGGCTGGCGGGGTCGACCGTCGCGGCCTGGGCATGGAAGGCCGCGATGCGCGCGATCAGGCTATCGATGTGCGCGGCGCTGAGTTCGCCGCGTGCGAGCAGGCGATCGAGCTGCTGCTCCGGGTCGAACTGACGCATGCGCACCATGTATTCGATGGCCTCGCCGTTGCCGCCGACCTTCGGCACCGAGTGGTTGCCCGTCACGGCCACGGTGTCGAGGTACAGATTCGGCGCCAGTCGACGGTTGAGTCGGATCTCCTCCGCGCAGAAATGGCGGCGTCGTTCGAGGGTGGAAAAGTCGAGAAAGCCCATGTCGAGCGGCTTTTTGAGCTTGTAGGCGTATTCGCCGGTCAGCAACACGGCGGAGATATGGGTTTCGATGACGCGGATATCCGACACCTGATGCGGGTAGGCGGCGGGGTTTTGTAATCCCTTGAGCAGCTTGCTGAAATCGGATGTATCCACGGCTGGCCTGCTTGTGATATCGAGGACACCGAAGGATAATGAAAAGCCTTCGCGGCCACAAATCCCCGCGTCTTACAGCCCGCTTCGATGGCCAAATCCTCACGCCGCCCCGCCAGGCGCTCCAGTTCCCGCGCAGCATGCAAACCGATCCGCCGACGACGCGGGTGGCTGGGTCTGCTGGCGGTTTTGCTGATGCTGGGCGCGGGCTACGTCGCCTACCTCAATCACGTCATCGTCAGCCAGTTCGAGGACAAGCGCTTCGAACTTCCCGCACGCGTGTACGCGAGCCCGGTGCAGCTCTACGCCGGCCGGCGCATGTCGCCGCAGGATCTCGCGCAGGCCCTGGCCCTGCTGCATTACACGGCGCGGCCCGGCGCACCGGCTGCGGACTCCTACCAGCGCATTGCCGACGGCTATCTGTTGCATACGCACGGGTTCGATTCGCCCGACGGCAACGAGCCGTCACGGCAGCTGCGCGTGCGCTTTGCCGGGGGACGCATTACCGCATTGGAGGACGCCGCCAGTGGGCAGCCGGTGGCGCTGGCACGTCTTGCGCCGCTGCTGATCGCCAAGATCTACCCGCGTAGTCACGAGGATCGCATCCTGGTGCGCATGAACGACATGCCGGCGCTGCTGCCGAAGGCGCTGGTGGCCGTGGAGGATCGCCGTTTCTACGAGCATCACGGCGTCGATCCGGTCGCCATCGGGCGCGCCCTGGTGGCGGACATCCGCGCGCGGCGCTTCGTGCAGGGCGGCAGCACGCTGACTCAACAGCTGGTCAAGAATTTCTTCCTCAGCAACCAGCGCAGCCTGTGGCGCAAGTTCAACGAAGCCATCATGGCGGTGCTGCTGGAGACCCATTACGGCAAGGCGGAAATCCTCGAAACCTACCTTAACGAGGTCTATCTCGGCCAGCAGGGCAGCCGTGCCATACATGGCGTGGGACTGGCCAGCGAGTTCTATTTCGATCGCCCGGTACAGTCGCTCGATATCGCGCAGGTCGCGTTGCTGGTCGCGATGGTGCGCGGTCCGGCTTACTACGATCCCCGTCGCCATCCCCAGCGTGCGCTCAAGCGGCGCAATCTGGTGCTGACGGAAATGACCGAAGCCGGCTTGATCACCGCCGCGCAGGCACGTGCCGCGCAGGCCAGCCCGCTGGGCGTGAGAGCGGAGCCGGTTTCCGGCATCACGCCGTTTCCCGCCTTTCTCGATCTGGTTGAGGCGCAGCTTGCGCGCGATTACCGTCCCGAGGATCTGCGCACCGAAGGCCTGCTGATCTACACCACGCTGCGCCCGCTGGTGCAATTGCGCGCGCAGCAGGCGGTGCGCGACGGCTTGCGCCGGCTCGAACGTGCGCATGACATGCGCACGGATACGCTGGAGGCCGCCGCAG
The DNA here is from genome assembly GCF_000754095.2 of Acidihalobacter prosperus. Classification (NCBI taxonomy): domain Bacteria; kingdom Pseudomonadati; phylum Pseudomonadota; class Gammaproteobacteria; order Chromatiales; family Ectothiorhodospiraceae; genus Acidihalobacter; species Acidihalobacter prosperus. The sequence continues at coordinate 235,263 of NZ_JQSG02000001.1, forward strand.
TGGTGACCTCGGTCGCCGATGGCGAGGTGCTGGCGCTGATCGGTGGCCGCCGCGACATCGCCGGTTTCAACCGCGCGCTCGATTCGCGCCGCTCCATCGGCTCCTTGTTCAAGCCGGCGCTTTATCTGGCTGCGCTGGCGCAGCCGCAGCGTTTCACGCTAGCCACGCTGCTCGACGACAGCCCGTTGACCGTGAACTACGGCAACGGCCAGCAATGGTCGCCGGTCAACTACGACCGGCAATATCACGGCAAGGTCACCGTGATGGACGCGCTGGTCCATTCCTACAACGTGCCGAGCGTGCGCCTCGGCCTGTCCGTGGGGTTGGAGCAGGTGATCGACACGGCACATCAGCTCGGTATCGCCCAGCCCATCGACGCCTATCCATCGTCGCTGCTGGGTTCCGCCGCCGTACCGCCGATCCAGATGGCGCAGATGTACCAGACCATTGCCGCCGGCGGTTATCGGGCGCCGTTGCGCGCGATCCAGGCGGTGGTCAAGCCGCGCGGCGAAAAGCTCCAGCGCTATCCGTTGCAGATCGAGCGCGTCGCCGACGGCAAGGCGGATTACCTCCTCACTGCGGCGTTGCACGAGGTGACGCGCAGGGGCACGGCGGCCTCGCTGCAGACCTTGCTGCCGGGCATCGAGGTCGCCGGCAAGACCGGCACCACCAACGACCTGCGCGACAGCTGGTTTGCCGGTTTCGGCGGTCGGGAAGTGGCCGTCGTGTGGGTGGGGCGCGACGACAACCGGCCTACCGGTCTGACCGGCTCGACCGGCGCGTTGCCCTTGTGGGCGGGTATCATGGGCGCCATCCATGCCTCCCCGCTGCAGATGAGTCAGCCAGAGGATGTCGTCTGGCAGACCATCGACCCTGCCAGTGGGCAGCGGCTTGCTGAAACCTGCCCGGGTGCCGAATGGATGCCCTTCGTCAAGGGCAGCGTTCCGAGCGGTGAGGCCGAATGCAAGGCCGGCGCGTTGCGTCAGGCCATCGAGTGGTTCAAGGGACTCATGCAATGAGAAAAATCATCCTCGCGACGGCGTTGGCAGCAGTGACGATATTGGGCGGTTGCGCCACGTTGCCGCCGGGCGCGGGCCAGCCGCCACAGGCAAAGATCGAGCATCGCCCGCCCGGCGGCCTGCGCGCGCAGCCGGCGCCCGCCGTACCGGCCTCGCTGCCGCCGGCGGCGCTTGCGCTGGCGCATGACGCCGATCTTGCCGCCGGCCGGCGCGACTGGGGGGCGGCCGCGCGCGACCTGGAGCGTGCGCTCAACATCGCCCCGCGCAGTGCATTGCTCTGGCAACGGCTTGCCGCCGTGCGCTATAGCCAGGGGCGCTATCGACAGGTCGAAACACTGGCGCACAAATCAAATGCGCTGGCCGGTGGTGACCGTGCGATCCGGCGCATCAACTGGCGCATGATCGCGGCAGCACGTGCAGCGTTGGGCGATCGGCGCGGTGCCGAGGAGGCGATGCGTCATGCCGACGCCCTCAAGCCCTGAACCGCTCGTGGAGGCTCGGTCGCCAAAACCCCTGAGCGTCCGGATCGGCGCCCTCTTCGAGGCGGACGGGGCCCTGGCCGAGGCACTGCCGGGTTTCGTGTCGCGCCCGCAACAGCGCACGATGGCCGAAGCGGTGGCTGCGGCGTTGACCGATAACGACACGCTGGTGGTCGAGGCCGGCACCGGGGTCGGCAAAACCCTGGGCTATCTCTTGCCGGCGGTGGCCGGTGGCGGCAAGGTCATCGTATCGACCGGTACCAAGACCCTCCAGGACCAGCTTTTCCGCAAGGATCTGCCGGTCGTGCGCGACGTGCTCAAGCGCGACATCGATGCCTGTCTGCTCAAGGGGCGCGCGAACTATCTGTGCCTATATCGCCTCAAACAGTATGTCGATTTCAGCGCAGGACAAGGTCATGCGGACGCCGCCGACGTTCAGCGCATCCAATCTTGGTCGCGGCGCACGCGCGACGGCGACATCGCCGAACTGGCCAGCGTGCCGGAAGGTGCGCCGGTTTGGTCCCGGGTGACCTCGACCGCCGACAACTGCCTCGGGCAGGAGTGTCCGGATTACGCCGACTGCCATGTCGTTCAGGCACGTCGGCGGGCGCAAGAGGCCGACGTGGTGGTGATCAATCACCACCTGTTCTGTGCCGATCTCGCGCTCAAGGAAGAGGGCGTGGGCGAAATCCTGCCCAGCGCCAATGCCTTCATACTCGACGAGGCACACCAGCTGCCGGAGATCGCGACCCAGTTTTTCGGTCAGAGCGTCGGCAGCCGCCAGCTGTCGGAACTGGCGCGCGACAGCGTCGCCGCGCAGTTGACCGAAGCTTCCGATCAGCCCGAACTGCGCGAGCGCGCGCAAACGCTCGAGTATGCGATACGCGGTCTGCGCGCGCTGATGGGCACCGAAGGTCAGCGCGGTGGTTGGGACGAGGCCATGGAGGCCAAAGCCGGCAGCGCGCTGACCGTCCTGAGCGATGCCCTGGATGCGCTGCGTGCCGGATTGGAGCAGATGGCGGAGCGCGGCAAGGCGCTGCAGGCGCTGGCCAGACGGGCGCAGGGCCTGCGCGAACGGCTGGATCTGTTTCTCGCCCCCGACGAGGCGGTGATTCGCTGGTACGAAACCTATCAGCGCAGTTTCGCGCTCAACCTCACCCCGCTGGACATTGCGGGCACCTTCGCCAAGCATAAGGCGCGCTATCCGGCCGCCTGGATCTTCACGTCGGCCACGCTGGCCGTCGGCGCGAATTTCACGCACTTCTGCGCTCAGCTCGGGTTGGGCCAAGCGAACACGCTGCTGCTCGGCAGCCCCTATGATTTCGCGCGACAGGCCTGCATTTATCGCCCGGCAGGATTGCCGGCACCGAATGCGCCACACTACACGGAAGCCGTGGTGCGCGCCGTGCGGCCGGTGATCGAGGCGAATCCGGGCGGCACCTTCATGCTGTTCACCAGCCATCGCGCCCTGCAGATCGCGGCCGGGCTGCTGCACGATCTCGACGACCGTCCGCTGCTGGTACAGGGCAGCGCATCGCGCCGCGAACTGATCGAGCGTTTCCGCGAAGCCGGCAACGCGGTGCTGCTGGGCGCGCAGAGCTTCTGGGAAGGCGTCGACGTTCAGGGCAAAGCCCTGTCCTGCGTGGTGCTGGATCGCCTGCCGTTTGCCGCGCCGGACGATCCTCTGCTCAAGGCGCGCGCGGAGGCGATCACCGCGCGTGGCGGCAATCCCTTCCGCGATCAGCATCTGCCGCGTGCGGTGATCGCCTTCAAGCAGGGCATCGGTCGTCTGATCCGCGACAGCCAGGACCGCGGCGTGCTCGTGCTGTGCGATCCTCGGCTGGGCCAGATGAGTTACGGGCGCATCTTCCTCGACAGCCTGCCGTCAGCGCCGACGGTGCGCCAAATCGAGGCGGTGCGGGATTTTTTCGCTGCGGAGGAGGGGCAAGGATGAAATTGCTGGCCATCGAGACGGCCACCGAGGCCTGTTCCGTCGCATTGGGCGTGAACGGTGAAGTGATCGAGCGTCACCAGGTGGCGCCGCGCGAGCACACGCAGCTGGTGTTGCCCATGGTCGCTGAACTGCTGGCGGAGGCCGGCATCGCCTTGGGCGAGCTCGATGCGCTGGTGCTGGGACGCGGCCCCGGTGCCTTCACGGGCCTGCGTATCGCGGCCGGCGTGGTGCAGGGACTGGCCTTCTCGGTCGATCGTCCGGTGGTGTCGGTGTCGACCCTGGCGATGTTGGCGCAGTCCGCCATCGAAGCGGGCCACCCGGCCGTGATCGCGGCTCTGGACGCGCGTATGGGCGAGGTTTACTGGGGGGCTTACCGCGCCGACGGCGCAGGGTTGGCCGCGACGGAGGAGCGTGAATCCGTATCCCCGCCAGCCGAGGTGCAGCCGCCCGATGATGAGCCCTGGACCGGTGTCGGTCCGGGGTTCGCGGTCTACGCGGAGGTGCTCGGCAATCTGAACGGGCTGACGGTATTCGATGACGCCGTACTGCCGCGCGCGCGCCATGCGCTGCCGCTGGCCGCGCGCGATCTCGCCGCCGGGCTGGCGGTGCCGGCCGAACAGGCACAGCCTGTCTACCTGCGCAACCGCGTGGCGCAGACGCTGGCGGAGCGAGGCTAAAGCGCGATCAGGGCGCGCCCGGCGCTGTGCAGCAGGCCGCTGCGCCGCAGTTCGCTCAGACATTCCTCCACCGCATGCAGCGGCCCGATGAGCAGGTAGCCGCCTTTGCTGTCGAGCGCGTGCACGTCGACGTTGCCAGGGCAGCGGGGTCGTGCACCGCCGGCCAGGCGCACGGTGGTGCTGGCGCGCAGCGCGGGTTCATCGTGCCTCATGAGGGTGATTTTGCGTACCGATTCCAGGCGGCCAAGGTGTCGTAGCAGGAGCTGTGCCTTGCGTTCGGCGGCGGCGAAACCCAGCAGTATCTCCGCCTCGCCCTGACGTTCGGTCTCGCTGTTTTGCACCAGGCGCAGCGAGACCGCCCAATACGCGCACACCGCGCTGATGCGGGCCAGCACGCCGGTCCGGTCCTCGACCCGTATGCGCAATACCCAGCGGATCGCATTCATGCTGCCGCCTCCCATTCGCGCAGCTTGTCGCCCACGCTGCGTCCGACCGCGCAAAGCTGCGCGTGCTCATGCGCATCCAGTGGTACGGGATGCACCGATGCCCAGCCCTGATGGCCGACGAGCACCGGTACGCCGAGTACCGTGTCGATCTCCAGCCATTCGCCTTCGAGCGCCACCTGGGCGGCCATTACCGCCTGATGGCCGGAGAGCATCACGCGCAACATGTCGACGGTGGCGTTGGCGGTCGCGACGGCGGTCTTGGCGCCGGAGTAGTGGGTGGCGAAGGGGGCGAGTCCGACCCGCAGATCGGCGGGCAGAGTGCCGACGTGGCGAAACGCCTCGGCCAGATCGTCGCGTTCGATCAGTTCGCGTACCCGTCGTGTCTCGGCCGCCAGCGCCTCGGCATAATGCGCCGAATCCAGGCCTCGGCGCAGCCGCTTCTTCAGCTGGCGGGTCTCTTCTGCATCGAAACCATGCAGTCGCAGCGCGGACCATGCCGGCACCAGGCCACTGCCGTGCTCGCCGAGCATATAGGCCTCGACGCGCTGACGGGTCAGCCCCAGCTCGCCTGCGATTTCGCGGCGGAAGCGCAGGGTGTCCTGGTAGGCGCCCATGCCGAAGACGCGGTGACGCCCCAGATGCCGGGCGAATACGGCAACCCCGAGTTCGACCGGGTTGCTGACCATGAGCACCAGCTCGTGACCGTGGCCATGTTGCGCGATCGCGCGCGCATAGCTCTCGAACAGCGGCAGATTGGCCTGTGCGAGTGCATCGCGAGTCATCGGGGCGTGCGAGTCCGTCGGCAGCGTGACACCCGCTGCGAACACGATGAGTTCGGCGGCGATGTCATTCGGCGACAGCGTGATGTCGAGCTCGGGCGCGGCTTCGAAAAAGGCGTCCCGAATGTCGGCGACCATGCCGCGCAGACGGGCCTCCGCGGATCGGCGACCGACCAATTGGATGCGGTCCATTGGTCCTGCCAGACCTTTGAGGATCAGTTGCGTCACCACATGATGACCGGTCAGGCCAGTGGCGCCGATGACGGCGATATTCATGAGCGTCCCCCTAGCGAAAGCTTCGCTATAGCAATTAGCGGACCATCGGGGATGCCGTGTTGCAGGGCGTGCGCGCTCTTGTGAAAGAGGCTCGACGCATCATAATGGTGCGTTTGTGTCGCCGGACGCACGGATATTACCCTCGGCGATGCGGATTCCTGTGGGGGAATTAAGCCGGGCTTCGGGGCGTCATAGTGGCTAGCCGGTGAAAACAAATGCGACTGGCCCCACCCACCGATGGAGAATCACATGAAGTCCTTCGTATCCGTGGTCCTGATGGGCCTCACTCTGGTCCTGGCCTCCGTGGCGCGCGCCGACAGTCTGCCGGATTTTCCAGGTATCCAGTCGGTGCCGGTGACGCCCGATCTGAACTTCGGCGGCTATTTCAAGCAGCATCAGCCGGTGAAGATCGTGTTCGGCGTCGCCGACCCCGGCAACCAGCTCAAGGAGTCGCTGATCAATGCGGCCGCAACGGTGCGCTATCTCAAGAGCAAGGGTTACCGCTACGAGATCCAGATCGTGCTCTACGGTCGGGCGATCCTGACGGCTGATCAATGGAAGCAGGAATACAGCAGCTATGGCGCCCAGTTCCAGGCCCTGCACGCGCAGGGCGTGCAGTTCCGCGTCTGCCACAACTCCATGTACAGCCTGCACGTGAAGGCCGACGATATCTACCCGTACATGAAGATCGTGCCGGCCGGTATCCTGCAACTGGCCAAGAAGCAGATGCAGGGCTTCGCCTACATCAGCAATCGTTGATCCGTCCTCCGGGATGGCGCTTTCCCGGCGCCATCCCGCCCGCTCTCCCGAGCGAGTCCGCGAGATTTCGTCCCGGGGCGCTTGGCGCTTTAAAAACTTGTAAACTGTGTCCAGGCACGATTGACCGGAAGATGCCACAATAAGAAGGTGAGTCGCGATCCTTGGCGAACACATCGGGCAAGCACTCGAATCAGATAAGGTATACAGATAACGGCGGTTCCGGTCCGTCTGACTTCGCGTCGGACGGAAGTGGAGAGTCCGAATAACGAGTCATACGACGATCATGGATCTGGATGTTGCCCCCACCTTGGCCGGCATGCTGGGCCAGGTGAACAAGTTGCCGACACTGCCGGCCGTGGCCCTGCGTGTGCTCGAACTGGGCGAAGACCCTTATGCCGGCGTGGGCGAGATCACCGAGGTCGTCGCCAACGATCCCGTTCTGAGCGCAAAGCTGCTCAAGGCCGCCAACTCGCCGCTTTATGCCATGCGTCGGCAGGTCGACAACCTGCGGCAGGCCATCAGCGTGCTGGGATTCAATGCGGCGCTGACATTGGCGCTGTCCTTTTCGCTGGCGCCGGAGTCGGATGCCGGTCCGCTGGATAAGCTTGCCTATTGGCGCCGTTCGCTGCTCGCCGCGGTTGCTGCCCGCGTGATCGCGGAGGAGGGGCAGCTCAAGGAAGCCAGCAAATGCTTCGTGGGCGCCTTGTTGCAGGATATCGGCATGCTGGTGCTGGAAAAGGCCCATTCCGATCTCTACACCGACATCCTCGCTGCCAGCGACAACCATCTCGCCGTGGTTCAGGCCGAACGCCAGGCCTTCGGTTTCGATCATGCCGCGGTGGGGGCGGCTCTGCTGGAGAGCTGGAGACTACCCGAATGTGCCTGGCGCGCGGTTGCAAGTAGCCACCAGCTCACGCTCAGCGGCGAGGCGGCGCGCGAGGCGGGTATCGCCTGCTGCGTGCATCTTTCCGGTATCCTGGCCGATCGCTGGATCCAGCCGGAACAATCGCAAGCCCTCGACATCTGTTTTGCGGAAAGAGCGAAGACCCTGCTGGGGTTCGATGAGGAGGCCTGCACGGCGATCATCGTGCGGATGGAAGAGCTGTTGCCGCATTATTCCAGCCTGTTCGAGGTGGATCTGATCCTCAATGCCGACCGTGCCACGCACTTGATCGAAGAGGCGCGCGAGGTGCTCGTGCTGCGCAATCTGCGCAGCCTTCAGGAGACCTCCGAATACAAGCTGCGCAGCGAGATGCTCGAATCGCGCAACCGGCAGCTGGAGGAGCGCTCGTATATCGATCCGCTGACCGGGCTGCTCAATCGCGCGCGCCTCAATCAGATGCTCGAACAGGAGTTTCATGCCGCCGTGGCGGGCGGCTGGCCGCTGTCGCTCGGCTTCGTGGATCTCGATCAATTCAAGCGCATCAACGACACTTATGGGCATCAGGTCGGCGACAAGGTGTTGATTTCGATCTCCCGACTGTTGCAGGCGCAGGTGCGCCAGGCCGATATCGCGGCCCGTTACGGCGGCGAGGAGTTCGTCCTGGTCTTCCCGGGCACCGAGGAAAACAAGGCCTTCGAACTGCTTGAGCGCCTGCGGCGCGGTGTGGCTGCTGAGGTGCATCATGCCGACGGCACCGAAATCGTGGTCACCACCTCGCTGGGGCTCGCGACCTTTTCCGGTCACCTGGGAGACAGCGAATTCAGCTCACCCGAGGAGTTGATCAGGGCCGCTGACCGTGCGCTTTATGCCGCCAAGCGCGAAGGTCGCAACCGTACCGTGGTATACCGTCGCGCCGAGGACTGAGCGCCGGTTTCAGGCCGTCCGGTGGCGGAATAGCCAGCCGGCGCCGGCCAGGCAGGCAATCCCGATCAGCGCCATCGGCCAGAACTGGTCCCACAGCAGCGCGAAGCCGGCGCCTTCGAGAAAGACGCCGCGCAGTACGACCATAAAGTAGCGCAGGGGGTCGAGCAGCGTGATGTACTGCACGGCCGTCGGCATGTTGGCGATCGGAGTGGCGAAGCCCGAGAGAATCACCCCCGGCACCAGAAACAGAAAGGCGCCGAGCAGCGCCTGCTGCAGCGTGGTCGCGAGCGAAGAGATCATCAGGCCCACGCCGCTCGCCGAAAGCAGGAACACAAGCAGGCCCGCATACAGGGTCAGCAATGGACCGCGCAAGGGCACGCCGAACCAGAACACGGCGATGATCACGATCAGGGTCGCCTCGAACAGGCCGATCAGCAGGCCGGGCATGGCCTTGCCGATCAGGATTTCGACCGGGCGCAGCGGCGTTACCAGCAACTGATCGAAGGTGCCCTGTTCGCGCTCGCGGGCCACGGACAGCGATGTGACCATCATCACCACCACCATCATCAGTAGCCCGACGATACCGGGCACGATGAACCAGCGGCTTTCGAGATTGGCGTTGAACCAGGCACGGGTGACCAGGTGCAGCGGCATTGGCGCGTGCGCGTGGTCGCGCAACCAGTCCTGGTTGAAGTCGTCCACGATGCCGCGGGCATAATTCAGGGCGATCAGAGCGGTATTGGAATTGCGACCGTCGAGAATCAGTTGGACCTCTGCCTCCCGGTCGGCCAGCAGCTTGCGTGAAAAGTCCTGCGGTATGTCGAGCACCATGAGTGCTTGTTCGCCGTCGATCAGTTGCGCGACCTCGCGCGAATCGCGTACCTGTGCGACGAGTTGGAAGTTCGGCGAGCCGGTGAAACGCGCGACCAGAGCCTGGGCTTCCGGACCATGGTCCTGGTCGTAGATTGCGAGCTTGACGTGGCTCAGATCGAAGGTGGCCGCATAGCTGAAGACCACCAGTTGGATCAGCGGGGGGATGATGATGACCACGCGTTCGCGTCGGTCGCGCAGTAACGCGAGGAACTCCTTGATTACCAGCGCCATGATCCGGTGCCACATGCTCACTCCAGTCGCTTGCTCATGCGCAGACGGCTGACGCCGATGAAGAAAGTGGCCATGATGGCCAGCGCCAGCGCGTTGGGTAGAATTACCGACCACACGTCGCCGGCCAGGAACAGGGTTTGCAGGATGGCGACGAAGTAGCGTGCGGCGACCAGGTGGGTCAGCCATTGCAGCCACACCGGCATGCTGTTGATGTCGAAAATGAAACCGGATAGCAGGAAAGCCGGCAGAAAGGTCGCGATGATGGCGACCAGCGCGGCAACGAACTGGTTGCGTGCGATCACGGAAATCAGCAGGCCCATGCCGAGCGCGGCCAGCAGGAACAACGCGGAACAGAGCACCAGTACGATCAGACTGCCGCGCAGCGGTACATCGAACAGCCACAGCGCCATCACCAGCGAAACCGTCATGCCGCCCATGCCGAGGATGAAGTAGGGGAGCAATTTGCCGATCAGGATTTCGCGCAGGGTCACCGGCGTCACCATGAGCGCCTCCAGGGTGCCGCGCTCCCACTCGCGCGCCATGACCAGCGCGGTGAGCAGGGCGCCGATCAGGGTCATGATCACCGCCACCAGCCCGGGCACGAGGTAGTCGCGGCTGCGCACCTCGCTGTTGAACCAGATCCGCGGCACGAGTGTGACCGGCAGGGCCGTGTCGCGCCCGCGCGCCCGCTCGCGCTGTTGCAGCCAGCCCTGCACCGCGGCACCGACGTATCCCTGGACGATGCGTGCCTTGTTGGCATCCACGCCATTGACGATCAGTTGCGCGTCGACGGGGCGGCGGCTTAGCAGGCGGGCGGAGAAGTCGTCCTGTAGGCGCACGATCGCATCGATTCGATGGGCCATCAGGGCCGCGCGCGCCGCCTGCATGTTCTGGAAACGGACGGGCTCGATGTAGCGGGAGTGGTGGAAGGCCCCGATCAGGCTTTGCGTCTGCGCGGTCTGCACGCCGGTGACGAATCCGATCGGTACGTGATTGGCGTCCAGCGAAACGCCGTAGCCGAACAGCAGCAGTAGCACGATAGGCATCAGGAATGCGATCGCGATGCTGGAGGGGTCGCGCAGGATTTGCAGGCCTTCCTTGCGGATCAGGCCGCGCAGATGCATATGGCGGACGGCGAAATCCGGTTCAGCGGCCAACGGCGGACGATCCTGCGGTGGATTGGGTGAGCGCGATGAAGGCATCTTCCATGCCCGGCTGCGGCTGTGTCCGGCTGGCCGCGCGGGCACGGATGGCCTGAGGCGTGCCCGTGGCCAGGATACTGCCCTGCGCCATGATGACCAGACGGTCGCAGTATTCGGCCTCGTCCATGAAATGGGTGGTGACCATGATGGTCACGCCGCCGTCGGCCAGCGCGTTGATGCGCGTCCAGAAGGCGCGCCGCTCCAGCGGGTCGACGCCGGAGGTGGGTTCGTCGAGAAACAGGATGTCCGGTTCGTGCATCAGCGCGCAGGCCATCGCCAGGCGTTGCTTGTAACCGAGCGGGAGTTCGCGCGCCGAGGCTTGAAGCCAGTCGCGCAGACCGAAGTCCTCAAGTGCCCATTCGAGACGCGCCTGCCGGCGGCGCGCGCGCAGGCCGTAGCTGCGGGCGAAGAAGCGCAGATTCTGGATCACGCTGAGGTCGCCGTAGAGCGAAAAGCGCTGTGCCATGTAGCCGATGCGGGCGCGCGCCCGCGCCGCAGCGCGGCGCAGATCCACGCCGGCCACCGCAAGATGTCCCTCGCTGGGAGCCAGCAGGCCGCACAACATGCGGAAGGTGGTCGATTTGCCGGCGCCGTTGGCGCCCAGCAAGCCGAATATTTCGCCGCGACGCACTTCGAAATCGATGCCCCGTACGGCGTAGAAGTCGCCGAAACGGCGCGTGAGGGCTTTGACGGCGATGACCGTTTCCGAAGTGTCGGCCGTGTCGCCGTCTGATGGGCGTGCCGCAGGCTGATAGCGCGTTTCGCGGCCGCGGCTCAGACGTTCGATGAAGGCGTCCTCGAAACGTGGCGCGACGCGTTCCCAGCTACAGCCCGGCAGGGAGGGAGGCGTCTGCGCCTCGGCCAGGACGACACGGACGCCGTCGCCCTCGACCACTGCGTCGATCACTTCCGGACGGGCCTGAAGCGCCGTCTGCAGGCGACGACGCAGACCGCGTTGCGGTCGCGCGTGCCAGGTGCGCCCCTCGACGGTCTTGCCGAAGTCCTGCGGCGCGCCCTGGCCGAGCAACTCGCCCTCGTGCAGCAGCACGACCTCGGCACAGCGCTCGGCTTCGTCGAGGTAGGCCGTGGACAGCAGCAGGCTCATGCCGTGCGTCTCCACCAGGGCATACACGATGCTCCACAGCTCGCGCCGGGAAACCGGATCCACGCCTACGGTCGGTTCGTCCAGCAGCAGCAGCGCGGGGGGGCGCAGCAGGGTGCACGCCAATCCCAGCTTCTGCTTCATGCCGCCGGACAGCCGGCCGGCCAGTCGCCGCATGAAAGGTGCGAGCCCGGTCATCTCCAGCAGCTCATCGTAGCGGTCGCCGCGCGCGGACGGCGACACGCCCTGCAGCTCGGCGTATAGCTGCAAGTTCTCGGCCACGGTGAGATCCTCATACAGGCCGAAGCGCTGCGGCATGTAGCCGATGCTCCCCTGTACCTTGAGCGGCTCGCGCACGGCATCGATGTCGAGGACGCGGATATGGCCTTCGTCCGGGCGCAGCAGGCCGGAGATCAGGCGCATCAGGGTGGTCTTGCCGGCGCCGTCGGGACCGATGAGGCCGCAGATGCGTCCGCGCGGGATGCGCAGCGAAATGCCCTTGAGGGCCTCGACCGTGCGCCCGCCGGAAGCGAAGCGCTTGCGAACGCCGTCGAGTACGATCGCCGGCGCCGGATTCACGACCGCGCCGCTTGCTTGCAGGCGGTGTCCTGTGCGCCCACCGGCGCGGCTTCGGGCCGCAGGTGAACGGTGGCCGGCATGCCGAGCCGTAGCCGATTGTGCGGATTGCATACGAAGATGCGGACCTGGTAGACGAGCGAGGTCCGCAATTGCGCGGTTTCCACGGTCTTGGGCGTGAACTCGGCGGTGGGCGAGATGTAGCCGACCCAGCCTTCGAACCTTTCGCCAGGAAAGCTGTCGCTTTCGACCCAGGCGCGCTCGCCCGAATGCAGGTGGCCGAGGTCGGGTTCGTCCACGTAGGCGCGCACCCATAGCGGGCGAGTAAGCGCAAGCGTGTACACGGGCTGCTGTGGCGAGGCCATGTCGCCCGGTTCGAGAATGCGCGTGCGCACGATGCCGTCGGTCGGTGCGACCAGCCGGGTGTCCTGCAGCCGACGGCTGGCCAGCGCCATGGCGGCGTCGGCGGCCTGCAGGCCGGCGCGCGCGGCCTGTACGGTTTCCGCACGCGGTCCCGCCAGCGCCAGCGCCAGCGAGGCTTGCAGGGACTTGAGCTGGGCGGCAGCGGCGCGATAGCCGGCACGGGCGGCATCGAGATCTTGCGGCGTGCTCGCCTGCGAACGCGTCAGGCGATCGATGCGGCGATAGGTCGCCTCGCGCAGCTGCAGGGTGGCCCTGGCGGCAGCGACCTCGGCCTTGAGCCGATCGATCTCCTCGCGGCGGGTGCCCGCGAGCAGGGTCTCCAGCTGGGCCTTGGCCTGCCGCTGTTGCGCGCGCGCCTGTTTGTAGGCCAGCCGGTAGCGGCGGTCATCCAGGGTGCCGAGCGTCTCTCCGTCATGAACCACCTGTCCCTCGACTGCGTCGAGCGTGCGAATGCGCCCCTGGTCGTCGAAGGCGAGCTGGACCTCGCGGATATCGACATTGCCGTAGAGGGTGAGCGCACCCTGCGTGGCCGGTGCATGCTCCTGCCGCCAGAAGGCGTAGGCCGCAAGGGCGAGCAGGGTCAGCAACAAGGCGGCGGCTGCACGGCGCAAGCTGCGAGTCCCGGGCATGTGGTGGCTCCATCGGCTCCGATGGGGCCACTATATCCAATTTATCGGGTTTTGCGTGTCTGCGCTGCGGCCCGTCAGGTTGATGTCGGCGCGTGACCGGCCCGCACCGAGATCCGCGAGCCGGCACGGCGCATCAGGATCAGAATGGTGGCGAGCGCCAGCCCGTAGGCCAGTACCTGTATGCCCATCGGGCGGTCGTTGTAGCCGATGAGCACATGTAGCAGCATGCCTGCCCAGCTGCTCTGGTCCAGCCACGCGGAGCTGTTCCATAGTTGTTGTCCGAGTGCGGGCAGCAGGCCGGCCTGATTTAGGAATCCGGCGGCATTGGCCGCAAGCCCCGCTGCGAGCAGCAGGATCATCCAGCCGGTCACGCGAAAGAAATATCCGACAGGGATGGCGAGCAATCCTCGATAGAGCAGCAGCCCCAATAGCGCGCCGCCTCCGAGCCCGAGCAGGGCGCCGCCGGCGAGGGGGCCCAAAGGACTGCCGCTGACCGACAGGCTGTACAGGAACAAGGCGGTTTCCGAGCCTTCGCGCATGACCGCCAGTCCCGCGACCAGGGCCAGAGCCGACAGCGGTTTGAGACCGACGCCGACGTCGTGCCCGACCTGTTTCATCTGCGCGGCGAGCGTACGTCCGTGTGCGCTCATCCAGATGTTATGCCAAGCTAGCATGACCACTGCGGACAGAAGGATGCCCGCATTGAGCAGTTCCTGGCCGCGCCCCTCCAGGGCGTCGGCGATTCCCCCCGCGAAGGCGGCCACCCCGAGAGCGCCGAGCAGGCCGCCGAGCAGGCCACCCAAGACCCATCGGCCGCGCTCGGCGATGTCGCGGCTCGCGCCGAGCACGATGGACACCACGAGCGCGGCTTCGAGCACCTCGCGGAACACGATCAATGCGGCGGCTAGCATCGCAACCCCCTAGCGGACGATGAGCACACCTTGCGCGGTGTCCTCGTGAAACTCGCCGAAAAAGCGGTACTGACCCGCGCGCAACGGCCCGACGCGCACCTTGGCCGTGGTATGGCCGGGGATGATTTTTTCGCGCTTGAGATCGTGGCTTTCGAATTCCTCGGCGGTGGCGTCTCGGTTTTCGATCACCAGGGTAATGCGCTTGTTCGCGGGCACGGTGATCTCGGCCGGCTGGAAGCGGTGCTGCTCGATGACCAGCTTGTAGCTGTCGGGGGCGGCGGCGGAAGCGCCGCCTGTGGCAAGCGCGAGCGTGACCAGCGCCAGGGCCGGGAGGCGTTTGTTCATCGTCGTTGGCTCCTTGTGTGCAAAGGTGAAATATCTGTTCGCGCACAAGATAACGCAAATGATAATGATTCGCAATCAGATATTGATCTGTCCCTAGTCGCGAGCCGAGACAAGGGGGCCGTGCGCCCGCCGTCGCCAGCGGGCGTACGTGTCGGGGTCAGGCGGTGTGGCCGGACGTGCCGGCCAGACCGGCCGCCTGCCGCTGATCGGCGGCGAGTCCGGTCCAGTCGATATTGCCCTGGCCGGTGGCCAGCATGCGCAGGAAACGGTCGCCGAGCAGCGAGGCCAACGGCATGGGCATTTCAGCGGCACGGGCGGCATCCTGGACGAGACGCATATCCTTGGCGCCTAGCCGCAAGGTGAATCCGGGTGGCGTGAAGCGTTGCTCGACGATGGCCTTGCCGTAGTTTTGATAGATCGGACAGGCGAACAGGGTCTGTGTGAGCAGCTGATGCACGGCCGATGCATCGACGCCATGCTTTTCAGCCAGCGAGTAGGCCTCGCCCATCGCCTCGATGGCCGAAGCGATGAGGAAATTGCCGGCGAGTTTGGTGACATTGGCGGCGGCGGGGTCTTCGCCGAACGCGTGGACACCCTGACCCATGGCGTCGAGCAGGGGCTGTAACCGGGCGCGCGCCGAGGTCGGACCCGCGAGGCACAGCCAAAGCTTGCCGGCGCGGGCGGCATCGGGACGCCCGAAGACCGGACAGGCCACATAGGCCACCCCATGCGCACGGTGGCGCGCGGCGAGCCGGCTGGCGGTGGCGGGCCCCAGGGTGCTCATCGACAAGTGAATGCCGCCGTCGCCGATCTGTGCCAGCAGTGCGTCGTCGAAAACCGCTTCGACTGCGGCATCGTCCGCCAGCATGCTGACCACGATGCCGCCGCGCGAGACGGTTTCGAGCGGCCGTTGCGCGACGCGGGCGCCGGCTTCGGCCAGCGCGCGGCATTTGTCCTGGCTGCGGTTGTAGACGATCAGCGAATGACCGGACTCGATCAGGCGTGCGGCCATGCCCTGGCCCATCTGGCCGAGCCCGATGAATCCGATGGTTTGCGTGGATGTTTGCGTCATGCGGCCTCCTGGTGTGTGTGCGTATGTATCAAGTCGAACGCTTCAGCGCGGCTGCGCCCGCTGGTACTGCGGCGGCCAGGCGACGTCGGCGCCAAGCGCGTGCGCGGCATGCAACGGCCAGTAGGGGTCGCGCAGCAGTTCGCGTGCCAGCAGTACTGCGTCGGCCTGCCCGGTGACCAGTATGTGCTCGGCCTGCGTCGGCTCGGTGATCAGCCCGACGGCACCGGTGGCGACGCCCGCCTGGTTGCGCACGACCTGCGCGAAAGGCGTCTGGAATCCAGGCGCCGCGGGAATGCGGGCGTCGGGCACGAGGCCGCCGCTGGAGCAATCGATCAGGTCGATGCCGGCCTCGCGCAACCAGATGGACAGCTGTACGGACTGCGCGAGATCCCAACCGTCTTCCACCCAGTCGCTGGCCGAGATGCGCACGAACACCGGCAGCTCGTCGGGCCATTCGGCGCGTACGGCGCGGGCGATTTCCAGCGGCAGACGCGCGCGGTGCTCCAGGCTGCCGCCCCAGTCGTCCTCGCGTCTGTTCGACAGAGGCGACAGAAAGCTGTGCAGCAGGTAGCCGTGCGCCATGTGCAGTTCGACCACGTCGAAGCCGGCCTGGCGCGCGAGCCTGGCCGAGGCGACGAACTGTGCCTTGATACGTTCGATGCCGGCTTCGTCGAGTGTGTTCGGCTCGGCATGCGCCGGCGAAAACCGTAGCGCGCTGGGAGCGTCCGGCACCCAGCCGTTGCCGGCATCGGCCGGGATCGGATGGCCGCCGCGCCACGGTGCGTCGGTGGAGGCCTTGCGTCCGGCGTGGGCGAGCTGTACCGCCGGGACCGATCCCCGCATGCGGATAAAGTCGGTGATCCGGCGGTAGGCCTGGGCCTGGGCTTCGTTCCAGAGGCCGGCGTCGAAGGGCGTGATGCGGCCTTCCGGGCACACGGCGCTGGCTTCGGCCATGACCAGGCCGGCGCCGCCGACGGCACGGCTGCCGAGGTGCACGAGGTGCCAATCGTTCGGCATGCCGTTTTCGCAGGAATACTGGCACATCGGCGACACGAAGATGCGGTTGGGTACGGTCAGCTCACGTAGGGTAAGCGGCGAGAAGAGTCGGGTGTCCATGTCCATGGCACTCCTGGGGCATCGGTCATGAATGGAATCGCCGCCCGCGCGGGCGGCGTGCATCAGAAGGTCATCATTTGATAACCCTGGTCGACGACGTTGACAAGATCCGCGCCGATGGCTTGCATCTGGATCTCCGCCTCGCGCAGGTTGTCCTCCTCGCCGAGTCCGCGGGCGTTGTAGATACAGGCGAGCGTGGTCACGCCGCTGGCGAGCAAGTCGTCGAGCACTGGCCTGAGGACGGGATCGTCCTTGAGCTGGCCGGGTACGCGCACGCCGGGGCCGAAGAAAAAGAAGCGTATGTCCTCGAGGCGGTTCTGCTTGAGGGCCACCGACGTGAAGCGCAGGGCCATTTCGACCTTGACCGGGTCCTTCATGTCGGAGAGCAGTACGATCGCGAGCTTGGCCATGATTCAATCCTTGAGGTGTCGGGCGAAGAAATCCAGTGTCAGCCGCCAGGATTCGGCGGCCGCGCCGGCGTGGTAGCTGGCGCGCTGGTCGCAGAAAAAGCCGTGGCCGGCCTCGGGATAGACCTCGATGCCGTAACGCTTGCCTGCCGCGCTCAGGGCTTCGACGATGCGCGCATGTTCGTCCGGCGCGATCGAACCATCCTTGGCGCCATAGTGCAGCAGCAGGGGCGC
Organism: Acidihalobacter prosperus; assembly: GCF_000754095.2. Lineage (NCBI taxonomy): Bacteria > Pseudomonadati > Pseudomonadota > Gammaproteobacteria > Chromatiales > Ectothiorhodospiraceae > Acidihalobacter > Acidihalobacter prosperus. Next base: position 252,580 of record NZ_JQSG02000001.1, read on the forward strand.
CTGCATGGACGGTATGCGGTCGAGCAGCGGCACGCGTCCGAGGCGGTCCTGCACGGGGGCGATGCCGCCGCCGTAGAACGCGGCGGTCGCACCCACGCGGTCGGCGCGGGCGCCATGGGTCAGAAAGGCATAGCGGCCGCCCATGCAGAAGCCGAGGATGCCGGGCTTGCCGCCCGCCACCGCGGGATGGGTCGCGAGCAGGTCGAGCGTGGCGTCGACCTCGCCCATGACCTGTCCGTCGTTCAGGCTGCGCAGGTGAGCGATGGCATGCTCGGAATCCGCGTAATCGTAGACATGACCGTGGTAGAGGTCGGGCACCAGGGCGACATAGCCCGCGCCCGCCAGCCGTTTGGCCAGCGACCGGAAATGATCGTTGACGCCATAGGCCTCGATGAAAATCACCACGGCTGGATGCGGCCCGGCGGTTGCGGGACGCGCGAGATAACCGCGCAACTCACTTGCGATGTCGATCCACTCGGCCTGTGTATCGGTCGTGCTCATATAGACTCCTTGGCGATCAATTCGAAGACGGGTCCATGGTCAGGACGACGCGAAAGCGCGCTTCGTTGTTGAGCATGCGCTCGTAGGCCGCCTTGGCCTGTTGCAGCGGGTAGGTTTCGACCATGGCCTTGACGCCGGACAGCGCGCTGAAACGCAGGGTGTCCTCGGAGTCGCGCGCGTGACCGGCCGCCCATCCGCTCAGACTGTGGTGGCCGGCAATGAGTTGCAACGGCGTGACTTCGATCGGTTCGTGGTCCACGCCGACGACGATCATTTGTCCGTGGCGTCCAAGGCCCGAGAACAGCGCGCTGACGAGGCGACTGTTGGGGGCAGTGGCGAGGATCAGGCGCGCGCCGCCGAGCGCCTGCAAGGCGGCCACGCCGTCGTCGGACGCTGTGTCGATGTAATGGTCCGCGCCGAGCTCCAGGGCCAGCGCTTCCTTGTCGGCACCGCGCGAGAGGGCGACGGTGCGAAAGCCCATGCGGTGGGCGAATTGGATGCCGAGATGGCCGAGTCCACCGATGCCCTGAACCGCGACCAGGTCGCCGGGACGCGCGTTGCTGTTGCGCAGGGCGTTGTAGGTGGTGATGCCGGCACACAACAGGGGTGCCGCATCGATCGAATCAAGGGCGTCGGGTATGGCGGCGAGGCTTTCGGCGGGTGCTGTCATGTATTCGGCATAACCGCCGTCGAAGGAAATGCCGGTGATCTTGGCGCTGACGCAATTCATGAAATCGCCCTCGCGGCACGCCTCGCAGGCGTGGCAGTGCCCCCCATGCCAACCCACGCCAACCCGCTGTCCCGACTGCCATGCGGAAACGCCCGGGCCAAGCGCGTCGACCACGCCGACGACTTCATGGCCGGGGATTCTCGGGTATTCGATGCCGGGGAACAGGCCTTCCTTGACGAACAGGTCGCTGTGGCAGATGCCGCATGCCTGCACACGAATGCGGACCTCGCCCGGGCCGGGCGTCGGCAGCGGACGTTCGACGAGTTCGAAATCGCCGCCCGGACGGGCGACTTGGATGGCGTTCATGGTTGGGGGCATGGTTTCGGAGGCTCCTCTTTTCCGTGTGGGTGTCATCCGGGTGGATGATAATACAGACCGGTCGGTATGTTGCAAGGCGCGGGCCACATCCTCGCTTCCCGCGGCGGACTCAGTCTGCCGGCGTGCCCAGTTGCGCCAGATAATCGCCGAGCGTGCGCATGCACCCACGATAGGCTTCGATATCCTGCAGGTTCTTGCTCAGGCCTGCACAGCCTTCCATGGATGCGATGACAAACAGTGCCGCTTGCTTGCAGTCGACCTCGGGACGTATCTGTCCGAGCGCGCGCGCTCGGCGCAAGGCCTGCGTGAGTGCATCGGTCCAGTCCTGCAGCACCCGGTGCAGGGCGTTGCGGAAGACTTCGTCGCAGGGGCTCATTTCCTGAATCAGGTTGTTGAGATCGCAGCCGAGACGCACGTTCGCAGGATCGGCGTCGCGCTGCTTGCGGTCGAGCAGGCCTGCGAGCAGGTCCAGCGGACGCTCGGCCTGCATCAGGGGATCGATCCACTCGCGGCGCACACGGGCGGCGATGACCTCCTCGACGACCGCGATGCCAAGAGCCTGTTTGGTATCGAAATGATGGTAGAGCGCGCCCTTGCTTAGCCCCGTGTCGGCGAGTATCCGTTCCAGACTGGCGGCCTGGAAGCCGCGTTCGTAGATTTCGCGATGCGCGGCGCAGAGCAGGCGCTGACGCGTGTTTTCGGGGTTGCACTGACGGGCGGTTTGATTCATCGATGTGACTCAGTTGCGCGGTTGCCAAAGTATTTCGGTCGCTTCGAGCGGGACGCTGGCGGCCGGGTGGTCCGGCACGATGCGTACCGTGTAATCGCCGGGTGCCCGGTCCGCGGCAACGCGCCCGCGGTAGCGATAGCCATGAATGGCGCCTGCCAGCGCTTCGACGCGTTCGAGACGGTGACAGGTGTCGGGTTCTGCGTAAAGCTCCACGGCGACGTCGTCAGCTTCCAGATCGTCAAGATAGGTTTGCACGTCGACCAGCCAGCCTGCGGGATCCTCGCGCCAGGAGACGTCGCCGATGCGAATGCGGCTCCAATGATTCTTGAGACGCCGGTGCCAGCTTTCGAGTTCCATGCCCAGTTGCGACCGATGGGCCTGGCGGGCGCTGACGGCGCGCGTCTGCGGCAGGTAATAGCTTTCGACATACTCGCGCAACATCCGGTTGGAGGAATAGGCCGGGGTTAGCCTGGCCATGCTTTCGCGGATGCGCGCGACCCAAGGCCGCGGAATGCCCGCCTGATCACGAGTATAAAACAGCGGCACGATGTCTTCTTCGAGCAGCCGGTAGAGTTCGGCCGCTTCGGCGGCATCCCAGGCGGGGTCGGCATCGTGTTCGCCGCGGTCGCCGATGGCCCAGCCGATTTCCGGCGCGTAGGCTTCGGCCCACCAGCCGTCGAGCTCCGAAAGATTCAGGCCGCCGTTGACCAGCACCTTCATGCCGCTGGTCCCGCTGGCCTCCCACGGACGCCTGGGCGTGTTGATCCAGACGTCCACGCCCTGCACCAACGTGGCGGCGACGGCCATGTCGTAATCCTCAACGAAGACGATCCTGCCATGCAGCTCGGGACGTGCGATGAAGGTGCTCCAGGCGCGGATCATGGCCTGGCCGTTAGCATCGCGCGGGTGAGCCTTGCCGGCGAGTACGAGTTGTACGGGATGATTGGTGTCGGTCAGCAGCCGCGCGAGGCGATCGGGGTCGGCCAGCAGAAGGTTGGTCCGCTTGTAGGCCGTGAAGCGGCGGGCGAAACCGAGCGTGAGGGCATTGGGATCGAGCATCAGGGCGCATTCGTCTATGCGTGCCGCGGGGGCGCCGAGGTTGGCGCGCTGCCTTGCCAGCCGTCCGCGCAAGGCCTCGATCATGGCCTGGCGGCCTTGTACGCGGAAATCCCACAGCGCGCTGTCCTCGATTTCGCGAATGCCGCCGCCAATGCCGGCAAGATCGCCGATCCAACGGGACTTGCCGCAGCTTCGGGTCCACAGCCGATCCGCTTCGCGCGAGTCCCAGCTCGGCGTGTGCACGCCGTTGGTGACATGGCCGATGGGCGTCTCGGCAAACGGCCGGCGCGGGAAAAGCGGGGCGAACAGTCGTCGGCTGACCTCGCCGTGCAGGCGTGAGACGCCGTTTGCCGCGCCGCAGCCGCGCAATGCGAGATAGGCGGGGATGAAATCCATGTCCGCGGCGTCGCTATCGCCGTCGCAGGCCATCTGCCCAAGCTGGAGTATCCGCTCGAACGGGATGCCCCATTGTTCCGCATAAGGTTGCAGATACAGTCGCGCCAGTGCCGGCGGAAAGCGATCGAAGGCTGCGGGCACCGGTGTATGGGTGGTGAACAGATTGCCTGCACGGGTCGTACGCAACGCAAGGTCGAAGTCCGTGTCGTTTGCGCGCCGGTAGCTCGCAGCCCGTTCGAGCACGGCCAGCGCGGCATGTCCCTCGTTGAGATGGCAGACGCTCACCGCCAGACCGAGGTGCTCGAGCATCCGCCAGCCGCCGATGCCGAGGACGATTTCCTGGGTCAGACGCGTCTCGGTATCGCCGCCGTAAAGCTCGCCGGTGATGCCGCGGTCGCGCGGGCCATTGACCAGGTCGTTGGCGTCCAGCAGCAGCAGGCGCGTGCGGCCGACGCGTGCCTCCCAGCAGCGCAGTTGCAGTGGCCGGCCGGGCAGCTCGACGGTGACGCGCAGCCAGCCGCCGTCGCCGTTGCGCAAGGGCATGACCGGCAGCATCGCGGGGTCGTTGTACGGGAAGTAGGCGAGTTGCTCACCGTCGATGTTGAGTGCCTGGCGAAAGTAGCCCTGCTGATAGAGCAGGCCGACGCCGATCATGGGTACGCCCAGATCGCTGGCGGTCTTGAGCATGTCGCCGGCGAGAATGCCGAGCCCGCCGGAATAGATGGGCAGCGATTCGCTGAGCCCGAATTCCATGCTGAAATAGGCGATCGTGCCGGTGTCGTCGCCGCCTTCGATGCCGTCAAACCAGGTGGGTCCGCTAAGACTGGCTTCGCGTTCGTTCAATTGACGGTCCAGCTCGGCACGGAAGGCCGGGTCGAGGGCGAGTCGGTCCAGGCGGTCGCGCGATACCGATTCGAGTATCAGCCAGGGATTGCCGGTGGCGGCCCACAGCTCGGGATCCAGCGTTTCCCAAAGCGCATCGGAGGCGTGGCTCCAGCTCCAGCGCAAGTCGAGCGCCAGTTCGGTCAGGCGCGCCAGTTCGTCGGGCAGGCTGCGGGTCAGATAACGCTGGAAGCCGTTCATCCGGCAGCCCTGCCTGTCGTATGCGGGATACGGCGCACGTCGATGGCGCCGAGCAGAGACTGGATCTGCTGATAGCCGAACAACGCGGTACCCGGCCGGCTGGCGGTGCCGCTGCCGCAGGCGATGCCCAGCCGGAGCGCTTCCGCAGGACCTTCGCCGCGCGACAACGCGGTCAGCAGTCCGGCGATCATCGAATCGCCGGCACCCACGGTCGAGGCAACCTCCACGGTCGGCGTGTCGGCCAGATAGGTCGCCTGGGCGTCCACCAGCAACGCGCCTTCAGCGCCCAGGGATACGCACACGTATTCGATGCCTCGGCGCTGCAGCGCTCGTGCCTCGGCAATGACGTCGTCGAGGGTCGGCAGGGGGCGGCCGAGCAGCAGCTCCAGTTCGTAGCGGTTGGGTTTGATCAGATAGGGGTGCTCGGCAATGGCGCATACCAGCGCCGCTCCCTGGGCATCCACCACGCAGTGCGCCGCCTGGGCGCGCAGCGCACGTATCAGGGTGGCATAGATCTCCTCGGGCACGCCCGGCGGCAGCGAGCCGGTGAGTACCACGAACCCCCCGCCTGCGAGATTGAGCACCTCGTCGACGACGCCTTGCAGTGCCAGTGCGCTAACCTGGGGACCGGTGCCGCTGATTTCGAATTGCGTGCGCGGCGTGTCTTGCAGCAGGGTCACGTTGACGCGCGTTTCGCCCTCGATGCGGATGCAGTGCGGATGATCGAGTTCATGCGCGATCAGGCGTTGCAGGAAGTCGCCGATTTCGCCACCGACGATACAGATCGAGTGTGCCGGTACCCGCAGGCGTTTGAATGCGCGCGCGACATTGATGCCGTTGCCGCCCGGGTCGTAACGGTCCGCGCGCGCATGAACCTTCTGATCGGGTATCAGTCGGGGTATGTCGTAGCTGATGTCGATACAGGGATTCAGGGTGAGGGTGACCAGTGGCCCATCCGTCGGCGGACTCATGCGGCCACCAGGCTCAGCGCGTCGAGCAGCGCCGACAGCGGTTGCGATCGATCCGCCAGACCGTTGATCAACTCGATCAGGCTGCGCAGCGCGTTGTCGGTGGCATAGAGATCGCCGTAGAAATAATTGCCCTGATCGCTGATGCCGAACAGCGCCCGTGCCTCGCGCATGGCGGCCTGGATGGTCGCGGCGCTGCCGTCGCGCACTTCGAGCGGCCGGCCGCCGGCGGCGCGGATGGCGGCGACGACCGTCGGCGAGACAGCAGGCCCATGAATGACGGTACCGGCGGGTTGCTGTTCGAGCAGGATCAGGGCCAACAGGCCGCCGAAGCGGTCGGGCGAAATGCTGCGGCCGGTTTCGTCGACCAGCATCAGCGCGTCGGCGTCGCCATCGAAGGCGATACCGAAGTGACAGCCGTTGGTGACCACGCAGTCGCTGAGCGCATCGAGTGCGCCCGGCGTCTGCGGATCGGGTGAGCGCTTGGGAAAAGCCGGGTCGGGCTCGAAGCCCAGCTCCCAGATGCGCACGGTATGCAGGTGCGAGAAAACCATGCGCGTGTCCAGCCCGCCGATGCCGTTGCCGGCGTCGATGGCGACCTTGATCGGCGTGTGCGTGCGGCAGTGACTGCGGATCACGGCCGCATAATCGGCGAGCGGCGAGGAATAGTGCAGTTCGGGCGTACAGGCATGCCCGGAGTGAAACGGCGGTTCCACGCGCGCGAGCACCTCTTCGAGGCCATGGCCGACGCTGAGCGCACGTGCGTGGTGGGTGTAGAGCTTGAGACCGTTGTATGTCGGGGGCAGGCGGCCGCCGGTGATCATGACGGCACCGTCGAAACCTTGTTCGGCGGCGTACCAGCGCAGCATGGGCGTCGCGCACAGACCGATATGCGTGACGTGATGGCCGCCGGAGCGCAGACCGATGCTGACGGCTTCCGCAAGCGAGGCGGAACTGCTGCGCGCATCACGGCCGATCAGGAACTCCCGGTCCCCTTCCGGCGAGATCAGGTCGCCGAAGGCCCGGGCGATTGAAATCACCATGCCGCATTGCAGCCCGCCTTCGACCGGGCCGCGTATGCCTTCGGGGGTCAGCACCTGCTCGACTCGGAAACTCATGGATTGCCTCGCTGAGATGGATTGTGATGGGTCATGCGCGCGTGGCGGCATGCGGACGGGGCGTCTGTCCGATCCGTCGCATGGGGCATCGGTAGTGGATAAGCGAGCCGCAATCGCCGGCAGACCCACAATTTTGCCTGAGCCGCGATGTGTATCCCCACAAGAACATAGACCCGGATCAGGGTGACATCGATCCTCGCGATGCGAAAACAGCCGTTCGCGTCTCTTGCTTTGTCCGCAATGGAATTCATCGAACATATGTCGAGCATGCGGGGCTCGATCGGATAGATGGATATGCGCGCGATACCATCGGCGGATGGTGACTGCCGATGGCTGTTCGTTGTCACCTATCGCCGGGCGCGGCCGCGGAGGTGTGACGCGAGGTTCGTCAAACTCGATCTGGGCCATGTTGGGCGGGTCGTAAGGTGATCTGGCTGATGTCATCGGGGTGTCCGGGCGAGGGCGTGCGGGCCACCACGACCGAGCCATGACCTCCGGGAAAATGGTCGCGGAGCCAGGCGTCGACTGTGCGCTGCCAGTCTGCATCATGCGCGGGTGCTGCCTGTACCGGGTAGACGCCACGGCTGAAATTGAGACGACGACAGATCGCGGGGTCGTGGCAGAAAGCGAGGATCCAGGCGCGCGGGCGCAAACGGGCCACTCGACGGGCGGTGGCGCCGGTGCGTGTGGGCGTTGCGATCAATGCCGCGCGCAGCCGCGCCGCGGCTTCGACGGCCACGGCAGCCGTGACGGATTGGGGCGAGTCATCCTCTCCGCGAGTCATGTTCTGGAATTCGTGCTCAGCGCGTGCCGCGATGCGCGCCAGCATGCGCACCGCGGCAAGCGGGTGGCTACCTGTAGCGGATTCCTCGGACAGCATGACGGCGTCGGTGCCGTCGAGCACGGCATTGGCGACATCGGTCGCCTCGGCACGGGTGGGTCGGCGATTGTGCGTCATCGACTCGAGCATCTGGGTGGCGGTAATCACCGGGATGCCGGCCTGGTTGGCGCGGGCAATCACCCGCTTTTGGGTCATCGCGATCGCTTCGATCGGTGTTTCCACGCCAAGGTCGCCGCGCGCGACCATGAGGGCATCCGCCGCTTCGATGATGGCGTCGAGGCGTTTGAGGGCGCTGGCGCGCTCGACTTTGGCGACCAGCCAGGGCGCATGCCCGAGGGATTGCGCCGAGGCCCGTGCGGCGTGAATGTCTTCCGGGCCTTGCACAAAGGACAGACCGATGGCATCGACGCCCATTTCGAGCGCGAGGGCGAGCCGTTGCCGATCCTCGGAGGTAAAGCCGCCGCCGGCAAGCTGCAGGGCCGGGGCGTTGATGCCCTTGTGCGAACGCAATTCCCCGCCGATGATCACGCGGGCGGCGAGTCCGTCATCGCGGACCTCATGGGCGCGCAACTGAACAAAACCGTCGTTGAGAAACAGATCGTCGCCGGGCGACAGGCCGGCGAGCAGATCGGGTCGCGCCATGGGAAGATGAACGAGCGGGTCGTTTGCCGCCGGCCCGACCCAGACATCCTCGCCATGACGCAGGATCATCGGTTCCGAGGGCAGCATCCCGATGCGCAGCTTGGGGCCCGGCAGATCGGCCAGTATGGCGAGCGTCTGCCCCGTGTCCGCCGCCGCCGCGCGCAGCGCATATACCCAGCGGGCATGGGTGTCGGGGTCGCCATGGGCCAGGTTGAGTCGGGCCACGTCCATGCCGGCACGCAGCAGCTTGCGCAGCATTGCGGGAGCCTGCGAGGCAGGGCCGATGGTGCAGACGATACGGGTACGGTGTCTCGGTAGGCGCATCTTATGCCGTACCGAGGCGGCGGCGCAGGGCTTCGCCGGTCGCGGCCACGATCGGGTGCACGGGTGCGGTCAGGCGCGGGTGACTGCCGAACTGAAAGCTGGCGAGGTCCGTGGCCGTTGCGCGCAATTGGATGGCGACCGCGAGCGTGTTGAGTATTTCCGCCGTGGTGGGGCCGCCGATCACCTGACCGCCGATCAGCCGTTCGCTGTTGGCGTCGAACACCAGACGGCAGTGGACCTCGTGCGTGCCGGGCATGGTGGCGGGGTGATGGTCGGGCAGGCGCGCGTCGCCGGTGAAGACCTCGAAACCGATATCGCGTGCGCTGTGTTCGGTGAGACCGGCCACGCCGAAAGCCAGTTCGTCGATCTGGCTGGCGTAGACCGCGATGGTGCCGGCATTGGTTCTCGGCAGTTTGAGGCCATATAGATTCATGCCCGCGATACGTCCCTCGGCGGCCGCCTGCGAGGCGAGCAGGGCGTGGTTGGCGTGACGCGTGAAAAAATCCTGTTTGTGCGCGCAATCGCCCACCGCGAATATCTGCGGATCTTCCCGGCACTGTTGAAAGCCGTCGACCCAGATGCCACCGGAGCGCGATAGCGTCAGGCCCATGTCACCGGCCAGGCGCGTATCCGGCCGTGTGCCGATGGCTATCAACACGGCCTCGACGGACAGCCGACCGCCGTTGTCGAGGCGGACACCCGCCACACGCACGCCGTCCGCTTGCGCTTCGATGGCGGCGACCGTAGCGCCGGTGTGCACCTTGACGCCGAGTGCGCGCAAACGCGCGGCCACCGCCTCGCTGGCATCCGCGTCGAAGGAAGCGCCGAGTAGGCGGGGACGCTGTTCGATGAGATGCACCTCGATGCCACGCTTGCGCAGTTCGTCGGAGAATTCGACGCCGATGAAGCCGCCGCCGAGAATGGCGAGTGTGGCGACGCCGGGCAGTCTTTCGCTGAGCAGCTCGTCAAGGTAGTCGTACTGTTTGTGGATCTGGAAAACGCCATCGAGCGCATGCCCGTCGATGGGCGGTACGAAGGGTGTCGAGCCGGTGGCCAGCACCAGGCGATTCCAGGCGATACGGGTGCCATCCTCCAGCGTCGCATGGCGCGCGTCGCGGTTGACGGAAGCGATGCGACCGATCAGGATGCGTCCGCCGGCCGCGAGAAAGGGTGCGCGGCCGGCGAGATCCTCGTCGGTGCCGCCGAGCGTGCCGAAGATGTAGGGGATGCCGCAGGGCACCACCGCCTGCTCTTCTGGACGTACCAGCAGGACACGGCGCGACGGCCAGAATTGCGCCGCGGTGATGCCGCACATCATGCCGGCGGGGCCTCCGCCGACAATCAGCACATCCGTTTCCAGGGTCGTGGTCATGTGCGTGCTCCGTTGGGAGGCGGCTCAGCCGCCGTGCCAGAAGACATAAGCCAGGGAAAGCAGGCAGCTCGCGAACAGCCAGGTGGCGGCCGGCAGAATGTGACGGTTGCGGCTCAGCGCCAGGGCGTACAGGCCCTTGAGCAGATTGTTGCTGCCGCTGGCGACGATGACGGCTGCGGCAAGTCCGGCCTGGTCGACATGGAAGCGCCCTGCGAGCAGGGAGAGGATAAAGGGATCGATATCGGTGAATCCGACGGCGAACGACAGAGCGTGCAGACCGGCGGCGCCGTAGTGTCCGATCACCCAGTGGGTCAAAGCCGCGAACAGCACGAACAAAAAGGCGAACAACACGGCGGTGCTGAATTCGAGCGGATGGCGCAAGGTTTGCGCGGGCGATTCGGCGCCATCGGCGGATTTGCGACGCATCCCCCAGGCCAGGCCAATCGACCCGGCAAGCAGCAACCCGAAGGGTGTGACCAGGCGCCAGGCGACACCTTCGTGCCCGAGGATCAGGATCAGGCTGAACAGACGCAGATACATCATCGCGGTGGCCAGCACGATGGCCGCGGCCAGTGTGTGGACGTCGCCGGCAGACTCGCGCGCCTGCCGGCCGAGGACCACGGTGGCGGCCGTGCTGGAGTAGAGTCCGCCCAGCACACCGGTGAGCAGGGCGCCTCGCGCGGGGAAGAAGTAGGTCTGTGCGAAGTAGCTCAGGTAGGAGATGCCCGAAACCACGATCACCGCCAGCCAGAGCTGGTAATACGTCACGCTCAGAAAGGGGGCGATCTGGCGCTCGGGCAATAGCGGCAGGATCAGTCCGGCCATGATCAGGAACTTGGCCAGGGTGGCGGCCTCGCTGCTGCGGAAGGCATCCGAAAAACGGCGGATGCCGGGTTTCTCGCCGAGCAGCAGCAGGATGACGACCACATACAAGATCAGCAGCCACATCGGCTGATGCAGCGACAGGGGACCGATCAGGAAGACCAGCAGGGCGATCAGTGTTGCGAGCAGGCTTTGCTGGCCGGCGCGCAGGCGGGTGTGGTAGTTCAGCGCCAGCAGTGCGGCGACGACGATCAGACCGAAGCCAAAGAGATGCAGGCTCGGGTCGAGGAGGGTCAGCGCGAAGCCCAGGACCGCGAGCAGCGTGAAGGTGCGGGTGGTGCCGAAGCCCAGATCCTGGCCGCCGGCACGCCGGTAGCTGTGCAGTTCGAGACCGATGACGAAGCCAAACAGCGTGGTCGCGACGAAGGCGACCAGCAGTGGCGACAGCAAGGCGGGATTCGGCATGGCGTGACGGGCTCCGGCGGCAGTCGGCGATCAGCCGAGCACTTCGCGTCCGACGTAGACGACCAGGAACAAGCCCAGCCCGCCGACCATGACCGCAAGCACTAGATTGGGGAGCGTGGCGCGGTAGCGCGCGGGCGTTTCGCTGTCGATCGCGCGGCGGTTGATCAGATAGCCCCAGCTGGCGACCGCGACCATCAGCAGCCCGGTGACGATCAGCGCCAATCCCGCGCCGGCGGCCCGATGGCCGGCACCGGACGCGGGTTCCGGGTGGTTGCCGGCCACCGCGAGATAGCGCATGAACAGATCGAACTTCTCGATCACGAATCCGAAGGCCATCAGCGCCACGGCCGTGCGTATCCAGGCCAGATAGGTGCGCTCGTTGGCGGCGTGGTCGCGGAAGCGGTCGATCACGATGCGCTTACGCCGGCGGCGCCGCGGACGGGACCACCAGCATCGGCAGACTGCCCTTGCGCAGCAGCGTTTCGGTGGTGCTGCCGAGCAGCAGACGTGCCAGACCGTGGCGGCCGTGGGTGGCGATCACCAGCAGATCGGCCTGCCAATCCTCGGCTGCCTTGAGTATTGCCCGGCCTACGCGGCCTTCCGGCGACTCGATCAGCTCCGATTCGGCACTCAAACCCGCGGCCCTGGCCTCAGCCAAGGCCGCATCGAGCACCTTGCGGGCGCCGCTGACGAGATTGTCGCGCAGTGTCTGAGGGTCGATCCACGCGAGTTCGCCGCCCATGTAGTCGCCGATGGCTTCGTCGACCACGGTGATGAGTTTGATCGCGGCGCCCTGGTCGGCAGCCAAGGCGAGGGCCTGGGCCAGCGACTTGCCCGCCGGCCCGCTGCCGTCGACGGGTACCAGAATGCGTTGATAGAGGCCCATGGCGAATACTCCTTGTGTGGGTGAAAAATCCTTGTTTCGACAGCATCATTATCGACCCAATCAGCCTACCGCTTCATGACGCCCGTCATGGATAGGGGTCGTGATGGTGCGCCGACAGTCGATGCCCGGGGCGGTCCATGATTTCGAACAGGCCGAGCGCGATCAACAGGCCGGCAAACAGCCAGCGCAGCAGGTGCTCGGGCAGCGCCAGCGCGAGGCGAGCGCCAAGCAGCGAGCCGATGAGGCCGCCGAGTGCCAGCCAGGGCAGCAGGTGCCAGCTGACATGGCCTTCGCGCACGTTTTCCCACAGACCGCTCAGCGTGGCCGGCAGCCGGGTGATCAGCGATGAACCCTGGGCCAACGCCTGGGGCATGCCCAGGCCGAGTACGAACAGCGGTACCAATACCGGTCCGCCGCTGATGCCCGCCACGCCGGCAACGGCACCGGACAGCACGCCCACAAACAGGAGATAGATATGCGGCCATCCGCGCGCGAAGCCGTCAGGGGGTGTCATGCCGGCGGCAAACAGGGCGATGCCGCCAAGCATTACCACGAGACCGAAGGCGATGCGCAGGCCGCGCGTGCGCCAGTCGCGACTCAGGCGTGCGGCCAGTGGGGCGATGAGCAGGGCGGGCAGCCCTGCCCAGAAAAGCGGCGCCCAGGCGATACGGCCGCCAGCGGCATAGGCCGCCGAGCCGGCGAGTGCATTGACCAGGGATACGGCCAGCGCGGTCCCGCGCGCATCCAGCGCGGGTAGGCGCAGCAGGTCGGTAAGCAAGGGAATGAGAAGGGTGCCGCCACCGAGGCTGGCCAGTCCGCCGCCGACCCCGGAGAGCAGCCCGACGCCGCTCGCGGCGCGCAGGCGGTGGCGAGGGTCGGGGCGCCTCGCGATCGCAGCATTCATGCGGCCGCAGCCGGGGTGGGCGGCCGCGCCTGAATCGTTGTTCGCGTCACCGCATGTTCTCTGCGAAGCACCTGACGGCGTACCTGAGGGTAGACCACGCCGGGGCGCGTGGGTTCTGCGCATGTGCGGGCGGTCGGGCGGACCCGTCCGCCCGCAGCGCTCAGTGGGTCAGATGGCCGCCCAGGCGTGCGTCGATCGCGCCTTCGGCCTCGAGCCAGTCGTTCAGCGAGCGGGCAGGGTCGAATCCATGCGATTCGGCAATATAGAACGCGGCTTCGGCAATCATCCGGTAGCGCTGTTCGGGCGTGACCTGGGTGGTGCCGCTGGTCTTGGATTTGCGGCTGCGCGAGGCGGCGGGCTTTGCGGTGGCGGTCCGTTTGGCCGTTGTCTTGCCGGCGGCTGCGGTTTTGGCGGGCGTCTTGGGGGTTGCGGTCTTGGCGCTACGGGTGCGTTTTTTGGGCGTTTCGGGGGCTTCGCTCATGATTTCGCTCCATCAGGGCATATGAGATGAACGGAACGGGCGCTGCCGGGCGGTAGCAAGGGGCGGGCAGCCCTGAAAGCATAGTTCAAATCACGCCTTTCGATACCGCGGGCGAATTTCATGGCGAGTCAGGATGAGCGACGAAACCCGGTAGACGTGCGGCGTTCAGGCTTGCGCGCAGCGCGGCCAGCGCTGCGCGCGAATATGCTGTTCGACTGGCCGTGCCCCAGACCACGCCTGGCCATGCCGGGTCGGCGGAATGTCTACCGACGACATGTACATGCAGCTGCCGAACGAGATTGCCGATGGCCGCGACGTTGAGTTTCTCGATCTGGGGCTGGTGCTTGTCGATGAAGGCGGCGATGCGGTTGACTTCCGTCATCAGGCCCGCCTGCAGGGCAGGCTCGAGTCGATACAGCTCGGTTTCCCGCGTGCGCGGCACGAGAATGAACCAGGGGTAATGGGCGTTGTCCATCAGCAGCAGTTCGCTGAACGGCAGTCGCCCGAGTCGGTGGCAGTCACGAGCCAGTTGTGGGTTGAGTTCGAAGGTGTCCATGGTCGGTCGGCGGGCGCGGCAAGCGCCGCGCCCGTCTGCTTCAGGCCTTGCCCTGGAGCTGCGCGATCACGGCCTCGTTCTCCAGCGTGGAAATGTCCGAGGTGATGACTTCGCCCTTGGCGATGCTGCGCAGCAGGCGGCGCATGATCTTGCCGGACCGCGTCTTGGGCAGCCCTTCGGTGAAACGGATATCATCCGGCTTGGCGATGGGGCCGATTTCCTTGGCGACCCAGTCGCGCAGGGTCTTGGTCATGGCGTCGGCGTCGGTGCCGGTGGGGCGTTCGCCGCGCAGAATGACGTAGGCCACGATGGCTTCGCCCTTGACGTCGTGCGGGCGCCCGACGACCGCGGCCTCGGCGACGGCCTCGTGGGCGACCAGCGCGGATTCGATTTCCATGGTGCCGAGACGGTGCCCGGAGACGTTGAGCACGTCGTCTATGCGGCCCATGATCCAGAAGTATCCATCCGCATCGCGGCGGGCGCTGTCGCCGGCGAGGTAGAAGCGGCCGTCGAACATGCCCCAGTAGGTCTTGCGGTAGCGCTCGTCGTCGCCCCATACGGTGCGCAGCATGGACGGCCAGGGCTTGCGGATCACCAGATAGCCGCCCCGGTCGGCTTCGGTGATGGTGTTGCCCTGCTCGTCGACCACGTCGGCTAGGATGCCGGGTAGGGCCAGGGTGCAGGAGCCGGGCTTGGTCGCCACCGCGCCGGGGATGGGGGCGATCATGTGTCCGCCGGTTTCGGTTTGCCACCAGGTGTCGACGATGGGGCAGCGTTCGCCGCCGATCACGCGGTGATACCACATCCAGGCTTCCGGGTTGATGGGCTCGCCCACCGTGCCGAGCAAGCGCAGGCGGGACAGGTCGTGGCCCTGGGGGAAGGCGTCGCCGAGCTTCATCAGCGCGCGGATCGCAGTCGGCGCGGTGTAGAACACGGTGACCGCATGCTCTGCCGCCAGCTTCCAGAAACGGCCGCCGTCGGGCACCGTTGGCGCGCCCTCGTAGATCACCTGGGTCGCGCCAAGCGCCAGCGGGCCGTAGGCGACATAGGTGTGACCGGTGATCCAGCCGACGTCGGCAGTACACCAGAACACGTCTCGATCGTGCAGGTCGAAGACCCATTTGTTGGTCAGGATCGCCTGCAGCAGATAGCCGGCACTGGAATGCTGGATGCCCTTGGGTTTGCCGGTGGAGCCGGAGGTGTACAGCAGGAACAGTGGATGCTCCGCATCCACCCACTCAGGTTCGCAGGCCTGGGGCTGGCCCGCGATGGCATCCTGCCAGCGCACGTCGCGACTCTCGACCATGGGCACGCCATGGCGGGTGCGCTCGAATACGATGACCTTTTCAACGCTGGGCGTGCCGTGCTCGATGGCTTCGTCAACCGCGGCCTTGAGCGGGACGATCTTAGCGCCGCGATGGCCGCCGTCGGCGGTGATGATCATGCGCGCGCCGGCGTCGTTGACGCGGTCGCGCAGGGCCTCGGCAGAGAAGCCGCCGAAGACCACCGAATGGGTCGCGCCGATGCGCGCGCAGGCCTGCATGGCGATCACCGCTTCGGCGATCATCGGCATGTAGATGACCACGCGGTCGCCCTTGCGGATGCCCTGTGCCTTGAGCGCGTTGGCGAACTGGCAGACCTCGGCGTGCAGTTCGCGGTAGGTGTACTTGCGCACGTCGCCGGGTTCGCCCTCGAAGACGATCGCGGTCTTGTCGCCGCGTTCAGCGAGGTGACGGTCGAGGCAGTTGTAGCTGACGTTGATCTGGCCGTCGGTGAACCAGCGATAATGCGGCGCGTCGGATTCGTCAAGGATGGTGCTGAAGGGCGTTTGCCAGCTGATTTCCTCGCGGGCGCGTTCGGCCCAGAAGCCTTCGTAATCCTCGGCGGCCTGCCGGTGGAGCGCGCTCAGCGATTCGCCGTTCAGCCTCGCCTCGGCGGCAAAGGCCTGCGGGGGTTGGAAGACACGTTCCTCGTGCAGGACGGATTCGATGTTCTCGCTCATGGTCGACGCACTCCTGATGTTGATGACCTGCGCCTTGTGGGGTCGGCGTGCCTTGGGTCTTGTAAGAACCAAAAAGCTTATCAGAAATGGCGACAGGCTAGGGGCGGCGCGGCGGCCAGTCGAGCGCGCACAACTCGGAGTTGCCGATCGCGATCTGACGGAAGGCACCCAGTGCGGCCTGCTCTGCGAGCAGGCGGGCGATGCGGATCACGCCGGCATGCGTCACCACGATGACGGGCGCGGGCAGGGCGGTCGCGATGTCGTTCAGGCATTGGCGGACCCTTTCGGCGGCCAGCGGCAGCGGCTCGCCGCCCGCCGGAGGATGTGCGTCGGGTTGGCGCTTCCAGTTGCGCAGCGCTTCGGGCCAGCGCGCCTTGACTTCGATTTGGGTCAGTCCTTCCCATTCGCCGTAGGACAGTTCGCAAAGTCGTTCGTCGACGGCCAGCTCGAGCCCGAGCCGGCGCGCGATCGGCGCGGCGGTGTCGCGGGCGCGCCGCAGGGGGCTGCTGATCAGCGCGCGCGCGCCGCTGTCCTCCAGGCGGGTGCCGAGCGCGTGCGCCTGTTCGTGGCCCAGCGGCGACAGCACGGTGTCGCTACGCCCTTGGTAGCGACCGTCGCGATTCCATTCGGTTTGGCCGTGTCGCACCAGCAGCAACCGGGCGAGATGCCCGTGTGGGTTCGTGACATCAGCCACGCAGGCTCAAACCGAAGGTGATACGGCTGCCGGCATGCAGGCCTTCGCCGGCCATTTCCTTTTCGTAGAGTAGCTTCAGACGCACGCCATGGGCGAGGTGATAGGACACGCCAATGCCCGGACGCAGCAGATTGTAGTTGGTTGCGTTATGCGCGGTGTCGCCTGGGATGTATCCGCCATTCGGCCCCAGCACCCGCGACAGGAAAAGGCTGCCGACCCAGGACCAGCGGTGCAGCAGCGGACCGCCGACCAGCCCCATGAAACGGATTTGCGGGGCGCCGTCTTCGAGGAATATGCGTGGTCCGAGCGACAATGTGGCGTACAGGGGGGTGTTGTGGCCGGCGGGCCGGAACCACAGCCAGTAGTCGAATTCCACGGCATTCTGCCCGGTGCTCAGTGCCGGGTCCAGTGTGCCGGATCCGGTGGGAATGATGGTGCTCAGCGCCAGCGCCTGCGCGCGGTCAGGCGTGCTGTCGATGATGCGCGCGATTCCGAGTTGCTGATCCTCGGGCCCGTTGGCGGTCAGGGTGTGCTTGCGCTTGATCTTGCGGATGTGCGCGGCGCGAAGATCGAAGAAGAAGAGCCAGCGCGGCGCCAGCGCCGCGCGGCCGGTAATGCGCAGCTCCTGTTTGATGTAGCGGCTGCTCGAAGGCACCGTGGCGCTGCCGAAACTGCCCTGGGGGAAGCTGCGGTCGGCGCTGTAGTCGCGATACTGGAAGTTGATGGCGTTGCGGTTGCCGGCCGGCGTCCAAGGGTTGGCGTGGGCGGAGTTGGGGCGCATCAGCAGCATCATCAGTGCAGCGAGCGCACACAGTCCGGCGTGCAGGGGGTGGATTCGCGGCATGGGACTCCCGAGTCAGCCGGCCAGAGGGATGAAACTTAGACCCAGGGCGCGCAAGGCATCGCCCTCGAGCAGATTGCGTCCGTCCACGACCACGCGGGGGCCGCTCAGATGTTCGGCGATGTCGGTCCAGTCCAGGCTGCGGAATTCGGGCCAGTCGGTGGCGATGACGACCGCGTCCGCACCAGCTGCGGCCTGATAGGCGTCGTCGTAGTGACTCAGGCGCTCGTCGGCGGGTCTGGCGTCGCGCGCGGCCGCGCCGGCGCGCGGGTCGTAGGCGCGCACATGCGCGCCGCCGCGGCGCAGGGCGTCGATGACGGCTAGCCCGGGTGCTTCCCGCACATCGCCGGTGCCGGCCTTGAAGGCCAGCCCGAAGATGCAGATCTCTTTGCCGCGCAGTGTGCCGAGCGCTTCGTTCAGGGTGCTGATGACGGCCTCGCGCTGGCGGGCGTTGATGGCCAGGGTCGCACGCAGCATGCCGGGTCTGTGGCCGGGGATCAGGCGCTCCAGCGCGCGTACCTCGCGCGGCAGGCAGTCGCCGCCGTAGCCGATGCCCGGCTCGATGAAATCCGCGCCGATACGCGGGTCCAGGGCCATGCCTTCCGCCACCGAGCGTACGTCGGCGCCGGTGCTGCGCGCCAACGAGGCGATTTCGTTGATGAACGAAATCTTCGCCGCGAAAAACGCATTGGACGCGTATTTGATGAGCTGGGCCGAAGCCGGGGACACGAACAGGATCGGGCTGCGCAAGGGTGCGTAGAGTTTCGCCAAAGTGTTGGCCGCCTGGCCGTCGTCCGTGCCGATCACGATGCGGCTCGGCTGGGTGATGTCTCTCAGGGCCTGGCCGCGACGGGGGAATTCCGGCGTGATGACCACGGGCAGGTTGCGGGTCGGCGTGCGCAAGCGCGCCAGGGCCGCCTGCAGACGCGACAGGGCACCGCCCGGCGGGGGTACCGATTTGAGCACCAGCAGGAAGTCGCCCGGCGTGCGCGCGGCGAGGTCGATCAGGGTGTTGCGCAGCCCGGTGGTGGCCGGCCGGCCGTCGGGCTTGAGCGGGGTGCCGACGCAGGCGAATGCGAAATCGATGGGGCCGTCGGGGTGGCTGCGCCGGCTCAGGGCGATCTGGCCTGCGGCCACTCCCTGCAAGAAGGCGGCGACGAGCGCCGGCTCGTCGCTTTCCAGGCGACCTTCCGCGAGTCCGTCCATGCGCGCGGCGTCATGGTCGTGGGCGGTGACACGGCAGCCGAGTTCCGCCAGACAGACCGCGGTGGCGAGGCCGACATGACCGAGCCCAACGATGAAGGCGTGCTGCGCCATGTGCTCCCCCTCGTGCTGCGGATCGGGACCGTTTCGATTCAGGCTTCCAGCAGGGCCCGGGGTCTTGCCGTGAGTGCATGCAGCTCGGCCGCCACCTGGGCGGCGCCATCCAGCGGGAAGCGCGTCAGATGGCGATCGCCGGCGTCCAGCGCCACCGGCACGAGCCGCGACAGCTGCTCGGCGATGTCGCCGTCGGGATCGACGCGATCGACCAGGCCGAAACGCGCGAGCATGTCGGAGCGCATGCGTTGCTCGGCACGCGGCCGGGCACGCGGCACCAGGATGGCCTTGCAGCCCAGCGAGAGGATTTCGGCGCTGGTGTTGTAGCCGGCCATCGCGATCACGAGATCGGAATCGCGCATCAGCGGCAGCATGTCGGTGGCGCCGTCGATCAGATGGACATCCGGGCTTTCCGCGGCGGCGCGTTCAAGCTGCGCACGCTCGTTCGGATCCATGAGCGGTCCCGGCACGATCAGGCTCTGGCAGCCGAAACCGCCGTTGCGGCGCAGGGCGCTCAGATAGGCGTCGATGATGCGCACACCGTCGCCGCCGCCGCCGACCGTGACGAGCACGCGGGGGCGGCCCGGTGCCCGGACCGGTAGCGCGGCGGTTGCGACGTCGCTGCTCGGTTGGTTGCACACGTAACCGCAGTAGCGAATCTTGCCGGCGACCGAATCGGGAATGCCATAGGCGTCGACGACGTCGAACCAGTCCTGGCGCCCGTAGACCAGAATCTGGTCGTAGACCCGGTCGAGAATGTCGATGATGCCCTGTTCGCACCAAACCTTGCGGGTGGCGTCCGGCGAATCGATGATGTCGCGCATGCCCAGCACCAGCCGCGTCTCCGGATGTCCTTCCTGCAACAGGGCGAGGGTCGGGAGCAGTTCGCCGCCCATGCCGATGGGGGCGTGGTCGACCAGGAACACGTCGGGCTTGAAGGAGAGCGCCGCCTCCAGGATCAAGGCTTCACGATGTCCCTTGAGCAGCGCGAAATTCTTGGCATGATCGCGAGGCCCGTACTGCTCGTCGCCGATCTTGACCACCGGCGGCAGCGCACGCACCGTCAGCCCGGCCGGCAGCGGCCAGCTGTCCTGCATCGGCGAGCCGGTGAGCAGCAGCACTTCGAAATGCCCCGAGGTCGCCAGCAGCTGGCGTGCAATCGCGAGATTGCGACGCAAGTGGCCAAGACCGAAGGTGTCGTGCGAATACAGCATCACCCGCGCCGGTCGCGACGGGCTTGTGGCGTGAAACCCCGGCCGGGTTTGCCGCCAATCGTTCGTGGCCAGCGTCAGGCCGCCCGCCAGCAGGGCGCCGCGCCTTTCGTCCATACCGCCCAGCAGCGAGAACGCATCGTGCGTGTCGCGGACGTCGCCCAAGCTGCGCTGGCGGCGCCAGCAGTCGAGGCATAGTGAAATCCAGTCGTTGCCGTGGAGATAACGGATGGAGGCGCGATGCTGATGGCCGCAGCGGTTGTCCGCGACGGCAGGCGCATAGCCCTTGTGCGGCGCGAGCGAGAACCCGGCATGGCCAGGTGACACGTACGATCCTGATTGATTCACGTGGAAACGCCTCCAGCCTGATGGGTTTGCCCGGACCCGGTACATGCGCCGGGATCCAGTGCTTGAGTGTCTACACGTCGTCCCGGCGCAAAGGGTTGCATCATCCGGTCGTCAAACGGCCTTGCGCATGGCCGGCCGTTCCTCGACCGGGTCGGCGACATTGCCGCCCCGCCCGATGGCGAGGTACTGGAAGCCGAGCTGATGCATGATTTTGGGGTCGTAGAGGTTGCGGCCGTCGAGGATGAGGGGCTGCGAGAGTTTTTGTTTGATGAGGTCGAAGTCGGGGCTGCGGAAGTGGGCCCACTCGGTGACGATGAGCAGGGCGTCGGCGCCCTCCAGGGTCTCCTCTGGGCTGTCGCACAGGGCAAGATCGGACCGTTCGCCGTAGATCCGGCGGCACTCGTGCATGGCGACCGGGTCGTAGGCCTGCACGCGGGCACCGGCCTCCCACAGCGCCTCCATCAGGGCGCGGCTGGGGGCCTCGCGCATGTCGTCGGTGTTGGGCTTGAAGGCCAGGCCCCAGAGGGCGAAGCTGCGGCCCCTGAGATCGCCGGCGAAGTGCGCGTGCAGCTTCTCGAACAGGCGCTGCTTCTGGCGCTCGTTGACCGACTCCACTGCGGCCAGCAGCTCGGCCTGATAGCCGCTGCCGCGCGCGGTGCGCTCGAGGGCCTTCACGTCCTTGGGGAAGCACGAGCCGCCGTAGCCGCAGCCCGGATAGATGAAGTGATAGCCGATGCGCGGGTCCGAGCCGATGCCCACGCGTACCGCCTCGATGTCCGCGCCCAGGCGTTCGGCCAGATTGGCCAGCTCGTTCATGAAGCTGATCTTGGTGGCCAGCATCGCATTGGCCGCGTACTTGGTCAGCTCGGCCGAACGCACGTCCATCAGCACCACGCGCTCGCGGCTGCGGTTGAAGGGCGCATACAGCGCCCGCATCAGCTCGCCGGTGCGCGGGTTGTCCGTGCCGACCACGATGCGGTCGGGCTTCATGAAGTCCTCGATGGCCGCGCCCTCCTTGAGGAACTCCGGATTCGAGACCACATCGAACTCCGCCGCCACCCCGCGCGCGGCGAGGGCCTCGGCGAGGGCCTCGCGGACGCGGTCGGCGGTGCCCACGGGCACGGTCGACTTGTTGACCACGATGCGGTAGTCGTCCATGTGTTGGCCGACGCTGCGGGCGACCTCGAGGACATGGCGCAGATCGGCCGAGCCGTCCTCGTCGGGCGGGGTGCCGACGGCGATGAACTGGAACAGGCCGTGCCTGACGCCCTCGGCGGCGTCGAGGGTGAAGCGCAGGCGGCCGGCGGCGGCGTTGTCGCGCACGAGCTTGTCGAGACCGGGCTCGTAGATGGGGATGTCGCCCTGTTCGAGGCGGTGGATCTTGTCGGGATCGACGTCGACGCACAGCACGTGATTGCCCACCTGCGCCAGACACGCACCCGTCACCAGCCCTACGTAACCCGATCCGTATATCGTGATCTTCATGCCGGTACACTCCCTCGATGACTGTCGTTGTTGATCGTGAGGTTTTCGCCACGTGCGTGCGCATCGTCGCGCCACAACGCCGCGTATGCACCCTGCCGCGCCAGCAGGGCCGCATGGCGGCCGGTTTCGACGATACGCCCTCCATCCAACACCACGATGACATCGGCGCCGACGATGGTGGCCAGGCGATGGGCGATGATCAGGGTGGTGCGACCTTCGGTGAGGCGGGCGAGTGCCGCGGTGACGCGGCGCTCGGCGAAGGCGTCGAGCGCGCTGGTCGGTTCATCGAGCAGGATCACCGGCGCATCGCGCAGCATGGCGCGGGCGATGGAGACGCATTGCCGCTGACCGCCGGATAGGCCGGCACCGCGTTCGCCTATGAGTGTGTCGTAGCCCTGGGGCAGGGCTTCGATCATGTCGTCGATACCCACGCTGCGAGCCGCTGCTACGGCCTCCGCGCGTCCCGCGCCATCGCGGCCGTAGGCGATGTTTTCCCACAGGCTGCCCTGCAGCAGCAGCGGCTCCTGCAAGACCAGGGCGACCTGTGCGCGCAGATAGTCGAGATCGAGGTCGCGCAGGTCATGGCCGTCGAGCAGCACGCGTCCGCGGGAAGGGTCGTGCAGGCGCGGTACCAGCGCGGCCAGGGTGCTCTTGCCGGCGCCGGTCGCGCCGACCAGGGCGACGGTCTGGCCGGGTTCGATCGAAAGATCGATATCGTGCAGAATCTGCCGGTCTTCGCGATAGGCGAAGGACACATCTTCGAGCGTAATGGCGCCATGGCTGCGCGAGGGACGCAATGCGCCGGGTTTGCTGCGGATTTCTGGTGCCTCGCGGAAAATGTCCGCCAGTCGCTCTGCGGCGACCTGGCCCTTGCTGATCACGCCGGCGGACTTGGCGAATTGTCGCAGCGGTGCCGCCATGCCGCGCAGATAGGCGAGAAAGACCAGCAGTTCGCCGGCGGTGATGCGTCCCGAGAGTACTTGCGTGGCGCCATACCAGGTGGCCAGTGCGGTGGTCATGGCGATGCCGCCGGCCACCAGCGGCGCGAAACGGTTTTGCAGGTCGCTGGCCTCGATGGTCGCTTCCAGGCTTTGTCCGGCATGGCGTCCGAAGCGATCGTCCTCATGCGCCTGCCGGCCGTATGCCTGCACGATGGGCAGGGCGGTCATGATTTCCTGTATCAGTCCGGACAGTTCGCCCTCGCGATTGCGTGCTTGGCGCAATGCCTGTTTGAGCCGCCTGCTGTAGCGCTGCATCAGCCACAGTAGGGCGGGGCCGGCCGAGAGCACGATCAGGGCATAGCGCCAGTCGATGTAGAACATGATCACGACCATGCCGACCAGGGTCAGTAGATGGGCGAACACGCCGCTGCCGATCGTGGCGACCAGATTCTGCAACGACTGTATGTCGCCGTTGAGACGGCTCGATAGTTCGCCGCTGCGGCGGTTGCGATGATAGGCCAGCGAGAGCCGCTGAAGGTGTGCGAACAGATCGCGGCGCAACTCGAATACCGCGTGCTGGCCGGCGACCAGCAGCAGGCGGTTTCCGAGAATGGCCAGGAGCATGTCGAGCAGCCCCAGCGCGATCATGCCTGCGGCCAGCATGTTGAGCAGCTCGAAGCGATGCGCGACAGGATCTGGCAGCCAGTGCACCATCCACAGCGGCAGCGGGTGTCGGAACAGCACGCTGTCGATGATGAACTTGAGCGGCCATGGAATCAGCAACAACACCGCCGCACGCAGGCTCATGGCAACAGCGGAGCCGGCGAGCGCATGGTGGTGCGGGCGCAGATATGCGCGCAGCGACCAGAGACTGAAGCCGGCCTGATCCATGCTCAGCCGGTCACGCGGTTGCCGGAGCGGCGGCTCCGGCGTGGACATGCAGCGCCGGTACCAATGCCGCGACGCGCGTGGCATTGGAATCCCAGCTGAAAGCGGTCTGCGCGCGGTTCGCGGCGTGCTGGCCCATGGCCCGTCTGGCGAGCGGGTTGTGCAGCAACTCGGCGATGGCCGCCGCGCAGGCGGCGGTGTCGCCGGGCGCGTACAGCCGACCCGTCACGCCGTCCTCGACCAGTTCGGTGAGCTGGCCGATGCGCGGCGCCACCACTGGCCTGCCGGTCGCCATCGATTCGATCACCTTCATCGGGGAGAAATAGAAATCCTGCTGCGGTTGATAGGGGGCGACGGTGATGTCCATGGCGGCCAGATAGGCGGGGATTTCGTCATGCGGGACATGGCCAGTGAGCACCACCGAGCGCCCCAGACGTTCGCGGGTGACGCGGGCGCGCAGATTTTCCATCACCGGGCCGTCGCCGACGATCAGCAGGCGGGCATCGATGTGCTGCCTGCGGACGATCTGGAAGGCGTCCAGCAGCAGATCGATGCCGTGCCAGGGTTTGAGGCTGCCGACGAAGCCGATCACGGGGCAACCGGACAGACCGTGACGGGCCCGGATCAGCAGCTTGTCGATCGCGGTGTTGAAGCGGCTGGTATCGACGCCGTTGGGCAGTACGCTGATATGCGATTCGGGCACGCCCTGGTTCATCGCATGCGCCTTCATCGCTTCCGAAACGGCCACGATATGGCTGGCCCGGTTGAAGACCTCGCGCTCGATGCGTTCGGCGAGCTCGCGCTGGATCAGCCCGCGGAATTTGGCCTGTTCCTCGACCAGCGGCGCATTGACTTCGAGGATGTGGGGAATGCCCAGTGCCTCGGCGATTTCGATGCCGGCGCGGTGCATCAGCGAATAGCGTTCGTAGAGCAGGTCTGGCCGGCGGCCACGCAGCTGCAGCGCGCCCAGGATGCGGGCGGTCAGCGTGCGGTCGTGGGCCAGGCGCAACAGTTCGCTGCGCAAGGCCTTGTCGCCGGTATCCTGATCGAGTCCCCGTTCCGCCGCGATGGTGCGCACCAGATCGGGGTCATCGGGAATCGGGAGTTCCATGCACTCACCGGGAGGCGGCGGATTGCCCTCACCGCGCTGGGTGCAGAACAACGCGACTTCGTGACCGGTGCGCGCGAAGGCGCCGACCATCTCGCGTACGTGTACGGAGGCCCCCTTATGGCCGAGCACGGGAATGCCTCGGTCGGCGCAGAGATAGGCGATATTCATGTGGTGGCCTCCGCGAGCAGCAGTGAACGAACTTCCTTGGCGGTCTCCCAGCATTCGAAACGGCCCTCGATGCTGTTGCGGGCGGCCTGCCCGATGCGATTGCGCAGGGCGGGTTGTTCGAGCAGCCGCTGCAGGGCGTCGGCCATCGCGATCGAATCGCGCGGCGACACCAGAATGCCGTTGCGGCCGTGATCGACCAGCTCCGGGATGCCCGAGACCTGGGTCGACACCACCGGCAGACCCGTTGCCATGGCCTCGACGATGACGTTCGGGATACCGTCCCGGTCGCCGTCCTCGGTGACATGGCAGGCCAGCGCGAACATCGCGGCCTCGCCGTATAGCCGGATCAGACGGTCGTGGGCCATCGCGCCCAGGAACTCCACCTCGCTGCCGAGCTGGAGTTCGCCCACGCGGCGCTCGAGATCGTCGCGCAGCGGGCCCTGGCCGACGATGGCGCAGCGAAACGGCACGCCGCGGTCGCGCAGCAGGCGGCAGGCCTCGATCAGGTCCGACATGCCCTTTTTCGGTACCAGCCTGCCGACCGAAAGAATCAGAGGCCGCTCACCCTGAGACGCGCTGGGCGCGACGGGGGGGAAGGCCGAGAGATCGATGCCGTGATAGACCAGATGGACCTTGGCGTGGTCTTCCGGAGGCAGGAATCCGCGCAGGTAGTCGACATTGTGCTGGGTGCAGGTCAGCACGAAGCTTGCGCTGCGTACGCGTCGGCTGATCACGCGTGCCGGCGAGAGGTAAAGATCCTTGGCGTGGGTGGTGAAGCTGTACGTGATGCCGCACATCACCGCCGCCAGCCGAGCCACCGTGGCCGGCGCGTTGGCAAAGTGCGCGTGCAGATGCTGGATGCCTGCGCGCCGGCTATGGTGCGCCACGAAGCCGGCGCGCAGGAACTGTTTGCCGACACTGATCGGATGTCGCGTACGGATCGCCCACCAGCTGGCGAGCCCCAGTGCATGCAGATAGCGCAGGGGGGCGGCCGCCGCCGCGGACAGGTGGGCGCCAGCCACGACCGCAGCCTTGCGCAACCATGACGCGGGCAGGTAATGCACCGGCGAGCGCACTTCGTTTACGGTCGGGTGGAAATGGGTTTCTTCGGGGCGCAGCAGCGAGAACAGCGTGAGCCGCGTGCCCAGGCGTTCCAGGGCCCTGATCTCGTTGAGGATGAAGGTTTCGGAGAGGCGAGGGTAGCGTTTCAGAATATATCCGATCGGCTTGTCGGCGCTGGGAAACATGGGTCACTCCCGGTGGTTGAGGGGCTGAACGCTTGTGGTCGTCCCTGAATGGCGTCTATCCACGATCGGCATGCGGCCGTTCATTGATCTCAATCACGTCGGTGCGGAGCAATAGGTTCCATACTTCGCCCATCGGTTGTTTTCATGGGCGCCGCATGCGGACCGGCGGTTGGCCCGGTACGTAAAGGGAGGGTGCCATGACCACGACGAGCGGGACCGACAGCGAACAGGAAGATCCCTGCGAGCTGCTCGGCCAGCACAGGATCGAGGAATTCAACGCGTACCGTGCAGCAGGGAAACCCTGCCGCGTGGCGGGCAAGGATCTGCATGCCATGGATCTGCGCAAGGTGGATGTCGGCGGCGTGGATTTCAGCGACTGCCGACTCGATCGCGCCAATCTCTGCGGTCTGGACATGCGCAGCTGCGTGCTGGAAGGGGCGACCCTGCGCGACGCGCTGATCGAGCGCACCTATTTCCCCGAAGGACTCGATGCCGCGGAGATCGAGCTGTCGCTGAATTACGGCACGCGCCTGCGCATGCGTCGCTAGTCCATGCCGCGCGGCCGCACGCGGCCGGCCCGGAATGCGGCATAATCGCGGCTTTCGTTCACGGAAGCCGCGCATGAGCCGATTCTGGAGTGATCTTGTCGCAGCGCTGACGCCGTATACCCCGGGCGAACAGCCGCGCGTCGAACAGCTTGTCAAGCTCAACACCAACGAAAACCCCTATCCGCCGTCGCCGGCCGTGCTGGCAGCCATTCGTGCCGACACTGGTGACGGGCTGCGCCTGTACCCGGATCCCGAGGCGGGTGCGCTCAAGACGGCGATCGCGCAGCGCTACGCGCTGGACGCCGCGCAGGTGTTCGTCGGCAACGGCTCGGACGAGGTGCTGGCGCACACTTTCTGCGCGCTGCTCAAGCACGCGCGGCCGATCCTCTTTCCGGACGTCACCTACAGCTTCTACCCGACGTATTGCGGCCTGTACGGCGTGGACTATCGTCCCGTGCCGCTGGATGCGGCGCTGCGCATCGATCCCGAGGACTATGCGGGCGAAAACGGCGGGGTGATCTTTCCGAACCCGAACGCGCCCACCGGCCGGCTGCTGCCGCTGGAGGCGGTGCGGCGCATGCTCGATCTCAACCCGGATTCGGTGGTCGTCGTGGACGAGGCCTACATCGACTTCGGCGGCGAATCGGCGGCCGCGCTGGTGCCCGAATACCCCAACCTGCTGGTCATCCAGACACTGTCCAAGTCGCGCTCGCTGGCGGGTCTGAGGGTCGGCTTTGCACTCGGTCAGGCGCCGTTGATCGAAGGCCTGGAACGGGTCAAGAACAGCTTCAATTCCTACCCGCTCGGACGGCTGGCGATCGCCGGCGCGGTCGCCGCCATGGCCGACGAGGCCTACTTCGAGCGTACGCGGCAGGCGGTGATCGCCGGTCGTGAACGCCTGACGACGGGACTCGAATCGCTGGGATTCGAGGTGTTGCCCTCGGCGGCCAACTTTGTGTTTGCGCGTCATCCGGCGCATCGTGGCGAGTCGCTGGCCGCGGGTCTGCGCGCGCAGCGTGTGCTGGTGCGGCATTTCCGCCAGCCGCGCATCGAGGATTACCTGCGTATCACCGTCGGTACCGACGCGCAGTGCGAGCGCCTGCTCGAGGTCCTGGAAGCGCTTTGCGCGTGACGGGACTGCACGCGCCGTGACTTCAGACGGATTCGCCGAAGTCCCTGCAAGTCATTGGAATGATTGATGTGCCCATCGGAAATTCGTGGGGCGCGGTATGCAACCCTGTGTGCGCTGCCGTCGTGATGGTTACCGTGCCCGGCGGCGCGCACCCGTCGTTCGTCCCGCTTTGAACCTCGTCCGACGTCGCCGGTCAATGGGATGCCCGAGTCCGGGCGTTCCGACCCCCCCACGTTTTCGTTTAAGGAGTGGTGATATGACGAGCATTCGATCCCGTATGGCCGCAGGCCTTCTCCTCGCGCTGCCCGTATCGGCGCTGGCGATGCCGGCCCCCTATGCCGGGGCGACGCCTTGGACTGGCGCCTACATCGGCGCCCACGCGGGCATCAATCAATCGAGCGCGTCCGGCCTCAATACCGAGAATTCGTTGACCGCAGGCATTTCCGGCGGCTATCGCATGGCGCTCGCCAACTCGACCGCCGCGCCGATCATCCTTGGCGGCGACGTGTTTGCCGATCTCAACGCGCAGGCCACGCACAACGCGAACGTGAGCTACGGCTCCGATGTCGTCGGCGTCGATCTGATGGCGGGCTACCCGGTCGGCGAGGACCAGGCGCTGCTGCCCTACGTAAAGGTGGGTCTCGGCAACCTGCAGGCTACCGGCGATCTGGGCGGCAGCGATATCGGCGGTCGTCTCGGCATCGGCATCAAGTATCACCTGCGTCCGCGGCTGTCGCTCGGCGTGCAGTGGATGACGCAGGACGCCAACAGCATCAGCAACGACAACTTCACGGTCGGCGTCGACTACGCCCTGCCGATGGGTTGAGCCTCATCCATCCCTTGTGGCCCTGGCGTCGGATCTAGTTCCGCCGCCAGGGCCAGAGCTTCTGCCAGAATCGTTTTCTCTCGACGGCCGCGCCAGTCTCCGCCGTACGCGGCGACGGTGGCGTCCGCGCCGTATGCAGGCGAGCCACCGTGGCACCCCAGCCGCTGCGGTCCATGGCGGGGCCGTAGGCAAGCACGTGTGGGTCCTGGGCGAGGATGTCCTGCACGATGGCGCGCAGCACGCCCTTGCCCTTGCCGTGCACGATGCGCACCTCGGCGATATCGCGTCGGCGGCATTCATGGAGGTATTCGCGCACCAGGTCGGGCACCTCGCGCGGCTTGAAATGATGCAGGTCGAGCACGCCGTCGATGTCGAGCTGCACGATCTCGCCGCCCGGCGGCGGTGCGTGCCGGGGGCGGGTCGTGCGACGGCCATGTCGACTCAGTTGCGGCGTCCCATCTGGGTCAGGCCGAGAATCTGCAGCAGGGCCATGAAGATGTTCAGCGCGTCGAGATACAGCGATACCGCCATCAGTATCGGGTCGACCACGCCGCGCTGACGGATCAGCAGGCTGGTGTCGAACAGCACCAGGCCGGAGAACACCAGCAGCGCGATGCCGGCGACGACCAGATGCAGCAGTTCGATGTGCAGGAAGATGCCGGCGATGCTGCCGATCACCGCGATGATCAGCCCGGTGAACAGAAAGCCGTACAGGAAGCTGAAATCGCGGCGCGAAACCCACGCATAGGCCGACAGTGCGGCGAAGTCGATAGCCGTGCCGGCGGCGGCCTCGCTCACGATCGCCGCGCCGCCCGGCATGCGCAGGAACTCGCCGATCACCGGCCCGAGCGCAAAGCCCATCAGCCCCGAGAAGACGTACAGCAGGAACAGGGCGAGGCCGCGGTTGGCGCGCAGGAACTGGATGCCCAGCAGCGCGCCGAAGGCGAGAATCATCCACAGCAGCGGATGCTCCCAGGCCAGCGCCGAGCGCATGCCGACCTCGGCGGTCACCGCGGTGAGTGCGAGACTCGCCGCAAGCAGGCCGTAGGTGCGGGCGATGATCGAGCCTGTGGCCAGGCGCCTCGTCGAAGCGGAATAGACAGGCATGTGATGCGTCCTCGCGATTATTGCAGGAATGAGGGTGGCCGCGGCGGTGCGGCCCTCCGGTTGTAGAACATTGGAGAGTCGCCGCGTTCATATGGTTCCGTCGACGGCCAGATGGCCGGCTTTCAGCTCGCGTACCCCTGATGGACAAGCCTTTGCGATAACCACCAGATGGTGCCGGTACGGTCCCGCACGCCACCCTGGCGATCTCCGTAGGGCATATCCGCCACTGGCATTTCCAGGTCCGCGCCGCAGGCGAGGGCCTT
Organism: Acidihalobacter prosperus; assembly: GCF_000754095.2. Taxonomy (NCBI): domain Bacteria; kingdom Pseudomonadati; phylum Pseudomonadota; class Gammaproteobacteria; order Chromatiales; family Ectothiorhodospiraceae; genus Acidihalobacter; species Acidihalobacter prosperus. The sequence continues at coordinate 282,905 of NZ_JQSG02000001.1, forward strand.
GGCGAGCGCTTGGTCGGCATCGGCCACATAAAGGTAATAGGCGGAGGCCATGGCCGGGTATTGCGCGCTCGCTTCACTGACCATCAGCGTGCTCGTGCCGATACGTATCTGCGCGTTGGCGATCTTGCCGTCGGGGCGCATGGAAAGCAGGGATCGCGTGCCGCCGAACGCCTCGACGAGAAATTCGACATAGCCGGCCGCGTCGTCGACGAACAGATAGGGCGTTACCGTACCGAAACCGGGCGGGACGTACGCCGTGGAGGCCGAGCAATCATCGATGCGGTCGCCGCATGCTTCGTTTTCGAGCAGATCTCGCAGGCATTCGAGATCGCAGCGCACGCGATTGGCCTCGGCCTCGAAGGCGCTTGTCGACTGATTCGGCAGCGGCGTGAGCACGAACGACAAGACGCTCCCATCGCCGGAGGGAGTGACGCGCATGGATTGAGTGACGCGAGCACCGGAATCGAAGGTGATCGTGTGGTCGAGCACGCCGTAGGGATTGGGCGGCGCGAATGCGCAGCGGGCGAGGCCTTCCGCGGTCTCGAGCACCCATTCGCCCTCGCGCAGGGTCGCAGAGCGGCAGAATGCGGGTGCCCACGTGGGCAGGTTGCCGGGCGCGGAGGCATAGGCGTAGACCCGTGCCGGCGGCGCATTGATCGTGACGGAAACGGTTTTGGATCGCATGCATCCCCCTGGTCGGCAGCCGAATGGTCTAATCGGCGAGATCGGGGCGAGCGTAATCCACCACCGCGGACGGGTAAACACGCCCTTGGCGGATGGGCATGAGCGGGGTGCGCCGACGGCGATGCCGGGATCGGCTAGAATGAGCGGCCAGACGATGATGTGAGCGGCACGCGATGTCCGGTTCCCTGTTCGATCAGCTGAAAAAGGCCGGCCTGGTCGACGAGAAGAAGGCCAGGCAGGTCAAAAAGGAAAAGCACCAGCAGCTCAAAAAGGGGCGGCGCGGGACGGAGGCATCCGCCGAGGCCGCACGGCTCGCGGAGCAGGCGGCGCGCGAGAAACAGGCACGCGACCGCGAACTCAACCAGGCGCGGCAGGAAGCGCTCAAGGCCAAGGCGGAAGCCGCGGCCTTGCGTCAGCTGATCGAGTCGAACCGCGCGAGCGAATGGGAAGGGAATATCGCCCACCATTTCGTCGACGGCGACAAGGTCAAGACCCTGTACGTGAACCGCGAAACGCACACGCGCCTGGGTTCGGGTGTGTTGCGCATCGCGCGTCTGGACGACGGCTATGCGTTGGTGCCAGCTGCCGCCGCGGAAAAAATCGCCCAGCGGGATGCCGATGCCCTGGTCGCTACGGCGCGTGCCGAGGAGTCGATGTCGGACGAGGATCGCGCCCATTATGCTCGCTTCGAGGTACCCGACGATCTGATGTGGTAGCCGTGGCCTGCCATGCGCAGGCTCAGGTACGCGCCCAGCCTCGGCAAAGCTCGACGGCCTGACACCAGCGCGCGTGCAGGCGCTCGCGCTCGGCGGACGCCATGCCCGGCTCGAAAACCCTGTCTTCGACCCAGTTTTCCGCGATCCGGGCGCGATCCATCACTCCGGCGCCCAGGGCCGCCAGGGCCGCGGCGCCCCGCGCCGTGGTTTCGGTGTGCTGAGGCCGGCGCACGGCGACGCCGAGCATGTCGGCTTGGAACTGCATCAGCCAGTCGTTCACGCAGGCGCCACCGTCGACGCGCAACTCGGCAAGCGGGATGCCGGTGGCCGAGGTCATCGCGTCGATGGCGTCGCGCGTGCGGTAGGCCATGGCCTCGAGCGCGGCGCGGGCGATGTGCGCGTCGCGGGTGCCGCGGGTCAGGCCGACGATCAGGCCGCGCGCGTAAGGGTCCCAGAACGGCGCGCCGAGTCCGGTGAGGGCGGGCACGAAGTAGACGTCGCCGTTGTCCGGCACGCTGCGCGCCAGCGCCTCCACGCGCGAGGCGTCCGGGATCAGGCCGAGGCCGTCGCGCAGCCACTGCACCGCGGCGCCGGCGACGAAGATCGAGCCTTCCAGCGCGTATTCGGCCGGCGCGTCACCGAGCTGCCAGGCCACGGTGGCCAGCACGCCGTCCCCCGTCACCGGCCGCTCTCCGGTGTGCATGACCACGAAGGCGCCGGTGCCGTAGGTGTTCTTGGCCATGCCGGGGGCGAAGCAGGCCTGCCCGAACAGGGCCGCCTGCTGGTCGCCGGCGACACCGGCGATCGGAATCTCGGGGCCGAGGATGGCCGGGGCCAGGGTGCCGAAATGCCCGGCCGAGGGACGGACCTCGGGCAGGACTGCGGCGGGCACGTCGAGGAGCGCCAGCAGCTCGGCGTCCCAGGCCAGACGGCGGATGTCGAACATCAGCGTGCGGCTGGCGTTGCTGACGTCGGTGACGTGTGCGCGGCCGCCGGTGAGGCGGTATATCAGCCAGCTGTCCACGGTGCCGAAGGCGAGCTCGCCGGCCTCCGCGCGACGCCGCAGCGCCGGGTCCTGGTCGAGCAGCCAGCGCAGCTTGGTGCCCGAGAAGTAGGGGTCGAGCAGCAGCCCGGTGCGCTCGCGGAACAGGGGTTCGTGACCCTCGGCGCGCAGCGCGTCGCACAAATCGGCGGTGCGCCGGTCCTGCCAGACGATGGCCGGGGCGACCGGCTGGCCGCTGCGGCGGTCCCACAGCAGCGTGGTCTCGCGCTGGTTGGTGATGCCCACGGCGCGAATCCCGGCCGGATCGATGCGCGCCTTGCGCACCGCCTCGCGCAGGGTGGCGAGCTGGGTGCCCCAGATGACCTCGGGCTCGTGCTCGACCCAGCCGGGCTGAGGGTAGCGCTGCTCGAATTCCTGCTGCGCCTGGGCCAGCGCGCGGCCGGCAAGGTCGAACACGATGCTGCGACTGCTGGTGGTGCCCTGGTCGAGGGCGAGGAGATAGCCGTTGCTCATGGCTGCATGCTCCAGGGTCGGAAAGCGCGGTATGCGTGCGCGAGCCTATCAGGATCGCCGCGGTAAAGCGCGAGCGCCAGGGGACCGCGGGCGGGCGATTGGGTATGATCGGCGACTTTGCGACGTCTGGACGATTGCATGCTGGAAAAATTCATAGGTCTGCTCTCGGTTTTCGTCATCTCGGCGATTTCCCATCTGGGCTATGCCGGCATCGTGCTGCTGATGGCGATCGAGAGCGCGTGCATCCCGCTGCCCTCGGAGATCATCCTGCCGTTCTCCGGCTATCTGGTGTATCGCGGCGAGATGAATCTGTGGTGGGTGTCGCTGGCCGGGGCGATCGGCTGCGTGCTCGGCTCGCTGGTTGCCTACTCTATCGGCCGCTACGGCGGTCGCCAGCTGGTCGAGCGCTACGGGCGCTACGTGCTCGTCTCGCGCCACGACCTGGCGCTGGCCGACCGCTGGTTCGCGCGTCATGGCGACATCACCATCTTCGTCGGCCGTCTGCTGCCGGTGGTGCGTACCTTCATCGCCCTGCCGGCGGGCATCGCCGGCATGGAGATCAAGCGCTTCGTGCTCTACACCTTCGCGGGTTCCTTCCTGTGGAGCCTGGGGCTGGCCGAACTCGGCGTGAAGCTGGGCGAGAACTGGGATAGCCTCGGGCCGTATTTCCACCGCTTCGACGCCCTGATCGGCGGGCTGCTGATCGTCGGCTTCACGCTGTATGTGTACCGCCACCTGCGCCAGCGCTGAGCCCGCGGCTCAGCCGTCGAGGTGCTGCCAGAGATACCAGGCGGCCACCGAGCGATAAGGGGCCCAGGGCGCGGAGACCGTGCCCAGCTCCATGTCTTCCCCGTACAGCATCCGCGCAGCCCGCCGCAGCCCGGCGTCGCCCAGCGAGATCACGTCGAGCCGCCCCAGCCCGAAGATCAGGAACATCTCGGCGGTCCAGCGGCCGACGCCGGGCAGGGCGGTGAGCCGTTCCAGCGCCGCTGCGTCGGGCAGCGCCGCCAGTCCGGCGAAATCCAGCGTGCCGTCGAGCTGGGCCTGCGCGAGGGCCTGCAGGTAGCGCGTCTTGGCGCCGGAAAGCCCCACAGCGCGCAGGTCGCCGGCATCGACCCCGGCGAGTGCGGCGGGCGAGGGCGGTCCGCCGAGCAGGGCCTCCAGACGGGCGCGGATGGTCCCGGCGGCGCGGGTCGAGAGCTGCTGTCCGACGATGCTGGTGCACAGCGTGACGAAGGGGGCGTCGCGCGGGCGCAGTCGGCAGGGGCCGATCGCGGCCAGTACGCGGGCCATCACCGGGTCGGCTGCGGCCAGATGGGCCTCGGCGAGCCGCAGGGCGTGGTTCCGGTCGGGCGTGTGGGCGTCGATGGGAGGCTCCCGGACGGCGGTGGGTTCGCGGCGTACAATGCCGCACCCCCCACAGGCGTGTCGAGCATGCTCTACATCGAACCCCAGGCCGGCGTGCAGCCGGTGGTCCAGCTGATCGAGTCGGCCCGCCGCTCGGTCGACCTCAACGTCTACATGATCACCGATCGCCGCGTACTCGCGGCGTTGCGCGCGGACCGCGACCGCGGGGTGCGCGTGCGCGTGATCATTCAGGAACATCCCTACCGTGCGCAGCGGCGCTTCGTGGCACGGGAGCGCCGCGAGCTCGCCGATGCGGGCGTAGCCCAGCGCTACGCGCCACGGCGCTTCGAGGGGCGGTACGTGTTCGACCATGCCAAATACATCGTGGTCGACAATGGTCGGCGCTATCTCGTCGGCACCGCCAATTTCACCTACTCGGCGTTCCGCCGGAACCGCGAGTACCTGTGGATCGGCGACGACCGACGCACCGGCGCGGCGTTGGATGCGGTGTTCGACGACGACTGGCGCGGGCGACATCTGCGGCGTCCGTTGCCGCCGCCGCTGATCGCTTCGCCGGGCAGCGCCCGCGCGCTTGCGGCGGTGATTCGCCAGCCGGGGCCGGTTGAGATCGAGAGCGAGGAGTTCGGCGACGTGGCGGCCATCGAACGGGCGGTTCGCGCCAAGCGCGGCGACATCCGCATCCTCGTGCCGGCGCGCGAATCGCGGCACGATCTCCGGGTGCTGGCGGGGCTCGAACGGGAGGGCGCGCGGGTGCGCCTGCTGCGCCGCCCCTATCTGCACGCCAAGCTGATCCTCGGACGCGGCGAGGCCTTCATCGGTTCGCAGAACTTCAGCGAATCCAGCCTTTACCGCAACCGCGAGATCGGCCTCGTGCTGCACGGTCCCGCGCTGGCGCGGCTGGCCGCGCGCTTCGACCGGGACTGGGACCGTGGTCGTCCCCTCGGCGGGCGTTACTGAGGTTTTTATACGGGGCGCTGCGGTGGCGGATGATAGGCCGCCGGGTGCGGCCGTCTGAGCAGCCGGTGGCGCAAGGCCGCGGCCTCGTCGGGCGTGGCCGCGGCAAGCAGTTTCAGGTCCTGCCCGGCGCTGGCGGCCGCCGGCACGCCGTCGCGGTACAGCAGGCGATGGCCGGACAGCGGCGGCACGCGCTCGCCCGGCGTGACGATGCCGGTGAGGTTGAGCGGGTCCGCCGCGGCGAGCACGACGTATTCCGCCCCGGCCGGCCGCCGGCGCACCTCGCGCAGCGCGGCGACCGCCTCCGGCAGGGCGTACTGCTCGCCGGCGAAGCCCTCGACGAAACGCCCGCCGCGCAACTCGCCGCGCGCCTCCAGCCGGCGGAACACGTAGAGCAGCGTGCGCCAGTCAGGCAGCCCCTGTTCGCGCTCCAGCAGCTTGCGAAACACCACGCCGTAGCGGCGCAGCAGCGTGCGCGCGATGTGCTCGGCATGAGCCTGGGCGTCGCGCTCGGCGGGCGGTCGCGTGCGCAGCAGCGACCAGCGTCCCGCCGCGGCCAGCGGCGCGACCGCTTCGGCGCGGCGCGTATGCCGCCGCTGGCCGCGACGCGGCGCGATCAGCGCGCGCAGGCCCTGGAAGCCGTCGGCGGTGGCGAGCCCCGCGGCGACCAGTTCGCCCAGCGCCTCCTCCAGCTGGCTGCGCAGGAGTCCGCAGTCGGCGAGCAGGTCTTCGTAGAAGCTGGCGCCTGCGGCGGCGAGCTGCGCGTGCACGGCGCGCGCCGGGCTGGACAGGCCGGCGAGGCGGTCCTCGGGCCAGGCGGCACCGGCCTGCCAGGCGGCGAGGCCGGCGCGCGAGAGCAGGGCGAGCGGCGTGGTCTTGACTGCGGGCTTGCGCCGACGGCCGGCGCGGTCCGCCCCCGCCGGGGGCTGCAGGCGCAGCCAGGCGAGATGGCCGCTGCGGCAGAGTTCGTCGAGTTCGCCCGGCCAGTAGGGCTGGATGCGCGCCGGCAGCACCTCGGCCTCCCAGCTCGCCGCCGGCAGGTTCAGACCCTCGAGCTGGGCCAGGCTGCGCTGCAGCGCGGCCACGCCGGTGCCGGGTTCGTCCAGACCCTGCCAGTGGAACAGGAAACGCATGAAGTCGGCCGGACTCACGGGCTCGATCTCGCGGCGCAGGCGATTGAGCGTGTCGCGGTGGATGCGCGCGAGCAGGCCGCGTTCGCACCATTGCTCCCCGGCAAGCCCGGGGTCGAAGCGCCCGCGCAGCACGAAGCCCTCGGCTTCCAGCGCGGCGAGCGCGGCCTCGACCCCGGGTTGCGGCAGCGAGAGCGGCGCGGCGAGTCCGGCGGCGGTTACCGGGCCGAGGCCTTCGAGGCGGCTGCGCACGAGTTCGCGCAGGGCCTCGTCGGAGTCGGCGAAACGCTCGTCGCCGGCCGGCTCGATCGGCGGGTTCGGTTCCGCCTCTGGCAATACCCTGCGCCAGCCATGCAGGCGCTCGGCCGCGATCCACAGCGGGCCGGCAGGCGCCGCAAGCACGGTGGCGCGGCGGGCACGGATCAGGGCGTCGAGATGGGGGCGCCAGGCGGGCTCGCATTCGCCTTCCGCGAGCGCGCCGAGGATCAGCAGGGCGTCGTGCAGCTCGTCGGCGTCGCGGATCGACGGCCAGGCCTCGGCGCGGACGCGCGCGGTGGCGGCGGGGTCCAGCTGCCCGATCTCGGCGGCCTCGGCCGGGTCGAGGTGTCGGCGCTGCTGCACGGCGAGCACGCGCCGTTCCTCGGCGGGGGCGTCGTCGAGGAAGGCGTAGGGGCGCGCGTTGAGGATTTCCAGCGCCAGCGGCGAGGGCGTGGTGGTTTCGCGCGGCACGACCTCGACCGTGCCGGCCTCGATGTCGGCGAGCAGCCGGCGCAGTCCGTCGATATCCATCAGTTCGTGCAGGCAGTCGTAAAGCGTCTGCGCGACCAGCGGATGCTCGGGCACCGCGCGCTCGCCGGCGAGGTTCTCGGCGCAGGCGAGCTGGTCGGGAAAGACCACCGCGATCAGATCCTCGGCGTCGCCGCGCTGGAACTGCGGCGGCCGGCGTCGTCCGGCGTGGTTGCGCGGCACGGCCAGCGCGGTGTTGGCCACCCAGCGCCAGCGCGTGCCGAACATGGGTGCGGTGAGCAGCGCCTGGACGAGCACGTCCTCGGCGGTGGCGGCCTTGAGATAGCGGGCGGGCTCGTCGAGCGGGAAGCTGTGCGTCGGGCCGAGCGAGAGCACGATGCTGTCCTCGCCGGCGGCGGCCTGCAGCTCGAAGTTGAAGCGGCGGCAGAAGCGCTTGCGCAGGGCGAGGCCCCAGGCGCGGTTGAGGCGCGAGCCGTAGGGCGAGTGGATCACGAGATGCTGGTCGCCGAGCTCGTCGAAGAAGCGCTCGAACACCACCTGCGACTGGGTGGGCAGCAGGCCGAGCGCGGCGCGGCCGGCGGCGAGGTAGGCGACCAGTTGCTCGGCTGCGGCTGGGGGCAGGCCGAGCGGGCCGGCGGCTTCCCGCAGCGCGGCGTCGGTGCCCTGCGCGAGCAGGGCGTCGAAATCCGCGCGCAGGGCGGACACGGCCTGCGACAGCTCGTCGCTGCGCCCGGGCGCCTCGCCGAACCAGAAGGGGATGTTCGGCGGCTGGCCGTGGGCGTCTTCCACGAACACGCGCCCCTGCTCGATCTTGAGCATGCGGTAGGCGGTATTGCCGAGCTGGAAGACGTCGCCGGACAGGCTTTCGAAGGCGAAGTCCTCGTTCACCGTGCCGATGAACAGGCCCTCGGGCTGCAGGATGACCTGATAGTCGAACTGGTCGGGGATGGCGCCGCCGTTGGTCAGGGCGACGAGGCGCGCGCCGCGCCGCGCGCGCAGCATGCCGTGGACCGCATCGCGGTGCAGATAGGCGCCGCGCCGGCCGCGGCGGGTGTGGAAGCCCTCGGCGAGCATGCGCACCACGGCGTCGAAGTCCGCGCGGGCGAGGTCTCGGTAGGGCCACGCGCGGACGCAGGCGCGGTAGAGCGCGTCCTCCTCCCAGTCGCGCGCCGCGACCTCGGCGACGATCTGCTGCGCGAGCACGTCCAGCGGGTGCGCGGGCACCGGGATGCGGTCGAGTTCGTCGCGGGCGACCGCGCGCAGGAGGGCGGCGCACTCGACCAGATCGTCGCGCGAGAGCGGAAACAGCCGCCCCTTGGGCAGGGCGCCGAGGCGGTGCCCGGAACGGCCGACGCGCTGCAGCAGGGTGGCGATGGCGTGCGGCGAGCCGAGCTGGCAGACGAGGTCCACGTCGCCGATGTCGATGCCGAGCTCCAGCGAGGCGGTGGCCACCAGCGCGCGCAGTTCGCCGCGCTTGAGGCGCTGCTCCGCGTCCAGCCGGTGCTCGCGCGCGAGGCTGCCGTGGTGCGCGGTGACGGCGGCCTCGCCGAGACGCTCGCTGAGTGCCGCGGCGGCGCGCTCGGCCAGGCGGCGCGTGTTGACGAAGATGAGCGTGGTGCGGTGATCCTCGATCAGGGCGGTGAGGCGATCGTAGATCTCGGTCCAGACCTCGTTGGCCATGACCGCCTCGAGCGGCGAGCCGGGCAGTTCCAGCGCGAGATCGCGGGCGCGCACGTGGCCGGTGTCGACGATCAGGCAGTCGCCGTCGCCGCCGGTGAGGTAGCGCGCCATGTCCTCGATGGGCTTCTGCGTCGCCGACAGGCCGATGCGCACCGGCGGCTGCGGGGTCAGCGCGGCCAGCCGTTCCAGCGAGAGGGTGAGGTGGGCGCCGCGCTTGTTGCCGGCCAGGGCGTGGATTTCGTCGACGATCACGCTCTCCACGGTGGCGAGCATGCGCCGCCCCGAGCTCGAGGTGAGCAGCAGATAGAGCGATTCGGGGGTGGTCACCAGGATGTGCGGCGGGCGCCGCTTCATCGCCTCGCGCTCGCCCGGCGGCGTGTCGCCGCTGCGCACCGCGGCGCGGATGGGCACGTCGTGCACGCCGCTTTCGAGCAGCGCGTCGCGGATGCCGTTGAGCGGCAGTTCGAGGTTCTTGTGGACGTCGTTCGACAGCGCCTTGAGCGGCGAGACGTAGAGCACGCGCGTCTCGTCCGGCAGCGGCGCCTCCAGCCCGGCGCGGACCAGCGCGTCGCTGGCGGCGAGGAAGGCGGCGAGGGTCTTGCCGGAGCCCGTCGGCGCCGCGATCAGGGTTGGCCGGCCGGAGCGGATCGCGGGCCAGGCGAGCGCCTGCGCCGGCGAGGGCGCGTCGAACTGCCCGCCGAACCAGCGGGCTACCGCGGGATGGAATGCGGACAGGCTCATGATCCGATTCTGGCAACGCGCGCGGCGGGCGTCCAGCGGATGCTGGCGCGCGGGAGAGGCGATGCTACACTGATTTTGGGCGCCGGCGATACATACCACATGTCGTGCACCCGAGGCGGTTGACGGGATACCCGCAGTGCCGCCAGGGCCGGGGGGCTCGATGCACAGGGAGGTGTAGCCCGTGACCGGTTTCGAACTTGCCCGCTTTCTGGGTATCGGCGAGTCGGACGTGACCTGCGTGATGGACCACGCCGATGCGCTGGTCGCCGATGCGGACGTGTTATCCACCGGTTTTTACGACTATCTCCGCGCACACCCCGATACCGGTCGATTGCTCGGAGAGATCGGTGTTGAACGTCTGGCCGAACTGTCGCACCTGCTGGTCGACAATTTCCGCCGCATGCTGCGGCGGCGGCCCGACGAAGCGAACCGGGCCGAGCAGACCGCATTGGGCACGATCCATTATCGGGCCGGGGTGATGTCGACCTGGCTGGTCGGCGCCTATCGACTGTATATCGATTACCTGCGCGAGCGTCTGCAGCAGCTGGGACTGGCCGGCGACGAGCGCCGTCGGCTCGACATGGCTCTGATCAAGTACGTGCTCTACGACATGAGCCTGCAGCTCGAGGGCTACGAGCAGACTCGCCGTGCGGACCTGCGGGAAAGCGACGCGATCGCGCGGGCAGTGCTTGAGGCGACGCTGTCGCTCGATCGGGCGAGCGCGCCGCAGGATGTCCTGAGTTCCATTTGCGATCGCGTGGTGGCGGCATCCGATCACCTGCGTGCGGCCTGGTTCTGTCTCGGCGACAAGGAAGGGCCGATGCTGGCGCCCGCCTATCAGGCCGGGGAGGCGGCCATCGTGCCGCAGCGCATCGAACTGGCAGCGGGAGACCCGATGATCGATGCGCTCGTGGCGCAACGACCGCTGGCGTTCGATCCGACTGCCGAGGATGCGCCCGCATGGAGCCGCAAGCATCCTCATATCCGCTCGATTGGCGTTTTCCCCTTTGGTCTGCGCAACACCGCGACCAAGGGGTGCTTGGTGGTGCATGCGGATCGCACCCGCTATTTCGACAATGCCGGGATGACGATCTTCGAGGCACTGGCGACACTCGCACAGCTGCTGCTCGAATTGCGCGGGCAGATCCAGCGCGATGCGCTGACCGGGCTGCCCAACCGCGAGGCGTTGGCGACGCATCTGGCGGCCGCCTGCGAAAGAAGTCGGCGCGCAGGCACGCTGTTGTGCGTGGGTGTGCTGGATCTGGACGACTTCAAGCCGATCAACGACCGCTATGGGCGCGCGATCGGCGACGAACTGCTCCGCATGTTGGCTGAGCGCCTGAAGGCCTGTCTGCGTGACGAGGGTGTGGTGGCAAGGTTGAGCGGCGACGAATTCGCGCTGCTGCTCGAATCGTTCGCCAGCCTCGACGAAGTCGAGCATGTCTTCGCCGAGATCGAATCGGCTTTGCGGCAGCCCTGGCGCTTGTCCGACGGCGCCGAGTTCGTACTGAACGCCAGCCTTGGCGCCACGGTGTTTCCCTTCGACGAAAGTCCGCCGGACGGCTTGATTCGTCATGCCGATCAGGCCATGTACGAAGTCAAGGATGTGAAGTCGGGGCGTGTGTGCAACTGGCGCTACTGGTCGCCACCCGGGCTGGCTTGCGAGCCACCGCCGCCCTGGCCGCTTTCCGCCCGCCCCGAGGCCTTTTATCAACCCGTTGTCGATCTTCAAGGCGGCGGCGTTGTCGCCGTCGAGGCCTTGGCCAGATTGCGTCTGGCTGATGGGCGAATACTGGCCCCCGCAGAATTTCTGGGTGGGATGGGCGCTCATGCGCGTCGCGATCTCAGTCGAGAAATGCTGCGTCAGGGACTCGATCTGCTGCAGCGTCTCGATGCACGAGGCATCCATCTGGGCCTGTCCTTCAACGTGGATGCGGACTTTATCCTCGATATCGGTTGCGTCGATTGTTTTCGCGAACTCGTGGAGGGCAGCGGCATCGCGCCGCAGCGCATCACGCTGGAAATCCTCGAGAGCGGCGAGTTTCTGGCCACCGACAGCGCACTCAAACTGATGCGCGCCCTGCGCGAAGCCGGTGCGCGCATCGCGCTTGACGACGTGGGTTCGGCCTATTCGTCTCTGCTGCGCCTCAAGGAACTGCCGATCGACCGCATCAAGCTCGATCAGGCCTTTGTCCGCGATCTCGCGCAGGGGCCAGACAATTTGCTGTTCGTGATGGCATTGCAGTCGCTGGCGCAGGGGCTGGGCGTTCAGCTGATCGTCGAGGGCGTCGAAACGCCGGCCATGCTCGACGCGATGATCGCGCTGGGGGTGGATGCGGTACAGGGCTATGCGCTGGCGCGCCCCATGTCGGCTGCGGCCCTGTCGGACTGGCTGGAGCCGGGGCGGAATGCGCTTGCTTCTTCCGGGCAAACGGGAAGCCTGCTCGGGGCGTATGCCGCGCATCTGCGTCAGCGTACGCTGATGGACCTGATCGTACGCGAGGGCAGCCTGGTCGGCAGTCTCGACACGACCCACTGCTGCCCGCTGGTGCAATACCTGATATCCCGCGGGATGGACGACGATCATCCGCTATTGCGGGTGCATGAGGAAATCGTGGGCCTGTTCGGCGGGCGCCGGCACTTGAAGGACGTTGTATCGAACGATGCGCGACTGAGGGATGCGGAGCAAAGGCTTGCGYGACTGGTTTCGGCCGCACTGGCGGCCGAAACGGCGGCCTGAGCGCGGGTGGTCCATGGTGGGTCATGATTCTGCCCGCGCTGCAGGCCATCGCCTTGCGAGAGGCCGGTCCGGGCTGCCCGGACAGCCGCCACGCCGCGCGCGACGGCTTCACCTTCGCGGTCGTCCGGTCGCGCGGTTCCGATTGACCTACACTCAGCTAGAGCACGATCGGCCAAGGCCGAACGGGATCCGTGTTCCGAGAATTTCAACGGGCTACGTCAGTTCGGGAAACGATCCATACGTCACGATGCGAAATAGCGGTGCCAACGTCGGTCCTCCTGCGGGCTTGGTGCCCGTCTGGGCAGGGGCGGTCCTACGCGATCTGGCCGAGGCGCTTCTTCTCGTCAGCGAGGAGGGCGTCGTGGTCTGGGTCAACCCTGCCTATGTCCGTTTGAGCGGCGATCGCGAGTTGCGCGTGCTGGATGCGCCGCTGGTACGCCAAGCTCGCCCTCCTCGCGAGGCCGCCGGAGCCGAAGCTGAAGTCGCACTGCAACTCGGTCTGTCATCCGGCGCGCCGTTCTGCCTGTCGCTTTGGCTGAATCGTCCCGATGCCGGTCGCCAGCGTGCGCACTTCGCATTCAGTCAGCTGCGATTCGGCGATTCGCGCCACTGGCTGGTCCTGGTGCGCGGTGCAGAGCACGCTCGATGGCCGTTGGATGTGACGGTTTTGGCCGATGAAGGGATGAGCTGGCTGGCCGGCAATATCGGTGCCGACACCGTACTGGCGCGTATGGTTGCGTTGTCGAGCTGGCTGGCGCCTGCGCTCGATGCGCGACTGATAGCCGGGCAAGCGCCCGAAAAATCGTGCTCTGAACGCATACGCATACCGCTTGGCACCTCGAATCACCGTTTGTTGGGCTGGATGACCTTCGTGCGCGACCGGGTCGTCTGCCGGCAGGCGCGGGGATTGCTGAAACGGATGGCGCGTATCGCCACGCTCGCGCTAGCAATCGCGCAAGAGCGTCAGAGCCGCCATCGTCTGAGCCAGATGATCGAGCGTCATCCCGATGGCGTGTTCGTGACCGGTCTGTCCGGTGTCATCGAGTACGTCAACGAAGCCTTTGCCCGGCAGCGCGGGTATTCGCCGGACGATCTGATGGGGCTCGATCCGGTCAGCTTGCAGCCCGGACGCGAGGAGCCTGAAATCAGCACCCAGCTGGCCGAATGCCGGGCGCGAGGTCAGGCATGGTCGGGGGAGCTGAGTCGGCACGGCGACGACGGGCGAGAAACGATCGAAGAGACGACGGTCATTCCGCTACGTGATCTGGACGGTCATATTCGACACTGCCTGAACGTGGTGCGCGATGTGAGCAGTCATCAGCTGGCCGAGCGCGAATTGCATCGCCTGGCCTTTTTCGATGCCCTCACCGGATTGCCCAATCGTTCGCTGATGCTTGATCGCCTCGGCGTGACGCTGGCCATGCTTCGACGAGAACGGCGGCTTGGTGCGCTATTGTTCGTCGACCTCGATCGGTTCAAGCGTATCAATGATATCCATGGCCATGGCCATGGCGATGCGTTGCTGCAGGAAGTGGCGCAACGGCTGGTCGAAACCTTGCGCGCGGAGGATACGGTGGCGCGTCTTGGCGGCGACGAATTCGTTGTGCTGCTGCCCGACCTCGGGACGAAACCGGGGCAGGCGGAGCAGGATGCCCGCGCGATCGCCGAGAAACTCAGGCGCTGCCTGGATCAGCCGCTGCGGATAGAAGGGCAGTCCCATCGGGTGGGCGCGAGCATTGGGATCACCTTGTTCCCCAAGGGTTTCGAATCCGTTGGGGATTTGATGCGCGAGGCTGATATTGCCATGTACCGGGCCAAGGATCTCGGGCGAAACGAAGCCTGCCTGTTCGAGCCTGCGATGCAGGCCACGCTGACGCAGCGCTATGCCTTGGAACATGACATGCGCCAGACCCTGGAAGAAGGCGGCTTCGAGGTCTATCTGCAGCAACAGGTCGACGCTGCAGGGCGGGTGGTGGGTGCCGAGGCGTTGATGCGATGGCAGCACACCTTGCAAGGCCCCGTTCCCCCGTCGCATTTCATTCCCATTGCGGAGGAATCGGGCTTGATCGTGCCGTTGGGTCAATGGGTACTGCGGCAGGTCTGTCGCATGCTCGCCCGCCTTCGGGTCAGGGGGTGTCCATTGCGGATTGCCGTCAATATCAGTCCGCGCCAATTCCATCAGGCCGATTTCGTCGTACAGGTGCGAGACATTCTTGCGTCGGCGCATGCCGATCCGCACGATCTGGTGATCGAGGTGACGGAAAATCTCCTGATCGAAAATTTCTCGGAAATCGCGCGCAAGATGTCGGAGCTGGCGGATATGGGCGTGCGTTTTTCGATCGACGACTTCGGTACCGGGTATTCGAGTCTGGCCTATTTGCGTCGTTTGCCGATACACGAAATCAAGATCGATCGTCAGTTCGTGCAGGATGCGCCGCGACGTGCCAATGAAGGGACGCTGGTCGAGGCGATGCTTGCGATGGCGAGCCATCTGCGGCTCGGGGTGGTGGCCGAAGGCGTGGAAACGCGCGAGCAGGCGGATTTTCTGACCGGTCACCATTGCGCGGTGATGCAGGGCTACCTGTTCGGCCGCCCGGAACCGGCCGAAAACTGGCTTGACCGTTGGTGTCTGGCCCATGGCATGCCGGTACTTCAGCCGTCCGCGGGCGGCAAATGAAGGCGCCGCAGCCAGCGCGCGGCCCTTTGCGACAATCACCATCATGACGGGAATCCGGTGATGAAAAATACCTTCAATGATGCGCTCGAATCGTTGCAGCAGCGCTTCACCAATCACTTGCCGACGCGATTGCAGGCGATCAGAAACGAGTCGATTCAATTGAAGGCCACAGCGGAGAGCGGCCGCTGGCCGACCGGCGAAATGGAATCGCTTTCGCGTCTTCTGCACGATCTGGCAGGCGCTGCCGGCACCTTTGGATTCACGCAGTTGAGCGTCCTGGCCATTGAATTCGGTCAGCGCCTTGAAGAATACCGCGCGCGCGGCGACACCCAGGCGCTGGCATCTTTTTCCGCTGCGTTCGATCGCTTTGACCAGGGATTGGACGATGCGATGTCCGGTGAAAGCGAGCCGCTGAAGGTTGGCCGCCGGACCAATGGGGCGGGACCACCGCTGATCTACATCGTGGAAGACGACACGACGCAATCCGTGCCGCTGGCAGCGGCGCTGGAGGCCGAAGGTTATCGTGTGCGCGCGTTCGCGGAACTCGACGCGTTCATGCGCGCCTGCGACCGCGACGAGTGGCCGAGTGCGGTGATCATGGACATGATCTTCCCACAGGGCGATGAGGCCGGCGCCAAGGCCATTTCCCTGCTGCGTTCCGATATCGCGCAGCCGCCGGCGGTGATATTCCTTTCCGTGCGCGACGATCTTGAGTCGCGTCTCGCCGCCTTCCGCGCCGGCGCCAGCCGATATATCGTCAAGCCGGCCGATACGGCGCGGCTGGCAAGGCTGCTGGATGACTTGACCGTGCGTGTGCCGGCCCAGCCCTATCGCGTGCTGCTGGTGGACGACGACGCCCAGCTTCTGCAGGTCATGGCGCTGCACCTGCAGCAGGCCGGCATGACCGTGCATCCGCTGAGCGATCCGCTGCAGCTGATGGCGGCCTTGCGCAGTTTCCAGCCGGATGTGGTGGTGCTCGACGTCTATATGCCGGAAGCGACCGGTCCCGAGCTGGCCGCCGTATTGCGCGAGCAGGAGGATTTCGTTCACCTGCCGATACTGTTCCTGTCCGCGGAAACGGATATCAGCAAACAGCTGCTTGCGCTCAATTTGGGTGGCGACGATTTTCTGGTGAAACCGATCCGCCCTGCGCACCTGGTCGCCGCTGTCAGGGCCCGCGCGCGGCGAGCGCGGCTCAATGCCGAACTCGGGCGCCGGATCGAAACGCTCATGTACGAGCGCGAGCGGGTGCAGCAGGCGCTGGATACGCAATTCATGCTGGCACGCTTCGATGCGCACGGCCTGATTCGCTGCGTCAACGAGCGTTTGCTTGCCGCCACCGGATACGAAGATCGGTATTTGCTCGGTAAGCATTACCGCATGCTGACATCGAGCCTGCAGGAGGACGCATTTTACCGGAGCATCGGGGAAGCGGTGGCGCGTGGCGATATCTGGCACGGTAGACTGGCGATCAAACGCGCGGACGGGACGCCCTTGTGGGTGGATGTCTCGCTGACACCGTTCATGAACGAAGACGGCAAAGCCTACGAATATCAGGCCGTCATGGTGCATGCCGCGTCCGGCGCGGCTCTGTGAGCGATTTCGGAGTGAATGCATGAGCGACGAACGGGAGCGGGAAGGGTATGCGCCTTCCGGCGCGATGCCAGCCCCCATGCCGACGAACGAGGCCGATCGACTTGAGGCGCTGCGCCGCTACGCCGTGCTGGATACGCCGCCGGAAAGCGATCTCGACGAAATTGCAGCCCTCGCGTCCGAGGTGTGCGAGACACCTATCGCACTGATTTCGCTGGTCGACGAACATCGCCAGTGGTTCAAGAGTCGATTGGGCCTCGACGCGAGCGAGACGCCGAGGGATTTGGCTTTTTGCGCGCACGCCATTCTGGGCGATTCGATCTTCGAGGTGCCGAACGCCCTGGAGGATCCTCGTTTTCGCTTCAATCCCTTGGTTGTCGGTGCGCCCGATATACGCTTCTACGCGGGCATGGTGCTGACCACCAGCGATGGATTCAATCTAGGCACTCTGTGCGTCATTGACCGGGAGCCGAAAAGGCTGACAGAGCGGCAACGCGGCATCCTGGAGCGTTTGGGACGCCAGGTCAGTAGGATGTTGGCGCTGCGCGTG